>NZ_CP116805.1:3250892-3591784 GCF_028463845.1 Gimibacter soli | reverse complement strand
CCTCGTGCCAATGGTACTTCAGCTCAAGCTGCGGAAGAGTAGGTCGCCGCCAGATCTACAAAATAGCGATAAACATCGACACAATCTCATTGGACACACGAGCCGCACGATGCCCGTGCGGCTTTTTGTTCAAATCAGGATCAGACTTTCTTGACGCGGGGTGGAGCAGCCCGGTAGCTCGTCAGGCTCATAACCTGAAGGTCGTCGGTTCAAATCCGGCCCCCGCAACCAATAATCAGAACGGCTTAGACAGAAATGTCTGAGCCGTTTTTGTTTGTGCGGAAGCAATGCGGACGCGGCGCGCATGCGGGTCACGGGCCCGCCCTCACCACAAGTTTACCGGCCCCGGCGCGCTAAGTGCGAGACGGCGGGGCGATTGTGGGAAATACTGGCGCCGAGGATTTCTCCCTCCCCCATCCCAGAGCCGCATCTATGACCCAACGGCGTCACAGAGAGGAAAAGCCATGCAATATGAACTCAAGATCAATGGTCAGAAGCGCACCGTTGAAGCCGAACCCGGCACGCCCCTTTTGTGGGTGCTGCGCGACGAGATGAAGCTCACGGGCACCAAATTTGGCTGCGGGGTTGCCTATTGCGGCGCCTGCACCGTGCATCTGGATGGCACGCCGTCCCGGTCCTGCCAGACCTTCGTCGAGGACGCCGTAGAGACCGACATCACCACCATCGAAGGTGCCAAAGGCCGGATTGCCGAGGCAGTACAGGCGGCGTGGCGCGAAAAGGACGTGGTGCAGTGCGGCTGGTGCCAGTCCGGCCAGATCATGTCGGCCATCGGGCTCCTGTCGGAAAATCCGAAACCCAGTGACGCCGAGATCCGCGACTATATGGACGGCAACGCCTGCCGCTGCGTCACCTATGTCCGCATCAACGAGGCCGTTAAGCTCGCCTCGGAAAAGCTGGAGGGCTAAGCCATGAATATCAGTGTTTCCCGTCGCGGCTTCCTGAGAGGCTCGGCTGCCGGTGCTGCCGCCCTCCTCATCGGCCTTAACGCGCGCGGTGTGCTGGCGGCTGCCGGCAGCCTGAGCGCTGACATCAACCCGTTCGTCCGGATTGACGCCGACGGCATGGTCACCGTGATCATCAAGCATTTCGAAATGGGGCAGGGCACCACGACCGGCCTCACGACCCTTGTCGCTGAAGAGCTGGATGCGGACTGGGACCGCGTGAAGCCCGAGTTTGCCGCTGCCAATGACAAGCTTTATGCGAACCTCTTTTTCGGGGCGCAGGGCACCGGCGGCTCCACCTCGATCGCCAATTCCTTCCTGCAGTACCGCGAGGCGGGTGCCGCCGCGCGCGACCTGCTCGTGCGGGCGGCTGCCGCCAGCTGGAAGGTTGACCCGGCATCGATCACCGTTGAAAAAGGCATCCTGAAATCCGGCAGCAAATCGGGCCATTTCGGCAAGTTCGTATCGGCAGCGGCCAAGCTGCAGCCGGCCGAGAAGCCGACAATCAAGACGCCCGACCAGTTCAAGTTGATCGGTAATGCCAAGCTGCACCGCAAGGACAATGATGGCAAAACCGACGGCACCGCCATGTTCGCCATGGATGTGCATCTGCCGGGTATGATCTATGCCGCCATCATGCGGGCGCCCAGGTTTGGCGGCACCGTTACCTCGTTCGATGACAGCGGCGCGAAAGGCGTGCCGGGCTTCATCGCGGCCAAGGCCCTGCCGAATAACGCGGGTGTTGTGGCCTTCGGGAAAAACACCTGGGCGGCGTTCCAGGCCCGTGATGCGCTCTCGGTCGAATGGGATTTCACCAAGGCCGAAGGCCGCAGCACCGATGCCATGACGGCAGACCTGCATGCGCTTCTGGACAAGCCGCAGTTCGAGGCAAGCCACGAAGTATCGCTGGCCTCCGTTGCTCCGGCACTCGCCGGTGCCGCCAAAACCATCGAGGCGGAGTTTGATTTCCCCTTCCTTGCCCATGCGCCGCTGGAGCCCGAGAACTGCATCATCGAGCCGGTCGCCGGTGGCGGCGTGCGGGTTCATGACGGGTGCCAGTTCCCGACCTTCACCCGGCCGATGGTGGCCGCCGCCCTTGGCCTTGCGCCTGAAAAGGTGGAGATCAAAACCTATTATGCTGGTGGGTCTTTCGGGCGGCGGGCCAACAAGGATTCCGACTATAATGTCGAAGCCGCGATGGCCTTTGCCGTGTCGGACCGCAAGGCGCCGGTGAAACTGGTGTGGAGCCGGGAAGACGACATTCGCGGTGGCTATTACCGTTCTGTCGCGGCACATCGTGCGAAAGTGGGGCTCGATGGGGGCGGCAAGATCGTCGGCTGGGATCACCGGATCGCCACCAAGTCGATCATGAAGGGCTCGCCCTTCGAAGGCATGGTGCAGAACGGGGTGGACCCGACCTCGGTGGAGGGTGTGGCGGAGAGCCTTTATACCCTGCCGAATCTGGCCATTGGTCTCAGCGATTTCGAGACACCGGTGCCGATCCTCTGGTGGCGCTCGGTGGGGCATACCCACACTGCCTTCGTGATGGAAAGCCTTCTCGATATGGTGGCGCGCGAAAGCGGGCAGGACCCGATCGAGATGCGCCTGTCGATGCTGGACCCTGCAAAGCCCAATCAGGCCCGCATGATCGAAGCGATCAAGCTGGTCCGGGAGACCTCGGGCTGGAAGAAGGGCGACCAGCGCGGCTTTGCCTGCCATTATTCCTTCAACACCTGCGTTGCCGTTGTGGCGGATGTGGCGGCGGATGGCACCAGCGTCCATGTCGACAAGCTCCATATGGCAGTCGAATGCGGCGTGGCGGTCAATCCCGATGTGATCCGCGCCCAGATGGAAGGCGGGGCGGGCTTCGCGCTGACGGCCATTTTCCGCGATGCCATCACGCTGACGGACGGCGAGGTCGACCAGTATAACTTCCCGGACTATGAGCTTCTCCGGAACAAGGAGATGCCGGCCGTGGACGTGGCCATCGTGCCGTCGAACAATGCGCCCACCGGCGTCGGCGAACCCGGCGTGCCGCCGACCGGCCCGGCAGTCGCCAACGCGATCTTCGCGAAAACCGGCAAGCGCATCATGGACCTGCCCATGACCAAGGCGGGGTTCGAGTTCGTCTGACCGAGAAGTCGACGGTCGCAGCAACCATTGAAAGAACGGCTCGGGGCGGAGGCTCCGGGCCGTTTTTTCTGTTTCCCTTGAAGGAGCTGTGGCCGGAGCGGGTTAACGATAGGGGCTTTCCGTCCAGCGCCACCACGTGTAGGCTGAGTTTTGGAAGAATTAAAAGGGGTAGGTAGTGTCGCTAGTCGCGCAACGGGGAAAGCTCGCGCCGCAAAAGTTGCATTTTATTTCCGGCCTGCCGCGGTCGGGATCGACGCTCCTGTCGGCGCTCCTTCGGCAGAACCCGCGCTTTCATGCCTCGATGTCGAGCGCACTCGCGCCCCTTGTCGCTGCCAATCTCAACATCATGGGGTCGGGCACCGAGGTGTCGCTCCTTCTTGAAGAAAGCCAGCGTCCGGCGATCCTGAAAGCAGTGGTGGCGGCCTTCTGTCGTACGACCACTGACCGCGAGATATTCTTCGATACCAATCGCCAATGGACGGCACGGATGCCGCTTCTGGCCGACATGTTTCCGGAATCGAAAGTGATCGCCTGCGTGCGCGATGTGCCCTGGGTGATGGACAGTCTGGAGCGCATGTTCCGCAAGGACCCTTACGAAAATACGCGCATGTTCGGCAACGACGGCGAGCGGGCGACTGTCTACAGTCGGACTGAAGCGCTCGCCCGCCATAACCGGCTTGTGGGTCTCGCCTGGACATCGCTTAAGGAAGCCTTCTACGGCGAGCATTCGAAGCGCCTGCTGATCGTCGATTATGAAATCCTGACCCGGGCGCCCGAAAAGACGCTGAAGCTGGTTTATCAGTTTATGGGCGAGAGCTGGTACAAGGGTCATGATTTCGACCATGTGGAATTTGATGCGGAACGCTTCGATGAGGCGCTTGGCGTCAAGGGCTTGCACAAGGTGCGGCCCAAGGTCGAATTCAAGGCACGCAAAACGGTGCTGCCGCCCGATCTTTTCCGGAAGTTCGAGGGGATGGATTTCTGGAAGGATACGGCGGGCACTAGCGCCAGCGTGATTGTGGCGCAGCAAACGGCGCCAGCGGCCCGCAAGGCTGCGACGCTGGAAGAGGCCGTGGCGGAGTAGGCCGCAGGAACAGACGTTCGAGTAACCGGGGCAGCACATGTGCTGCCCGGATTTGTTGGGAGGCATCATGCCGGACGATATCGATCTGAAATTCTCGACACGCGAAGCAACAGACGCGCTGGAGCCCCAGCTTGTTTCGGGCGGTGGGACACTGATTGTTGTCGATACATCCGTTGCCGGTTTTGAAAAGCTCCTCGATGGCCTGTCGCCGGACGCGGAAGTGCTGTTGTTCGACGGCGCGAATGGCGGTCTCGCGGACCTAGCGACTGCCCTTGGGGGGCGCGCTGGGCTTTCCTCGATCCAGATCGTTTCCCACGGCGGCGAAGGCGCTCTCGTTTTCGGCACCGATACGGTGACGGCTGACAATATTGAAGATCATAGTGATGCTCTGGCGACGATCGGCAAAGCGCTCGGCGAAGGTGGCGACCTCCTTCTCTATGGCTGCGAAGTGGGGGGCGGTGGCACCGGACAGGCCTTCATCGACGCGGTTGCCAAGGCAACGGGCGCTGATGTGGCGGCGTCCGATGACCTGACCGGTTCGGTTGCAGCAGGCGGCGACTGGGATCTTGAAATTCGTACCGGTGATATCGAGGCCGAAACGCCTTTCTCGGATGCAGCGCTCGCCGATTTTTCGGGCGTGCTGGCGATCCCGGGCACGATCAACTTCAGCAGTATTGGTACAGCCGGTTCGTTGGGTGGTGCCAACAGCGTCAATGCCAGTGCGACCGACAGCGGTTACACGCTGACCTTGGACGGCGCCAGTGCCAGTACATATATGGGCTTCGGACGGGGATACACGAGCTCTGGGGAAACCATGCTCACGCTGTCCTTCAATGGCGGCTACCAGTTTTCGGCAACCTCGATCTATCTTTACAATGTTTCCGGGACCAACGATTCGTTCAAGATCACTTCCGACCAGGGAGATTCTGTCACAACCGGAACCTATGCCGATTCCGCAGGTGGCACGATCAACCTTACCGGCTTCGACAATATCACGAAGCTTTATATCTATGCCGTCGACAATAGCGGCTATTTCAGTATCGATAATCTGGCGATCAGTTCGATCAGTGCGCCGAACAATGCGCCAACTGTATCCGGCGCGCCGAGCGATGTGACGGTCACTGAAGACACCGCCAGCAACCTTGATCTTTCTGCTGTTACCTTTGCCGATGCTGACGGCGACAGCCTGACGGTGACGCTGGCGGTCGGGGCCGGCACGATGGCAGCCTCTTCGGGTGGCAGCGTGACTGTGGGCGGTTCCGGCACCGGCACGATGACACTGTCGGGCACGGCCGCCAATATCAATACCTTCCTCGATACGGCCTCCAACATCCAGTATACCGGCGCGTCCAATGCGAATGGTGACGATGCCACAACGCTGACCATCACACCGAACGACGGTACCGTTGATGGCACTCCGGCCAATGTGAATATCGATATCACCGCCGTGAACGATGCCCCGACCATTTCGGGCGCGCCGAGCGATGTGACGGTCACCGAGGATACGGCCAGCAACCTCGATCTTTCCGCTATCACCCTGGCGGATGTGGAAGGCGACAGCCTTACCGTAACGCTGGCGGCAGGTGCCGGCACGATGGCGGCTTCGTCTGGCGGCGGGGTCACTGTGGGTGGCTCGGGCACCGGCACGATGACGCTGTCGGGCACGGTCGCCAATATCAACACCTTCCTCGATACGGCGTCGAACATCCAGTACACGGGTGCGTCCAATGCGAACGGCAACGACGCGACGACCGTGACCATCACACCGAACGATGGCACAGTGAATGGCACGCCTGCTGTTGTGAATATCGACATCACCGCCGTGAATGACGCGCCGACCATTTCGGGCGCGCCGAGTGATGTTACGGTCACTGAAGATACCGCCAGCGACCTTGATCTTTCTGCCGTTACCTTCGCGGACGTGGAAGGCGACAGCCTGACCGTAACGCTGGCGGCAGGGGCCGGCACGATGGCGGCCTCTTCGGGCGGCGGGGTCACCATCGGTGGCTCTGGCACGGGCACGATGACGCTGACGGGCACTGTCGCCAACATCAACACCTATCTCGATACGGCCTCCAACATCCAGTACACGGGTGCATCCAACGCTGCCGGCAATGATGCGACGACGCTGACGATCACGCCGAATGACGGGACGGATGATGGCACCCCGGCTGTGGTGAATATCGATATCACCGGTGTGAATGACGATCCGTCCGGCGCCGGCGCGCCGAGCGATATCACGGTGGCAGAAGACACCGCTTCGTCTGTCGATTTCAGTGGTATCAGCTTTACGGATGTGGACGGCGACACGGTCACCGTGAAGGTATCGGCAGGGGCTGGCACCTTCGGGCTTGCCAATCCGGCGCCTTATTCCCTGGCGGCGAGCGGCAACGGAACTGGCACTTTCACGCTGACCGGAACGATCGCCGATATCGAAAGCTATTTCGATACGCCGTCGAACGTAACCTATGCGACGGCCTCGAACGTGACCGGCAATGATGTCACGACCATTGCGGTCACCATCAACGATGGCAACGGCGGCGGCGATATTGCCGTTGGCACCGTGAATGTTGATAGCGCCGCAGTGAACGATGCCCCGACCTTTGCAGGGCTGGACGGCACGCCCTCCTTCACGGAAGGGGGCAGCGCCGTCACGCTCGACAGCGATGTGACGGTGGCGGACCTTGAGCTTGATGCGGCCGCCGATTTCGCTGGCGCCTCGCTCACCATCGCGCGGAACGGCGGCGCCGATACGACCGATACTTTCGGCTTCGGGGCAAGCGGAAGCTTTGCAGTTTCGGGCGGCGACCTGCAGGCCGGCGGCCTGACGTTTGCAACCTTCACGGATGTGAACGGCACGCTGACCATCAATTTCACATCCTCGGGCACCACTGCGACGGGCGCGCTTGTTGATGCCGTGTTGCAGGCCATCACCTACCAGAACACGTCCAACACGCCACCGGCCACGGCCCAGATGGACTGGACCTTCAGCGACGGCAACAGCGCCAGCGCGCAAGGCACGGGCGACAATCCGGGTACGGTGACGGGCTCGACGACCGTTTCGATCACCGGTGTGAATGATGAACCGACGCTGACGGCAACAGGCGGTGACCCGACCTATGTGGAAGGGGCAGGTGCCGCTGATCTCTTCAACACCGTCTCGGCGTCGACCGTGGAAAGCGGGCAGACGGTGAGCGGCCTGACGCTGACCGTGACCAACCTGTCGGACGGAGCGTCTGAGATCCTCGCTGCCGATGGCACGTCCATCGCACTGACGAACGGCAACAGCGGCACTACCGCAACCAACAGCCTGTCCTACAGTGTCTCCGTCACCGGCGGCACGGCGACGGTGACGCTGTCCGGCGGCACCATGAGCGAAGCGGCTGTCACCACACTGGTCGATGGCCTCGGGTATCAGAACACGAGCGACGATCCGACGACAGGCTCGAGCCGTGTGGTCACCATCACCAGCATGGCTGATAGCGGCGGTACCGCGAACGGTGGTGACGACACGGCATCGCTGGCGATCTCGTCGACCGTGTCGCTGACGCCAGTGAATGACGCGCCGTCCGTGGGTAACGTATTTGGCGATAGCGCCAGCGAGATTGTGGCGGGCACAGGTGCGGAAAATGTGACCGATCTTGATGACGCGACTGTCACCAATGCTGATTCCGCCGACTATAATGGCGGGTTCCTGACGATTGCCCAGGATTCCGGCACAGCGAATGGCAGCTGGTCTGTCGATGGCGCCAATGTCACCTCGGGCGGGGATGGTGTCATTTCAGCGGGTGAGACAATCATGGTCGGCGGTGTTTCGGTCGGCACGGTCCATGCCACGAACGACGGGCAGGGCGGCAACACGCTCGAAATCGATTTCGATACGGCGAACGCCACATCCGCGAATATCCAGACGCTGATCCAGAATCTGAATTATTCGGGCCCGAGCGGGCTTGGGGCACGGGACTTTACCCTCACCCTCAATGATGGGGACGGCACGGCGAACGGTGGCGATCAGGATGCCTCCGGCGCCTTCACGATCACCATGACGCCGAACCCGCCGGTGATCAGCAACATGGATGGCGATAGTGCCACCTGGACGGAAGGCGGCAGTGCCGTTGCGCTTGATACCGGGACCGCGGCCTCGATCACCGATGCGGATTCGTCCGATTTCGATGGCGGTAACCTGACGGTCAGCTATCAGTCCGGCCAGCAGAATGAAGACCGGATCACGCTCAACACAAGTGGCACGGTGACGCTCTCTGCAGGCATGACGGCAGGCTCCACCGTATCGGTGGGCGGCACGGCCATCGGCACGATCAATGTGGGGGCAACCGGCGGGGCCGGCGAAGACCTGACCATCACCTTCAATTCCGATGCAACGGTCGCCCGTGTGCAGACGCTTGTTCAGGCGCTGCAATATGACAATGTGGGCGGCGATACGCCGACCGACGGCGACCGCGAAATCCGGATCACGGTCACCGATGCCGGCTCGAATGCCGCATCCGGTTCGGCTGATGTGACGATCAATGTGGATCCCGTGAACGACAATCCGTCGGCGACAGGCGTGCCGACGGATGTGACGGTCACGGAGGACACGGCATCGAATCTCAATATCTCGGCAATCAGCCTCAGTGACGACAGCGGTGTGGCATCGGTAACGGTGACGCTGGCTGTGAACGCCGGCACCATGACGGCATCATCGGGTGGCGGGGTCACCGTTACGGGCTCCGGCACCGGTTCGCTTTCGCTTGCCGGTACGATTGCCGACATCGACACATGGCTCAACACCGCATCGAACGTGCAATATACCGGGGCATCGAATGCGGCGGGCAATGACGCGGCGACGCTGACGATCACCGCAAACGACGGCGGCAATACGGGCTCGGGCGGGGGCGGCAATGTCACGCTCGGCACGGTCAATATCGATATCACCGGGGTGAATGACGCGCCGACCTCGTCGGGGGGGACTGCCTCGGGCACGGCAGGCAAGTCGCTCACTTTCGCGGCCTCGAATTTCGCCTTCGCCGATGTGGATAGTGGCGACACGCTCGCCAGCATCCGGATCGATACGCTGCCGGCAACCGGCATACTGAAGCTGAACGGCGTGGATGTTACGCTCAACCAGGTGATCACGGCGGCCAATATCGCGCAGCTCACCTATACGGGCGATGCGGCTGGCAGCTATACCTTCACCTATAGCGTCAATGACGGCACGACCTTCGCAGCAGCACCCGCAACGATGACGGTATCACTCGTCAATGCCGGCAATCTGGCGCCCGCGGCCCCGCAGCTCAGTGGCCAGACAGTGGCGGAAAATGCCGCCGGTGCCACCATCGGCACCCTGACGGCGGTGGACCCCGAAGGTGGCGCCGTTACCTTCACCGTGTCGGACAGCCGGTTCGAGGTCATCGGTAGCACGCTGAAACTGAAGGCCGGTGTATCGCTTGATTTTGAAACGGAACCGGCCGTGAACATCCTGGTCACGGCGCGCGATGCGTTGGGCCTGACCTCCTCCCGTGGCTTCAACATCCAGGTCAGCGACGCGGCTGAACAGACCGGCAGTAACGGCAACGACACGCTGGTCGGCACCGACTTTGACGATTTCATCAAACCGGGCGGCGGCAATGACCGTATCGATTCCGGTAATGGCCGCGACACGATCAATGGCGGCACGGGCGACGACACCATCCATGGCGGCGACGATGACGACTTGCTGCTGGGTGGCGTCGGCAACGACAGTGTGCGGGGCGATGCCGGCAACGACCTGATCTATGCAGGCCGTTTCGATCTTGGCGATGACCGGGTACTTGGTGATGAAGGCAGCGACACGCTCGGTGGCGGGCGCGGTGACGACACCGTCATGGGCGGCGCCGGTGACGACCTCCTTTGGGGCCGCGAAGGCGATGACAATCTTGCCGGCGGCGAGGGTGATGACCTCATTTACAATGGTGATGGTAACGACACCGTTGTGGGCGGTGCCGGGGACGACACGCTGTGGGCCAACGCGGGGGATGACATCCTTTCGGGCGGCGACGGCGCGGATACCTTCCTGTTCGGCATGCTGGTTGGCCACGATGTGATCAGCGACTTCGATGTGGATGAGGATGCCCTCGATTTCCGCCAGTCCGGCAGCGGCTTCACTGTCCTTGATGACCTGATCGCGGCGGCCAGCGAAACATCGGTGGACGGCGTCGCCGGCGTGCTGATTGATCTGGGCGGGGAGAACAGCGTCTTCCTTGCGGGCCTCGATCTCGCTGACCTGAATGACGTGACGGCCCTGTTCTGACACGCAAAATATTGAAAGCGGCCCGGCTCTGATAAGGCTGGGCCGTTTTCATTTCCAGCGCCGCCCCGTTTCAGTCCCTATGGAAAATCATAGTTTCGTCCGGGCCAAGTGCGCGGTTAGGCTGGCAGCTGCAGGCACGTATGCAGCGGCGTGAGGGAGGATGTGATGACCGGTATCAGGGCAAGGGTGATGGGGCTTGTTGCGATCAGCCTTCTGGTGGCTGTGCCGGCAGCGGCTGACACTTTTGATACTTTCGAGGAAGCCGAACGCGATATTTGCACGAGCGCCGAGGACGCCGCCGTTTTCACCTATTTCAGGGACAGCTATTACGATCTCGACAAGAACCTGCTCGCCGTCACAGGCGGCAGCCGTTACGACCGGCTCGTGGCATTGCCGAAGGAGAAACAGGCCGAACGCCTCGCGTTCGATCATGACCGCGTGCAGGGGCTGATCCCGCGCATGGGGCGGCTGTTTCCGCGCATGAACCGGCCGCTTGATATCCCGCCGATGATCAAGCAGCTGAAGGACGGGGCAATCTGGCAACCGCTTTCGGACCATCACACCGAAATCCTGAGGGTGGCCTTCACCCGACTGCTGATACAGGCCGAGGACGGGGCGGCGACAAAGATGGCGGCTTTCCTTGAGGCGTTCGACGACTATGAAAACAAGCTTCTGGACGCGAAGGCAGACGGCATCACTGCCGAAGACGCGCAAGTGCTTTCCTATCTTCGGGGGGAGGTCGCAAGCCGCTACCGCGACAGCCTGCGGTTCCTCGCAAAGGACGTGATCTTTGCCGGTGAGTTCCGTGAAAAGATGGTGGCAGGTGTGCAAGTTGCGTGTGCCGGACCTGCGGAAGAGAAAGAATGACCGATGGTATTTGAAAACGATCTGGACGACGACACCATCGAGGCAATCATCGCGGGCCCTTCACATGAAGACCGCTGCATGTTGCCGATATGGCTGTCGCTCGATCCGCCGGAGGATGTGGATGTGGAAGCCCTGTGCGTGCGGTTGGCCCATCACGAGCATCCGAATGTGCGGGGCAATGCGATCCTCGGCTTCGGTCATCTGGCGCGCGTCACAGGCGAACTGAACAGGGAGATTGTCGTGCCGCTGGTGGAGGCTGCCCTGAAGGATGAAGATGCCTATGTGCGCGGGCATGCCGACGATGCCGCAAGCGATATCCAGCATTTTCTGGGTTGGAAAATAAAGCGCTAGTCGCGCACGAAGGTTTTCAACACTTCATCGGCAAGCGAGGCGAGGTCCAGGGGGCCATCCTCGCGCATCCAGTGGCGGCTCCAGGCGAGCGCGCCGCGGATCAGCTGCCGGGCGATGCGGGGATTGTTGCGCAGGCGCCCTGCGGCCCCGAGCGCATCCAGCGTATCGCGCCACGCGCGCTCGTAGGCACCATCCCGAAGCTTCAGGATCGCAGCGCGGTGTTCCTCGTCAAGGCTCCGCCATTCATCCACCAGCACATAAGCCGCGTGTCCGTCTTCCCGGTGGATGGCGCTGAGTTCGGCCAGCATCAGGGCGCGCAGTGCCTCGCGCGGGTCGCCTACACCTTCCGTGGCTGCAACTGCCGCTTCCCCCATCGCCTGAGTCGTTGCCGCCATCGCGGTATAAAGGATTTCCTGCTTCGATTTGAAGTGATGAAAGAGGCTGCCCGACAGGATCCCCGCGCGCTCGGCAATGTCCCTCACTGTCGTGCGCTCATAGCCGCGTTCATAAAAAAGATCGACAGCAACGGCTAGAATCCGGGCTTTCGCCGGGCTGATGGGGCCAAGCGGAAGGGCGGGCAGGTCGGCAGTGGCAAGTGCTTCACTCATGCCGCCAGACTAGCCTGTCGCGCAGCAGTTGACAACCAAGCGCTTGCTTGTTTTTATGGAAAAGCTTTCGGGAGGGGAACCATGAGCGACTATCGGTCCATCTATCGGTCGGACATGTTTGCCGGGCGCCGCGTGATCGTCACGGGCGGCGGCAGCGGCATCGGGCGCTGCACCGCGCACGAGCTGGCCGCGCTCGGCGCGGACGTGATCATCACTGGCCGCAAGGTCGAGAAGCTTGAAAAGGTGGTTGCCGAGATCACGGCGGATGGCGGCAAGGCCAGCTATCGCGCCTTCGATATCCGCGACGAGGGCGCAGTGCGGGACGGGATCGACGCCATCCTCAAGGGTGGGGCGGTTACCGGGCTTGTCAACAATGCCGGCGGCCAGTTCCCGTCGCCCCTTGAGAAAATATCAACAAACGGGTTCGAGACCGTGCTGCGCACCAATGTGGTGGGTGCCTTCAATGTCTCGCGCGAGCTTGTCACCCAGTCGATGAAGGATACGGGCGGCGCCATCGTCAACATCACCGCCGACTTTTGGACCGGCATGCCGACCATGGGCCATTCGGGGGCGGCGCGTGCGGCGTGCGACAATCTCACCAAAACGGCAGCGGTCGAATGGGGGCGTTTCGGCATCCGGGTGAACAGCGTGGCGCCCGGCTGGGTGGCTTCCTCGGGCTTCGATACCTACACCGACCCGATGGTGACGGCGATCCTGCCGCAACTGAAGAATTTCGTGCCGCTTGGCCGTATCGCCACCGAAGCCGAGATTTCGAGCGCGATTGTGTTTCTGCTTTCCGAAGGAGCAGGGTTTGTCTCCGGCGCCAGCTTGCGCGTCGATGGGGGCGGCAGTCTCTTCAGCCCCATGTTGCCGCCGCAGCCCGCGAAGAACAGCGAAAGCTATCAGGGCTTCCACCGTTACACTCCGCCCAAAGCGCTGAAAGGCTGAAATCGTGCCCGCAATCGTCTCCGCCATCGATCCGGCCTCTGAAAGCTTCAAGGTGAATGCGGCTGCCATGCAGGCCGAACTGGATGTGATTGCGGGGATCGAGGCGAAGAAGGCCGCAGCACAGGAAAAGGCACGCGGCCTCTTTGAAAGGCGCGGCAAGCTACTCCCCAAGGAACGCCTCGCGCTGCTCCTTGATCCGGGGACACCGTTCCTGGAGCTGGCCTCGCTTGCGGGATACCTGATGTATGACGACAAGGACGGCTCGGGCGCTGGCGGTTCCATCGCCGGGATCGGCTATGTGTCGGGCAAGCGCTGCCTTGTGATTGTCTCCAATTCGGCCGTGAAGGGCGGCACAGTCGCCCCCTCGGGTCTCTGGAAAAGCCTGCGGCTCCAGAATATCGCATTGGAGAACAAGCTGCCTGTCGTCGGCCTGATGGAAGGCGGCGGCGCCAACCTCAACCATGTGTCCGACATGTTTGTGGAAGGTGCGCGGTCCTTTGCCAATCAGGCGCGGCTGTCGGCTGCCGGTATCCCGCAGATCACGGTGGTGCATGGCAGCTCTACAGCTGGCGGGGCGTACCAGCCGGGGCTATCCGACTATGTGATCATGGTGCGGGGAGGCTCGAAAGTCTTCCTTGCCGGCCCGCCACTATTGAAGGCTGCAACCGGCGAGATCGCGACGGACGAGGAACTGGGCGGCGCCGAGCTGCATGCCGAGGTGACAGGCAGCGCGGATTATCTGGCCGAGAATGATGCTGACGGTATTCGTTACGCTCGCGAAATAATGGCAAAACTGCAGTGGGAAAATGGCCCTGCACGCGAGGGTCTCATAGAGCCGCTATATCCGGTGGACGAGCTGATCGGCGTGGTGCCTGCCGAGGCCAAAACGCCCTATGACGTGCGCGAGGTGATCGCGCGGCTGGTGGATGGCTCCGATTTCCTCGATTTCAAACCGGATTATGACGGGCAAACCGTGTGCGGGCATGCCGCCATCGAAGGGCAGACCATCGGCATCATCGGCAACAACGGCCCGATCACGCCGAAGGGGGCAACCAAGGCCGCGCAGTTCGTGCAGCTGGCCGATCAGGCCGGGATCCCGCTCCTGTTCCTCCACAACACGACGGGCTTCATGGTGGGCAAACAGGCGGAAGCGGACGGCGTGATCAAGCATGGTTCGAAGCTCATTCAGGCGGTGACCAACGCCCGCGTGCCGCGTATCTCGATCCATATCGGCGGCAGTTACGGCGCCGGCAACTATGCCATGTGCGGGCGCGGTGTGGACCCGCGCTTCGTCTTCTCGTGGCCCAATGTGAAGACCGCCGTGATGGGCGGCGCGCAGGCCGGGATGGTCCTCAAGATCGTCGCGCTTGAAAAAGCCGCGCGCGAAGGGATCGAACCGCAGATCGAAATGGTCGAGGCGATGGAGAAGGCAACCGCCGAGCAGATGGATGCCCGCTCCACCGCGCTTTATGGCAGCGCCCGGCTTTGGGACGACGGCATCATCGACCCGCGCGATACCCGCCGGGTTCTCGCTTTCATCCTTGATATCTGCCGCGATGCGGACACTCGCGTCACCCGCCCCAACACGTTCGGCGTTGGCCGTTTCTGACAAAGGAGAGACCCCCGTGCTTTTCACCGACCAGCATAACGAGCTTCGCCGCACCGTCGCCCGCTTCGTGGAAGAGGAAGTGAACCCCTATGTGGATGATTGGGAGGAAGCCGGCATCTTCCCCGCACACGAGCTGTTCAAAAAGATGGGGAACCTTGGCCTTCTGGGCATCTCGAAGCCCGAAGAATATGGCGGCCTCGGGCTCGACTATTCTTACGAGATGGTGCTGGCTGAGGAACTTGGCGGTATCCGCTGCGGCGGGGTGCCGATGGGTATCAGCGTGCAGACGAATATGGCGACGCCGGCTCTCGCCCGCTTCGGGTCCGATGAGCTGCGCGCCGAATTCCTCGCCCCTGCCATCGCCGGTGATATGGTCGCCTCGATCGCGGTGTCCGAACCCCATGCGGGGTCGGATGTGGCCGCCATCCGCACGAAGGCTGTTCGGGACGGCGACGATTATGTGATCAACGGCACCAAGATGTGGATCACCAATTCCACGCAGGCCGATTTCCTGTGCCTCTTGGCCAACACCGGTGACGCGCCCGCGCACAAGAACAAGTCGCTGATTGTGGTGCCAACCAAAACCAAGGGCGTCAGCTTCTCACCGCGTCTCAACAAGCTTGGCATGCGCTCGTCCGATACTGCCCAGATCTTCCTCGATGAGGTGCGCGTGCCAGCGCGGTACCTGATCGGCCGGGAAGGGGATGGCTTCCGCATGCAGATGATGCAGTTCCAGGAAGAGCGGCTTTGTGCCGCGATGCTGGGGCCCAAGGGCATGGAACGCTCGATCCAGCTGACCATCGATTATGCCCGCGAGCGCGAGATGTTCGGCAGCACGGTGCTCGACAATCAGGTCGTCCAGTACCGTCTGGCCGAGCTTGCAACCGAAGTGGAAGCCCTCCGTTCGCTCATCTACCGGGCGACGGAAGACTATATCAACGGTGTCGATGTCACCCGGCTTGCCAGTATGGCCAAGTTGAAAGCCGGGCGGCTGGCCCGCGAGGTATCGGATGCCTGCCTCCAGTATTGGGGCGGCATGGGCTTCATGTGGGATAACCCGATTGCGCGCAGCTACCGCGACAGCCGCCTGTCCTCCATCGGGGGCGGGTCGGACGAAACCATGCTGCGCATCCTCTCCAAAATCATGGGCATGGACAAATCGAAGGGGCTTTGACGCCATGATCGAACAAGGCCTTGAACGCGGTGTCCTTACCCTCTGGCTCGCCCGGCCCGAAGCCCGCAACGCCCTGACCGCCGAGATGGTTGACGGCCTGATGGCTGGCCTGAAGGCTGCCGCCGATGATGCCGCGGTGCGGGTCGTGGTGATCCGAGGGCGGGGCGGTTTCCTCTCGGCAGGGGCTGACCTGAAGAGCATGGGGGCGGGTGGCAAGGATGGTGTCATCAAGACCAATCGCCGCTTCGGGGAAATGGTGGAGGCCGCCGAACGCTTCCCGAAACCGCTCGTTGTGGTGGCTGAAGGCGCGGCGCTCGGTGGGGGCTTCGGCCTTCTGTGTGCGGCCGATGTGGCGATTGCCGAAGCAGGCTGCAAGTTCGGCATGCCGGAGGTTACCCGCGGCCTGATCCCGGCCCAGATCGCGCCCTTCGTGGTGGCCCGTATCGGCCATACCCAAACCCGGCGGCTGGCACTGACCGGCGAGATGATCGACGGCGCCGAGGCCGAACGGCTGGGGCTGGTCCATCATGTGGAAACAGGCACGGAGGCCGTGGAAGCGCGGCTCGCCACGGTGCTCGTGCAGCTGCGCGGTGCGGCGCCCGATGCAGCATTCGTCACCAAGGCGCTCCTCGCGCAGATGGCGGTGAGGGTGGATGCGGCGATGCTGGACCGCGCTGCTCTTCTGTTCACCGAAGCAGCGATGAGCGCCGAGGGGGCAGAAGGCATGAAAGCCTTTGCCGAGAAACGTAAGCCAGGCTGGGCGGAGGAAGACGCATGATCCGCCGCCTGATGATTGCCAACCGGGGCGAGATCGCGGTGCGTATCATCCGCACGGCCAGGGCCATGGGGATCGAAACGGTTGCTGTATATTCGGAAGCAGACCGGGGCGCGCTGCATGCCCGCGTGGCGGACCGCGCGGTTTGCATCGGTGCGGCACCGGCAGCGCAATCCTACCTGAATATCGAGGCGGTCATGAAGGCCGCCGTAGACACGGGCGCCGACGCCATCCATCCGGGCTATGGCTTCCTGTCTGAAAACGCGGCCTTCGCCAAAGCGGTGGAAGATGCGGGCCTCATCTTCGTGGGGCCGACGGCGGATGTGATCGAAAAGATGGGCGACAAGCGCGAGGCGCGGTTGATTGCAGCCGCCGCCGGTGTGCCCTGTGTGCCGGGATATGACGGCGACGACCGCTCGGACGAGCGTTTGAAGGCCGAAGCCGGGCGGATCAGTTTCCCGTTGATGATCAAGGCAACTGCCGGGGGCGGCGGCAGGGGCTTGCGGCGGGTCGCGCACCTTGATGACTTCGATGCGGCGCTTGCGTCGGCCCGGCGGGAGGCTGGCGCTGCTTTCGGGTCGGTCGATGTGCTTCTTGAGCGTGTCATTGCGCCGGCTCGCCATGTGGAAGTGCAGGTGTTCGGTGACGCCCACGGGAATGTCGTCCATCTGGGGGAGCGGGACTGCTCGGCCCAGCGGCGGCACCAGAAGGTGGTTGAGGAAGCCCCCTGCAGCACGATCAGCACCGAGACGCGCGCGCGGCTCCATACGGCAGCGGTCGATCTCGCGAAGGCTGTGGGCTACCGGGGTGCTGGCACGGTTGAATTTCTGGTGGGGTCCAAAGGCGATATCTTCTTCCTTGAGATGAACACCCGCCTGCAGGTGGAGCATCCGGTGACGGAAGCGGTCACCGGGCTTGACCTCGTGGCACTGCAGCTCCGTGTGGCAGCGGGCGAGGCGCTGGGGCTGTCGCAAGAGGACATCACCTTCACCGGTCACGCTATTGAGGCGCGCCTTTATGCGGAAGACCCCTCTGCCGGTTTCCTGCCGCAGACGGGCCAGCTTGAACGGTTCGATCTTGCAGCATTTTCCGGCCGTGTCGATAGTGGGTTTGAAGGCGGCGCCAGCGTCAGCCCCTTCTATGATCCGATGCTCGCCAAGGTTATCGCGCACGGGGTCACGCGCGCTGACGCCATCCGCAAACTTGCCGCCATGTTGCGGGCCTCGGTCATCGCCGGGGTCACCACCAACAAGGCATACCTTCTGGATATTCTGGCAAGTGACACATTTACAGGTGCCACACACCATACAGGCACGCTGGATGAAAACCCCTATAAACCAGAAGTTTGTGGCGAGGCAGAGGCCGCGTATGCTGCAGCGCTACGACTTTATGCTGCGCTTGAGGCTGTGCCGATGCGCTCGCTCGCCGGCTGGCGGACGCTGCATCATGTGCCCGAACGGCGCACTATGGAGATGGATAGCAAACGCTATCCCTTCACGCTTGCTTCCATGCGCGCCAATGGCGGTTGGCGTATCGTGGTGACGGGCACCGAGGCGCAGCATGATTTCGAGATCGGCGGCCTGAGGGGTGCAGCAATTTCGGGCGATACGATCTGGATCGACACGCCGGCCGGCCATGTGGTCGCGCGCGACGTGACGCTGGCGCCGCCCGAGAAAACATCGAAAGCCGGCAACGGTCGCCTCACCGCCCCGATGGACGGGCAGGTGGTGGCGGTGGCCGTGAAGGCCGGCGACCGGGTGAAGGCGGGTGACCTCGTTTGCACCATCGAAGCCATGAAGATGGAACACAGCGTGAAGGCCGATAGGGACGGCACGATTGCCGAACTGATCGCCGTGCCCGGCACCCAGGTGAAGGGCCGCGCCCTTCTCGCCCGCATTGAATCTGAAGGAGACTGACATGCTCGCTGCCGACAAGGTGATCCTCACCTGCGCCCTTACCGGCGTGCTGACTGACCCGACGGAGCATCATGTGCCGGTAACCCCCGAGCAGATGGCAGCGGAAGCGAAGCGCGCCTTCGACGAGGGGGCGACGATCATGCATTGCCATTACCGGCAGCAGGCGCCGGGCAAAGGGCATCTCCCCAGCTGGGACGGGGCCTTGGCGCATGAAATCAACGAAGCGATCCGCGCCGCCTGCCCCGGTGTGGTGATCAATATGACCACTGGCGTGGTAGGGCGCGAGCAGGGCGATGTGCTGAAGTATCTGGCGCATTGCAAGCCCGAGATGGCAGCCCTGAACGCAGGCTCGTTGAACTATCTGAAAACGCGGCGGGATGGCAGCTGGGCGTGGCCGCCGATGGTTTTTCTTAATCCGGTCGACAAGGTTTCCGAAATGCTCGCCACCATGAAGGCAAACGATATCGTGCCCGAGTTCGAATGTTTCGATGTGGGCATCGTGCGGTCGGTCGGGCTTTACCGCGAAAACGGGATGGTCGGCCACGCCGACTATAATTTCGTGATGGGGGTGGCTTCCGGCATGCCGTGTGACGCCGACCTGTTGTCGCTTCTCGTCAAATACAAGGGCGGGGATTATCCGTGGCAGGCAACACTCATTGGCCGTCAGGATGTATGGCCGGTGCACCAGCGCGTGGCCGAACTTGGCGGCAACCTGCGCACGGGGCTTGAGGATTGCTTCTATCTCCCCGATGGCACCAAGGCGACCTCGAACGGCCAGATGATTGCGGCGCTGGCGGGTGTCGCGCGGAAGGTGGGGCGCAGCATCACGAGCCCCGAAGAAACCCGCGCCGCGCTCTCGGCCATGGCATGGAGCTGAAATCATGATGCGCACCGGCCTCAAGGCCTTCGGCTTCACAGACGATCACCAGCAGCTTTACGACACCACGTTCCGCTATGCGCAGGATCAGCTGCATCCCTTATTGGCCCGGATGGATGATGAAGACTGGTTCCCCGACGACGCCTACAAGGCGCTGAAGGATGTGGGACTCCTCGGCCTCACCATCCCCGAAAAGTTCGGTGGTGCCGGGCTCGATTTCGTGTCGTCGGCGCTGATTGCCGAGGCCATGAGCTACTGGAACCATTGTTTCTCGGCAAGCTGGGGGGCGAGCGAGAATCTGTGCATCAACAATATCGTCCGGAACGCGAGCGAGGAGCAGAAGGCGAAATATCTGCCGCGCTTCGTGGAAGGCGCTATCGGGGCCCTTGGCCTGACCGAACCAGGTGCCGGGTCGGACGCGCTTGGCTCGATGGCGACAACGGCCAAAAAGGTGGGTGACACCTATGTGCTGAATGGCCGCAAGATGTTCATCACCAACGGGCCGGTCGCCGATATCCTGCTTGTTTATGCCAAAACCGACCCATCTGCTGGGCCGCATGGTATTTCCGCCTTCATTGTGGAGAAGGACACACCCGGTTTTTCGGTCGCCCAGAAGCTCGACAAGATGGGCTGGCGCGGCAGCCCGACGGGCGAACTGGTGTTCGAGGACTGCGTAGTGCCAGCGGCCAATCTGGTTGGCGGCGAAAACCGCGGTGTGGCGGTGGTGATGAGCGGGCTGAATATCGAGCGCTCGTTCCTGTGTTCGTCGTCCGTCGGCATCGCCGCCCGCGCGCTGGACCTCACCATCGACTATGCGAAGGAGCGCCGGCAGTTCGGCAAGCCTATCGCCGGCTTCCAGCTCATTCAGGGTATCATCGCGGATATGTATACCGACCTCGAGACCTTCCGGGCCGTCAGTTATCAGGTGATGAAGGAAATCAACGATCTTGAAACCGGTGGCGGCGGCCGGGGGCAGGTGCATCTGCGCACCGCCATGAACGCGCTTTACACCGGCCGGGCCGTGATGCGCATTCTGGACGGTGCCGTACAGGTGCATGGCGGCATGGGCTTCATGCGCGAGACGGAAGTGAACCGGCTCTATAGGAGCGGCAAGATACTGGAGATCGGCGCGGGCACCAATCAGGTGCGCCAGACGATCATTGCGGGCGAGCTGCTGAAATAATCAGTCGGCCGGAATCTGGTCGCCGACGATATCCTTGTAAGGCGCCACAAAGGGGGCAGTCGCCAGGGCGATGGCGCCTTTTTCGCGGGCAGCGATGATGCAGCCGTTGAACCGCGTGGCCTTCGCCTGATCGCGGAACATCATGCGGTCCCCGATGGTGGGGAAAAGCCGTACAAAGCTCATGGCCGGCCAATGGGTGTCGCCGTAGCGCGCACCGGTGAAACGGGTGCGGTCCATATAATCGATGGCGAAAATGAGCCCGTCGGTGAGGAACACATCAACGTCCCCGTTGACGAGCGCCTGCGTGGTGGCAAAGCCCGACGGCGCTTCCCAATAGCTTTGCATCGTCGGCATCACCCGGGCGAGCGAGGGGAACAGGCGGGTTGCCCCCCCAAAGCCAAGGACTTTCAGGCCTGCCAGGTCCTCGACCGTGTCGATTTTCAGGTGCCGGTCGGCGCGGAAGGCCACGCCGTTTGCCTGATGGATGAAGGCTTCGGTGCGGTGGCCGTCAAGTTCAACATTGTCCCAGACAATGGCGACAGCATCGAAGCTTTCGTCGTCGTCATAGGCGACCCAGTGCTGGCCCCAGCGATGCAGCACATAGTCGGCCGTCATGCCGCATTCCTTGAAAATGGCGTCAATGGCGGCGCGGCTGCGGCCTTGGCCTTCCGAATCGAAATGGCCGGAAAGGATCGGCACGGCAACTTTCAGATCCCGTGCCCCGGCCTGTGCCGACCAAAGGGTCAGCCCGAACAGGATCAATGCGTTACGGAGCCATTGCTTCATAGTCCTTACGGTAGTCCGGCTCTGTTACATTGACAATAATCATTGGCAATCGATTAACGGTTCGACATGATTGGGGCACCGGGGCCTTTCCGGGAAAGGGGGCTATGTGCGCATTTTCAGGTCTTTGATCGATGACCTGCCGATCCGCTATTTCGTGCCGCTCGGCTTTCTGGTCGCAGCGCTCGTCGCGTTCGGCGTCTTTGTCGGTATCGCCCTGCCGGAGGCCGAGAACAAGGCCTTCGAGCTGACGGAAGAGGACTTCTATTCGCGGCTTGAGGATATGCAGGGGCGCTATAACTCGCTCCTCGCGCAAGGTAACTCGCTCGCCCTCAATCAGGATATTTTCATCCTTGCCAACAAACCGGGTGTTGTCGGGCTGGCGCTTGTCGATCAGGACATGAAGGTGCGCTACGCCAGCAATTCCTCTTATGAGGGGCGCCCGGCGAGCGAATTGCCTTTTGTGGCCGACCCGGCGCTTGTGAAACGCGCGCTTCTCACCGGGCAGCAGGTCAGCGACCGCAACGAAAAAAGCGGGCATCTGACCGGCTATGCCGGGCTCGGGTTTGTCGAGAGCGGGCAAATGACCCAGCTTTGCATCGTCTATGTGCTGAGTGCCGATGAAATCCGCGCCAATTTCCAGTCGGTGGCAGAAAGGCCGATCACCATTCTGACGGTGACCCTGCTGATCATCGCTGTTGCCATCGGCGGGCTCTTGTTCTGGAAAGTGGAAAAACGGGCGAGGCAGCTCTTGAAGGCTGCACGCAAGCTCGGCGAGGGTGAAGCTGGCTCCATTGATCTTGATGTACGGGGCACAGACGAGTTCGGCCAGCTGGCCACCCTGATCCGGGAATCAGCGGACAAGCTGGAGGCCAGCAGGAAGGACCTTCGCGCGGCGGTGGCCGAGGCCCAGCGTGCCAACACCGCCAAGTCGGCCTTCCTTTCGAACATGAGCCACGAAATCCGTACGCCCATGAACGGCGTGATCGGAGGCCTCAGCCTGTTGCAAAGCTCGCGTGATCCGGCGGAGCGGCATGAACTGATCGATGCAGCCCTCAGTTCCGCCCGGTCGCTTCTCGATATCATCAACGATATTCTCGATTTCTCGAAGCTTGAGGCCGCCAAGATGGACCTGCATCCGGCGCCCTTCCACCTCGGGCGCCTGTTCCAGGAAATCTACATGCTGATGCGGCATGTGGCGGCCGAAAAGCGCAACGAGCTGATCCTGGATATCACACCCGACTGCCAAGCGTGGATCGAGGCCGATGCCGCACGGATCCGGCAGGTGATCAATAATCTCGTCGGCAATGCCATCAAATTCACCGAAACAGGCCAGATCAAGCTGGTCGCCCGGCTCGTGGGCGGTGAAGCGCCGATCCTCAGCGTGCGGGTGGAAGACAATGGCCCCGGCATTTCCGAGGCAGACCAGGTGAAGCTGTTCCAGCGTTTCAGCCAGGTCTCGCAGGAAGATGGTACGCGGGCGAAGGGCACGGGGCTTGGCCTTGCAATCTGCAAACAGCTTGTCGGGCTGATGGGCGGTGAAATCAGCGTGATCAGCAGCGTGGGGGAGGGCAGCGCCTTCCTGTTCAGCATCCCTGTGCGCCGTGCCAGCGAGCAGGTAACCCTTCTTTCCGGCAATAAAGGCGAGCCCCTCACGGGCCTCAATATCCTGCTTGCGGAAGACATGAAGCTCAATCAGATGCTGATCAGCCGCATGCTGGAACGCATGGGCCATACAGTGGTGCTGGCAAAGGATGGGCGCGAGGCCGTCGCTGCGCTGGACCGCGAGGGCGAGGCGGAATTCGACCTTATCCTGATGGACAACCAGATGCCGCATATCAGCGGGATCGAGGCGACCCGCCTGGTCCGGTCGCGCGCTGACCGCAAATCACGGTTGCCGATTGTTGCGCTGACGGCGGGTGTCTTGCCCGAGGAACGCGACGCCTTCTTCAAGGCCGGGATCGACGGGTTCATATCGAAGCCGGTGGAGCCCGACCAGCTTCGATATGAGATAGAGAGGGTGCTTACTCAGCGGCCTTGAGGCTGAGTTCCGCCGTCTTGGTGCGCGGCACGCTGCGCCACAGCAGCAGGGCGCCAAGGGTGGCGAGTGCGATATCGATGACCACTGAATCAATTAGGGCATGCTCGCGCCAGATCAACCCGTGCAGCACAGCAAGCGTGACCAGCAGGATGCCGCCCATAAGCCGGGCGCCGGTCGCGAGTGTGGATACCTCGATCTTCGTATAGGCAAGCGCCAGCGGCAGGATTGTTATCGCCCAATAAACCGGCAGGGCCGGTGCCACGTCCAGAAGTTCGGTCAGTGCTGCAAGGACAAAGGCCGGAATCTGCCCCCATACAAGGACGGTCCACGCGCGTTCAAGCCGCGGCTTGCGGTAGCCCTGCGTGCGCTTGCGGGCGAGCCAGATATTGACCCCGGTCGCCACAATCAGCGTCAGCCCGCTGCCGAGAAATACATAGATCAGCTTCAGGGGCAGGCCGCCATAGGTGCCGAAATGCAGGGGGGCAAGCATGCCATAGATGCGCATGCCGACGCTGCCATCCGTATAGCCCGCCTTGTGGTGGAAAGTGCCGTCCGGTGCGAAGGTCCACATCTCGGCGCGCGACAGGTGGCCGGGCTCGGCCGTTGCCACATGCACCATCTGGCCGGCGGTGGCGACATGGTCATAGCCGATCCACACAATCTCGGTGCCGGGTTTGGTGCTCTCGATCGAGGCAAGCACGGCGCGCACGTCCGGCAGCGGTGCCACGGTTTCCACATCTTCGGGGTGCGTGCCGAAGAGGATTTCATAGACCTTGTCCTCGTCCCCGTCATAGGCGGCATAGCCAACGATGCCGATGAAGAGGCTGGCAAGACCAAGCAGCGAACCGGTCAGCGCCACGATCAGGTGGAAGGGCAGCGCCCAAACGCCCACACGGTTATGGAGATCGGCGTTGGTCAGCCGGTCCGATCCGCCGATCCGCAGGCGGAAGGCGTCCTTCAGGATACGCCGGTGCGCAATCAGGCCCGAAAACAGGCTGGCGATCATGATGGCGCCCGCAAGCCCCACGACATAAAGGCCGAAGGGGCGCGGGATGCTGAGCTGATAATGGTGGATGCGCATGAATTCGGACCAGCCGGTGTTTGCCATCGGCAACAGGTTGCCCTCGGCATCGGCCTGCCACTGTTTATAGTCGCCAAGATCGGTATAGCCGGTGACCGTGATGCGCGGTTCCTCGGCACTTGGCCCCACCACATAGATGGCGTGATCGAAGCCTTCGGCCTTGGCGGCAGCATAGGCATTTTCCATCAGCCGTTCATGCTGGGCCGGGCTGTAGCTCGACTGGAATGGCCCCGACGGATCTTCCCACAGGCTGAATTCGGCAACCATGACAGCGAGCGTGCCCGAGAAGCAGACAAGATAGAGGACGGCACCGAAAAAGACCCCGATCGCCGAATGCGCGTCGAGCATGGCCTTCGAAAGAACGGGCGTGATCGGATTCTGCATCTTCATGTCGGGTCCTTCGGCAGCAGGGAATAGGCGGTGACGCCGGCGATAATGATACTCATGTACATGCTACTGCGAAGCATACGCTTCTCGGCCATGCTGTAAAGCATGAGGATCGCCCAGAGCGTCGGTACGCTGAGGCCGGCGATCACCAGCCGTGTCTGCGGATCGGTGGGGGCCGATGTTGCCATCAGCACGGATACGGCCATGGCAGCCGCGAATGCGAGCGGCCCGCTGACCATGAAGCGGGCAAGCCCGCGCCAGCGTGCGCCCGGCTCTGCCGGCGGCGGGGTCAGGACGCGTTCCTTGCGGTCGCGGTCCGGGCGGCGCTCGGCGCGCATGAGGATGCCGGCGAAGGCAACAAGCGCACCGGTTTCAAGCGCCAGCGCGATGCCGATCTCGGCCCCGAAGGTTTCGGCCCAGATGGCGGTCGAGGCGGCCCAGAGGGCGATGGCGCCGGCGACACCCGCCGCCGCACGGCGACGGGCGGCCCAGGCACGGTGGGCGAGCACAAGCCCACCGGCAGAAAGGCCAAGGGCGGCAGCGATGGGGAGGATGGTTGTCAGGCTCATATCACTGCCGCTCCGGTGATCAGTAACGAACTTTCAGGCGGGCCATCACGTTGCGGGGGGCGCCATAGAAGGCCTGATCCCAGTAAAGGCTCGTCAGATATTTCTCGTCCGTCAGGTTATCGACATTGAAGCCGATCTCGACATTCTCGGTCACGTCATAGGCGGCGGTCAGCGAGATCAGCGTGAAGGCTTTCTGGCGGATGGTGCCGCCGGCTGCTTCCAGATGCATGGCCTCCTGCCACTTCAGGGTGCCGCCAAGGCTCAGACCCTCGATCATCGGCACTTCAAGGCTGGTGCCGAGGTTGAAGGTCTTGCGCGGGATGAAGGTGCGGCTCTGGTTTCCGTCCGGGTCCTTCAGGCTGAAATCGGTGTAGCCGGCCTGAATGGTCCAGTCTTCGGAGATGCGGCCGGCGGCCTCGATCTCGAAGCCCTTCGAGCGGATATCGATGCCCTTGTAATAGCCGATGCCATCGTCGTTATAGCCAACCCATTCGGCGAAATTGTCCTGATCCGCCTTGAAGATAGCGAACGAGGTATAGAGCCGTTTGTCGAACCATTCCGCCTTCACGCCGGCCTCATAGCTTTTGCCGACAGCCGCACCAAGCGGCTTCAGGAAAGCGTCCGTTTCCGACTGCGCCTCGTAGATATCGCTGTAGCTGGCATAGAGGTTCACGTTTTCAAGAACCGACCAGGTGACGCCCACATAGGGGCTGATCTTGTCTTCCTCGCGGTCCATCGGCTCGTCGAAGCTCACGCCTTCTGTTTTCACATGGATGGCGTTGAAGCCGGCGATCAGGCTGAGGCTATCGCTGAGATGGAAGTTGCCGGCGCCGTAGAAGCGGGCGACCTTGTCGGTCCAGTCGCCCTGACGGGTCTCGTTGGCAAAGTCCGGGCGGCCGATTTCGTTCCCGCTCCAGCCGGGGAAGGAAGGCAGTGCGCCCCATGCAGGATCCGTGAAGGGGGCGTCTTCCTGATCATAGATGCTGTCCGAATGCGCGGCATTGATACCGAACACCATCTCGTGCGCGCGGCCGCCGATCTGCAGGTCGCCGGTCAGGGTAGCGTCCAGAAGCCAACGCTCCGACCCCGCGAAATATTTGCCCGGATAGCCATAAAGGCCGAGCCCGGTTTCGCTGTCATAAGCCGGCGAGGAATAGGTGTAGAAGAGCTCCGACGGCTCGTCATACTGGTTCCAGGTGACAACGGCCTTGGCTTCCCAGCCTGCCGGCAGCAGGTAGGTCAGTTCGGCAAAGGCCGTTTTCGACTTGGTGTTCCAGAAGGTCCAGTTCATCGAGGTCGAGGACGACACGTCGAATTCGGTCTGCTTGCCGCTCGCGTCCAGCATGGGGAGCGCACCCCACAGCACACCGTCCGACTTGTTGTCCTGCTGGGTGAAGCCGAAGGTGACCGTGGCATTGTCGCCAAGCTGGCCGTCGATCACGCCGTAAAAGACCGTGCGGTCGTTTTCATAAAGGTTCAGGTAGCTGTCACCCGATTCGACGGCGCCGACAAAACGACCGGCCCACGAGCCGCTCTCGGTCAGCGGGCCGGATACGTCAACCTCAAGCCGCTTGCGGTCCCACGAGCCAAAGGACGCCTCGCCGTAAGCCTGGAAGTCGTTGGTCGGGCGCTTGCGCACATAGTTGATGGTGCCCGACGGATTGCCGGTGCCGGTGAGGAGGCCATTGGCGCCGCGGATCACCTCAACGCGTTCGTAGATGACGGTATCAAGCGCACCGACCACGTTCCAGTTGAAGGGCAGGCCGATGCCATCCACCTGCATGCTTTTGATGTCGAAGCCGCGGGCGTTGTAATAGGTCCGGTCTGTCTCGACTTCCTCGACATTCACGCCGGTCGTAAGGTTGAGAAGCTTGTTGACGTCCTTCAGCCCGAAGCGTTCCATGAAATCACGGCCGATCACGGTCACCGATTGCGGGGTCTCCATCAGGTCGAGCGGCAGGTTGGTGGCGCCTTTCGAGGTGCGGCTTTCGCGCGCCGCCACCACAAGGATGGTTTCCACATCGTCGCCGGCTTCATTGGCCATTGCGGTGGAGGGGAAGGCGGCGGCGAGCGCCGTGCCGGTCATCAAAAGTGCTTTCAGCGAAAATTTCATGGGTTCTGAGCCTTGTCTTTTATTCGGGGAGCGTCGTCAGCCGACTGGGTGGCCGCAACGCATTGGCTCCTCTCCTAGGCGAGCGCTAACACATTGTCAACGATTCTGATAATCATTCGCAAATAAGAAAATGCAACCATGCGTCAGATGGGCGGCGCGGTCGGAAGATATTTTTCGGGGAGGCGAACATTCGGTTGAGGAGGGGCAAAATTCAACTAATGTTTGCGTTCTGCTATTGGTTAGATGGAATTCATTTATGCGCCAAATTTTCTCGTCCCGTTGGGGCCTTGTCAGCCTTGTCGTGTCGCTTGCCGGTTTCAACGTGCCCGCTTTTGGCGAAGACCCTGCGGTGCTCCCTGCGCATTCCTATCCTTCATATGATAGAGCGGCAGATATCCCTGCCCACGTTTTTGCGCGCGACAGTGAACTGGAACGCGTGCATCTGTCACCCGATGGCAAGTTTCTGTTGATGGTGACGCCGGAAAATACGCGGTTCCGTATCTCGGTGGTGCCGATCGATCCGAACGACAAACGCCAGTATTACACAACACTCCTGCCCAAGAACCAGTTCATGGCGGCCCTTTGGGGCAACGACAATCGCGTGCTGATTGTCGGGCAAGCCTGGAGCTATGATCGCAACTGGAACATGATCGCCCACCGGGGAATCAATGCCGCCCAGCATGATGGCCGGAGCGCGGAATCGATTCTGAAGACAGATTATAAAAGCTCCAAAACCTATACGGTCGATACGATCCTCAGCACGTTGTCGGACGACCCTAACAACATTCTCGTCACCTACAGCGAGAACGGTCGGGAATGGCCGGATATCTTCAAGCTCGATATCTATACGGGGGTCGCAGAGAAAGTCTCTGATGGCTACCGCTATATCGACGACTGGTATCCGGATGGCCGCGGCAACGTTCGCTTCGGAATGGGCTGGTACAAGCAGAAATTCTATATGGTCGCACGCACGACAGCCTCGGGTGCGTGGCATGAGCTTCCAACCGATGGTGTTGGCGACATCGAACGTTTTGCCTTCATGGGATATGATCCGGACAATCCCGCCATCGCCCGTGTCCGGGCCACCAAGGCGGGTACTGACCGCGATAAGATATATGCTTTTGATCTGGCGACAGGCGCACTTGGCGAGGTCATTTTCGAGCATCCGAAATATGATGCCGGCTGGTTGATCAGCGGCAGAAACTATCAGATGCTGGCGGCCTATACGAACGGTGAACGGCTGGAAAAAGCCTATTTCAACCCTGATTTCGAAAGCAAGAGCCGCGGGCTCGACAAGGCGCTGCCGGATATGGACAACCGAATTGTCCAGATAACGCCCAACGGCAGCCACTTCATGGTATTTGCCCAAAGCGCCCGGAATGCCGGTGGCTACTACCGATACGACACTCAGACGAAAGATCTGGACCAGTTCGGCCTCGTGAATGCCTCGCTCAACCCCGATTACCTGTCGGAGGTCAGCGCCATTTCATATCAGGCGCGGGACGGCCTTGCCATTCCCGCCTATGTCACCGAGCCGAAGGAAAAGACAGAAGGCCCAATGCCGCTGGTGGTGATGCCGCATGGCGGGCCGTGGGTGAAGGATAACTTCCAGTATGATTATTGGGCGCAGTTCATTGCCAGCCGCGGCGTGATGGTGTTGCAACCCAATTTCCGGGGTAGTGACGGCTTTGGCCGTGCCTTTGAACAAAAGGGTTATGGCGAGTGGGGCGGGGCCATGATCGACGATCTCGCGGACGGCGTTTCCCACCTTGTGAAGCAGGGCAAGGTCGATCCTTCGCGTGTTTGCATCATGGGGGGCTCATATGGCGGCTACGCTGCGCTGATGGGGGCCATCCGTTATGGCGACATGTTCAAATGTGCCCTTGCCGTTTCGCCGGTGACGGACCTGAAAGAATGGTACTCGACACTGAAGGACCGCAGCGGCAAGGACTTTGGCACCCGTATCCTCGGCAAGACCGGCCGGTCCGTGTTCAAGGACCACAACCCGATCCACCGGGCCGAAGAGCTGACGATCCCGCTGGTGATCCTGCACGGCACCGACGATTATCAGGTGCCGATCAAGCATTCACAGAAGATGGTGGCTGCTCTTGAAAAAAAGAAGCACAAGCCAACCTTCATCGAGCTTGAGGATGAAGGCCACAATATCGTACTGGCCAAAAGCAGGACCCTGCTCTTGCGGGAAACTGAAAAAATGATCGGCAAGTATCTGAAGAACTGAAAGAAAAGGCGCCGGGAGATGACCTCGGCGCCTTTTGCATATGCTTTTAAAGCACGCCCAGTTCGCGCAGGCGCTCCTTCAGGTAGCTGTCGGCGGTGTAGCGGTCCGACAGCACCACATCGGGGCGCGGGTGCAGGAAGAGGGGCATCGAGATGCGGGATTTTTCGCTGCGCTCGCCGGTCGGGTTGATCACCCGGTGCTTGGTCGAGGGATAATAATGCCCCGAGGCTTCCTGCAGCATGTCACCGATGTTGACGACCAGCGTGCCGAACTCGCAGGGCACATCGATCCAGCTGCCGTCCTTCGCCTGTACCTGCAGGCCGGGCTCGTTGGCGGCGGGCAGGATGGTCAGGAGATTGATATCGGTGTGGGCGGCAGCGCGCACCGCACCCGGCTCTTCCGACCCGGTCATCGGCGGATAATGGAGGATGCGCAGAAGCGTTTTCTGGCTGTCGGCGATCATCGAGGACAGCGGCACGCGGTAATTCTTCGCGATATCGGCGGGCGTGTTGGCCTCGACCCACGACAGTAGCGTGGCAGCGAGTTTGTTGGCGCCTGCATAATAGGCTTCCACATCGGCGCGGAGGTCTTCCGGGATGCGGCCCCACGGGTAGAAATGGAAATATTCCTTGATGTCTTTCACATCATAGCCCTGCGCCTTTTCCGAGATGCTGGCCGGGAAGAAGCCGTCCTGCGTGTCGCGGCTGAAGTCGAAGCCCGTTTTGTCGCCGGTCTTGAACCAGTTTTCCCAGGTCTCATAGATGCGGCTGACAAGCGCCTTGTCGATCGGATGGTTCTTCAGCACGCCGAAGCCGGTTTCGCGCAGCGAGCTTGCAAACTCGCGGGCGGCATCGGGGGCGGTGAAATCCACGGCGGTAAGGGTCGGCATATGTCTGGTCCTTGTCATTCGGCTCTTTGGCCGGTGTTTTATCCGATGGGGCGAAGGGGGGGAAGCGGATTCATGGAGCCTCCGCCACCGCATCCGCTGTCAGCGCCCGGGCTTTCAGCACCCGGCCTGTGGCATGATAGAGGTCACCCACGAGTTCGAGCGCGTCGCTTGCCGCATCCTGCGGGGCATGGCCGCTGATCATCGCGTCGATCAGGGTCCGCCGCAGTGCCTGATAGCTTGCTTCAAGCGCTTCGCCATTCTGCCCAGTGGCAAGGGCCGCCCGGATTGCGTCGGCAAAAAGGGCAAGCGGCGCGGCCTGCCCGAAACCTTCAAGGCGCGGAGAGCCCTTGAGAAGCGTGGCGGCTTCCAGCGCATCCTGGGTCGCATGCACGCTATCAAGCAGCATCTGCTGGCTGTCGGCGCTCATGTCCGTTTGCCCGAGCCGGGCGGCATAATCGAAAATGTGGCCGGCGAGGATATCAACATCGGCGCTGTGCGGCGTCAGGTCTGTTGTCGGGTCATAGGGCGGCAAGCGGCGGGTGATGATGGGGACTGTGAAATCGATCAGCCGCCGGGCTTCATGCTGAAGGGCCACAACGGCAAGCGACGGCGTGGCAATCAGGCTGCGGTCGATATGCTGGGGGCGGCGACGGTCCTCGGCGGCACTTTTGTACCAGCGGTCCAGCCAGTTGGTCAGCCGGTGGCGGATAGGCCAGACAAGTGCGACGCCACCGATGTTGAAAAGCGTGTCGAAAATGGCAAGTGCGATGGCCGGGTGCGCCACCTGCCGGTTCCCCCAGAAGGGCAGGAACAGCATCAGGAGGAGCGCGGCCAGAAGCCCCGTCGCCAGATTGAAGAAAAACTGGGCCAGTGCGGTGCGCCGGGCGCCGGGGGTGGCACCAATGCTGGCGATGAGGGCGGTGGTCGACGTGCCGATATTGGCGCCGACGACCATGGCTGCGGCGGTCGGTACGGCGATGAGCCCGCTTTCGGCAGCTGTCAGCACCAGCGCGATGGTGGCGCTGGATGACTGGGCGAGGATCGTGACGAATGTACCGGCCACGAGCCCGATGAGGATGCCGCGTTCGCCGTATTCTTCGACAAGGCTCAGTGAAAAGAAGCCGGCCTGCGCATCGAAGCCTGCCTTCAGCGCATCAAGGCCCAGAAAGAAAAGCCCGAAGCCTGCAACCGCTGTGCCGATCCCGGCGGAGGCTCGGCCCGTTCGCACCATGCGCCACAGCATGCCGAAGCCGATCATCGGCAGGGCGATCATATGGATATCGACCTTGAAGCCGAGCGCGGCGACGATCCAGCCGGTGACGGTGGTGCCGACATTGCTGCCGAGCATGATCGGGAAAGCATCGGCAAGCGTGACAAGCCCGGCGTTCACAAAGCCAAGCGTGACGACCGAAACAGCAGACGAGGACTGCACAAGCGCCGTGGCGGCAAAGCCTGCGAACAGTGCTTTCCATGCAGGCCGCAGGCTGGCGGCGAGCACGGTCTTCAGCCGTCCGCCCATGGCAAGTTCGAGCCCGCTTGTCATCATCGACAGCGCGAGAAGAAACAGGCCGAGCCCGCCGATCAGTTGGCCAATGGATACAAGCGTCATCTGTTCACACCAGGTTCCTGCCGCGTGATTGCCATGCCGATCATGCCGCCATCTTGATCGAAATCAAATGCCGTATGTGCGTGGCCCGCTAGGCTGGTTTCATGTTGAAGGTTCGACTTCGGGGAAGAAATCGATGAAACCGCGTATCCGCTTCTGTGGTGCCGCCGGCACAGTGACCGGCTCCTGTTATCTTGTAACCGCGGGGGATGTGAATTTCCTTGTCGATTGCGGCATGTTCCAGGGCACGAAAACCCTGAAGCAGTTGAACTATGGCGACTTCCCGTTCGATCCGGCCTCGCTTGATTTCGTGCTGCTGACCCACGCGCATATCGATCATTCGGGCCTCATCCCGCGCCTCATCAAAAAGGGCTTCCGGGGCTTTGTGCAGGCGACCGGGGCGACCCGTGATCTCCTCGCCTACATGCTGCCGGACAGCGGCTATATCCAGGAAATGGAAGTCGAGTTCCTTAATCGCCGCAATCGCCAGCGCGGGCTGGACCCGGTGGAGCCCATCTATACGGCCGAAGACGGCGAACATGCCCTGTCGCGCATTCGCAGCGTGCCTTACGAGCACTGGATCGAGCCTGCGCCGGGCATCCGGGTGCGCTTCTGGAATGCCGGGCATATTCTCGGCTCGGCGTCGCTGGAGGTTGAAATCCTTACCCGCGAAGGCCGGGACGAGAAGGTGCGGATCGTCTTCTCGGGCGATATCGGCCCCGATAACAAGCTTTTCCACCCGGACCCGGACGCACCGGCAGGCGTCGATTATGTGATCAGCGAATCGACCTATGGCGGCAAGGTGCGCGAACGGCTGGGGCTAGAGGAGCGCCGCACCAAACTGGCTGCGGTCGTGGAAGACGCCATCGGGCGGGGCGGCGTGCTGCTGATCCCTGCCTTCGCGGTGGAGCGCACGCAGGAACTGCTGGCGGACCTCGCGGCGCTTATCAGCAGTGGCCGGGTGCGGCAGGTGCCTGTCTTCCTCGATAGCCCGCTGGCGATCCGCGCGACCGAGGTCTTCAGTCGCCACGCCGGTCATCTGCATGATCTTGACCACGGCGCCGACGATTTCAATCATCCCGCCTTCCACTTCACCGAGACCGTGCACGAAAGCCGGTCGATCGATCGCTACAGCGGTGGTGCCATCATCATCGCGGCGAGCGGCATGTGCGAAGCCGGGCGCATCCGCCACCATCTGAAGCATTTCCTGTGGCGGTCGGAAACCACCGTGCTGATGGTCGGCTACCAGGCGCCGGGCACGCTTGGCCGCATCCTGATGGACGGGGCGAAGATGGTGAAAATCCAGGGCGAGGATATCCGGGTGCGGGCGCATATCCAGCCGGTGGATTGGTATTCGGCGCATGCTGATGGCGCCGAGCTTGCCGACTGGATCAAGGCCCGGCTGCCGATCAATGCGGGGCTTTTCCTCACCCACGGGGAGCCCGAACCGCTGGCCGCCCTGAAGGCTGATGCCTTGGCCCTTGGCATCGCGCCCGAGCGGATCGTGGTGCCGGCGATTGACGACGAATATGTGCTGGATGGCAGCTGCCCGGCGTGTGCCGGGGATCATCACCGCCTGCCGGCAAGTGCCGCCCTTGGTGATGACTGGCACAATCGCTTTGCCGATCTTTCGATCAGGCTGCGTCAGGAGCTTGAAGCCGCACCGGACGACGACGCGCGCGCCAAGATACTCGACCGGCTGGCAGCGGGCCTCAAGCCCTAGCGTCAGGCTTTCCTGCAAGCCAGCGGCGGGCAATGGCGACGCCGGTGTCTACGGAAGGGGTATATTTCACGGCAGGCGGGCGCACCCCGTGCACCAGAAGTGCGTGGCGAAGGGCGGGGGCTGCACCCGCAATAATCAGCCGCGTGCCGGTGCGTTCAAGCTTCGCTGCAAGCCCCGCAATCGTGTTGGCACCGGTGGAATCGAGAAGCGGCACGCTTTTGAAATCCAGCACCAGTACCTTGTAACCGTCAGATATGCGATCCAGTACGGCGCCGACAGTGGCAGCCGCGCCGAAGAAGAAGGCGCCGGTGATGTGATAGATCACGATATCGGGGTCGGCGGCTTCATGCTCGTCATAGGGCGTGCGGGTGCCATCGGGATTATCCGGCAGGTCTTCGGGGACGAGGGCCATTTCTGTTTCGATGGCGACGCTTTCCGACATGCGGTGGATGAAAAGAAGCGCGCCGAGTGCGAAGCCGACGACGATGGCTTCGGTGAGGTCACGGAAGATGGTGAGCCCGAAGGTGACGAGAAGCACAAGCGCCTCGCCCTTCTGCCCGCGGATGAGGGTGAAGATGGCGTGGCGCTCGGCCATGTTCCAGGCGACGAAGACAAGCACACCCGAAAGCGCGGCGAGCGGGATATAGCCGGCAAGCGGTGCTGCGATCAGCATGAAGCCGAGGACGAACAGGCTATGGAGCATGCCGGCGATGGGGCCATGCGCGCCGGCCCGAACGTTGGTGGCTGTCCGTGCGATGGTGCCGGTAACCACAAGCCCGCCCATGACGGACGACGCAATATTGGCCGCCCCCTGTGCCACCAGTTCGCAGTTCGACCGGTGCCGCCGTCCGGTCATCCCGTCCGCGACGACTGCCGAGAGCAGCGACTCGATGGCGCCGAGCAGCGCGAAGGCGGTGGCATCGGGCAGCATGGTCATCACACGCGCGGGCGAAAGGTCCGGCAGCATCGGCATCGGGATGCCGGTTGGCAGCCCGCCGAAGCGGCTGTTGATCGTCTCCACCGGCCACGGCAGGGCGAGGGCGATGAGCGTTGCGACGATCACCGCGATCAGCATCCCCGGCCAGTGCGGGCGCAGCTTTTTGAGGCCGACGATGGTCAGAAGCGCGATGAGGGCGATGAGGAACGCGGCGGGGCTGAGGGTCGGCAGGGCGGCTGCCAGCACCGGCAGCTTTTCGGCAAGCGCGCCGGGCTCCGGCTCCGCCAATGTCAGGCCAAGGAAATCCTTGATCTGGCTTGCCATGATGGTCACGGCAATGCCGCCGGTGAAGCCCACCGTCACCGGATAGGGAATGAACTTGATATAACTGCCGAGGCGCAGCAAGCCCCCGGCCATCAGCATCAGTCCCGCCATGAAGGTGGCGGTCAAAAGCCCGTCGATTCCGTGCCGGGTCGCGGTCGCGGCCACCAGCACGATGAAGGCACCGGCCGGCCCTCCGATCTGGAAGCGACTGCCACCAAGCGCCGAGACGAAGAAGCCACCGAAGATGGCGGCATAAAGCCCGCGCTCCGGCGAGACGCCCGAAGCAATGGCGATGGCGATGGAAAGGGGAAGTGCCACGATGGCGACGGTGAGCCCGGCGACGAGGTCGGACCGCAGGTGACCGCGCCCGTAGCTTTCCCTCAGCACGGTCACGAGCTTCGGGGTAAAAAGGTCGGCGAAGGTTACTTTGGGCAGGTGGCGGTGCATGGGGTCACTCGGTGTCTTTCAAGGAAGAAGGGCCGCTCTGTGAGGAGCGGCCCTTCGGGGTCGTGTCTTATTTCGCGTTTTCGTGGGCAGTGATCATCTCGTCGCCCATCTCGCCTTTTTTGAGCCGTTCATGAACCGTGTGGTCATGTTTCAGGATTTGCGGGGCGAAGGAGCCGACAATCATCCCGATGGCGGCGGCGATCAGGCCGGCGAATTGCGCGGGGATCAGGGGCTCCTCGGGGCCGAGGACCATCACGCCGATCCAGACGATGAAGCCCATGGTCATGGAAAGGAGTGCGCCCTGCTTGGTGGCGCCTTTCCAGTAAACCCCGCAAACGAGCGGGACGAAGGCCACAACAAGGGTAATCTGGTAGGCTTCCTCGACCATTTCAAAAATGCTCGATTCCGAATAGATCGCATAGATCGTCACCATCAGGGTGAAGACGGCGGTCACAGCCCGCATGGCGGACAGGAGCTGCTTGTCGCTCATGCGCTTCATCATGGGGCGAAGGATGTTTTCGGTGAAGGTCACGGAAGGTGCCAGCAGCGTTGCCGACGCGCAGCTCTTGATCGCCGAGAGAAGCGCGCCGAAGAACAGGATCTGCGCGACGAGCGGGGCGTGCGACAGCACGAGGCTCGGCAGGATCATCTGGCTGTCTTCTTCCATCCATTTCGCGGCCATCTCGGGATCGATGAGCGTGGCGGCATAGGCCAGGAACATCGGGATGAAGGCAAAGAGGAAATAGATGGCGCCGCCGACGATGGTGGCCCAGACGGCGATCTTTTCGGTTTTGGCGGATTGCACGCGCTGGAAAATATCCTGCTGCGGCATCGAGCCGAAAGCCATCGTCACGAAGGCGGCGACAAAGGCGAGGATCGAGGCGAAATTCATGTCCGGCCAGAAGCTGAACTTGCCGGCCTCGGATGCATGGTTGATCACCACGTCAACACCGCCGACCAGTTCGGTCACTTCACCGCCGATATAGAGCATGCCGATCACGATGATGACCATCTGGATCAGGTCGGTGATGGCAACGGCCCACATGCCGCCGAAGAAGGTATAGATAAGGATCGTAACGGAACCGATCCACATGCCGGCGAGGGTCGAGATTTCGCCGCCGGATACCACGTTGAACACAAGGCCGAGCGCGGTGATCTGCGCCGCCACCCAGCCAAGGTAGGAAACCACAATGGCGAGCGAAGTGATGACCTCGGTCTCGCGGCCGAAGCGGCGCTTGTAAAAGTCACCGATGGTCAGGAGCTTCATCCGGTAGAGCGGCGAGGCGAACAGGATACCCACAAGGATAAGGCAGGCGGCGGTGCCGAAGGGATCGGCCACGATGCCCGAAAGCCCTTCCTCAAGGAAGGTGGCGGGGATGCCAAGCACCGCTTCCGCGCCGAACCAGGTGGCGAACACGGTACAGGTGACCATATAGAAGGGCAGGTGGCGACCTGCGATGGCAAAGTCAGCGGTGTTTTTCACCCGCATCGCGGCATAAAGGCCGATCCCGACCGAGACCACCCAATAGGCAATGACAAAACCCAGTAGCATGATGCGCCGTTCACTCCGTCTTCAGGAAAAGTGACGGGACAGGGCGTGCAGGGTCTGCCGCCGTAAATCCCCCTCCAATCCGCATAGAACAAGGGATACGGCGCTGTAAAGCGCAGAATGGAGGAGAAAGCCGCCTGTGGCGTGTCAGGCCGCCACGGCCTCGGCAACAAGGAGGCCAGTGTAAGCCACATAGGTGGCAAGCAGAAGCCCGCCGCGCCGGCGGCAGATGCGGCCCTGCTTGTGGTTATGGCGGTCGTAGCCCAGTACAACAAGCGCGATGGTCAGAAGCCCCATCACCACCATGTCGCGGGTCAGCACTTCGGCAGGTACTTCCATCGGATGCAGGGCACCGGCAATGCCCACCACCATCAGGGTGTTGAACATATTGGAGCCGATCACGTTGCCGAAGGCGATGTCATGCTCGCCCTTGCGGGCGGCGGCGATGCTGGAGGCAAGCTCGGGGAGCGAGGTGCCGATGGCCACGATGGTGAGGCCGATCAGCAGGTCGCTGACGCCGAACGCCTTGGCGAGCGCCACCGCCCCCCACACCAGCAGCTGCGAGGCGATGACGAGGAGTATGAGGCCGGCGATAAGCCAGAAAAGCGCCTTGCCGAACGGCAGCTTGTGGCTTGCAACCTCGGCCTCCATTTCCTGCGCCAACCGGTCGTCTTTCTTGGCTTTCAGCGCATTGATGATCGTCCAGCCGAACACAATGGTGAAAACAGCCAGCAGGATGACGGCATCCATACGGCTGATCTCCAGATTATAGATCAGGATGGCCGACAGGGCCGTCACGCCGATCAGCACCGGCAGTTCCTTTTTCAGGATACCGGAATCGACCTGCACGGGCGCGACAAGCGCGGTGATGCCAAGGATCAGCGCGATATTGGTGATGTTGGAGCCATAAGCGTTGCCAAGCGCGATGCCCGGGCTGCCTTCAAGGGCCGACATGGCGGACACGACCATTTCAGGCGCCGAGGTGCCGAAGCCCACGACCAGCATCCCGACAAGCAGCGTCGGCATGCCGAAATGGTTGGCAGTGGCGGCGGCGCCATCGATGAAGCGGTCGGCGCTCCACACAAGAAGGCCAAGGCCGAAAATCAGGGCAGCGAAGGGTAAAAGCATGGCGGGGCTCAAGCTGGCTAATGACGGGGCACGGACATTCGTGAACACATGGGGGCAGGGCGCGCTGGTTTCAAGGCCGTCTTTGCCCGCATTCCGTACGGAACAGAAGATCGCTTGCGCGAGGGGCGGCTTTGGCACAGTCTGGTGCCTGAAACCGCCACCGGATGGGCCGTTGGCGAGACGTTAGCCTTGAGTGATCGAAATGCCCGATACCCGCGCCCCCCTGACCGATGCCACCAAAGCCGATGCCCTTGCCGTTCGCCCACTTGAAACCGCGCTTGCCCTGCATGCCGAGTTTTATGCCGATCCGGCGTGGCTGGCGTTCGAGCAGCGCGAGGTGTTCGGTGCTTCATGGCAATTGGCTGCGCATCAGGGCGAACTTGTGAATGCGGGTGACCATGTGGTGGCCGATATCGCGGGCAAATCGGTGCTGATCGTGCGGCAGGCAGATGGCAGCCTGAAGGGCTTCCACAATGTGTGCCGCCACCGTGCCGGCCCGATTGCCATGAAAAGCGGCACGGGTGCTACGTCGCTGCGCTGCGCCTATCACGGCTGGACCTACAAGCTGGATGGCCAGCTGAAAATGGCGCCCGAGATGAACGAGGCCTGCGATTTCCACAAGGAAGATATCCGCCTCACCGGTATCCGCGTGCATGAATGGCAGGGACTGGTGTTCGTGGCGCTTTCGGACGACGTGCCGCCCTTCGACGAAGTATATGCGGGCATCACCGATCGCATCGCGCCGGTTGACCTGTCGAAGATGAAATATACCCGCCGGGACAGCTACGATATCGCCTGCAACTGGAAGGTCTATATCGACAATTTCCTTGAAGGCTATCACCTGCCGTATGTGCACCCCGGCCTGTCCAAGGTGCTGGATTACCGCGCCTATGACACCGAGCTGTTCCCTTGGTATTCGCTGCAGCATTCACCCCTCAGGGGCGGCGAGGGCATCTATGGCGGCGAGAATGCCTGGTATTATTTCATCTACCCCAACATCATGCTGAATATCGTTGATGGCCGCATGCAAACCAACCGCATCCTGCCGAACGGTAACGACCGCTGTATCGTGGAATTCGATTATTATTATGCGCAGGACGATGAAACCCAGTCCCGTATCGCCGCCGACCAGGAATTTTCAGACGAGGTGCAGGCCGAGGATATCGAAATCTGCGAACATGTGCAGATCGGCCTTCAGTCCGGCGTCTATACCGCCGGCCGCCTGTGCCCCAAACGCGAAAGCGGCGTGTGGCACTTCCAGAACCTTCTGAGGAAGGCTTATGCCCGGCGGGGGTGAGGGTGGGTGATCAGACTGAGATCGGAAAAGTTCTAGCGCAAGCCAAAGAACTTGCTGCAGCCTATTATCGGCTGACCGGTAAGCCGCTTGGTGTGACAGGCGAGGTTGGAGAATATGAGGCCGCGCGTCTCCTCAAGCTAGATCTCGTGGAGGCCCGGGTGCCGGGATACGACGCAATTGGACCCGATGGGAGAAGGTATCAGGTAAAATCCAGAGCCTTGTCCGCTGAAGCCCGGAAAAAAAGTGGACAGCGCTTAGGCGGGATCAAGCTGGAGCACGACTGGGATGCCGTCTTGTTTGTGCTAATGGACGAGCAATTGGACACCATAGAAATTTGGTTGGCCGAGCGCGGGGCTGTCACAGATGCCATTATGCGCCCAGGAAGCAAGGCTCGCAATGAACGTGGGGCGTTGGCAATTTCAAAGTTCAGGCAAATTGGTTCGAAAGTTTGGCATCGCCAGAGTCATGCCGGACTTGATCCGGCATACAGAAACCCTTGATGTGGCACTGGACCCCGGATCAAGTCCGGGGTGACGGTTTCGGGTTACCGTTCGCCCTGAGGAGAGGCGTAGCCTCGTCTCGAAGGGCAGGATGACTGAGCGGCGACACGTCCTTCGAGACGCCCTTTCGGGCTCCTCAGGACGAACGGCTACTTGGCTTTCGCCATTTTCCCCGGATTGACATGCTTGTCGTAGGTCTCGGCGTCGATAACGCCTGAGGCCAGCGCCACATCGCGCAAGGGGGCATTCTGCTTTTCGGCTTCGAACACCAGCTTGGCCGTCGCGTCATAGCCGATGACGGGAACGAGGCTGGTGGCGACCATCAGTGTGCGGGCGGTGAGTTCCTCTAGCCGCGCTTCGTTTGCCTTCAGGCCTTCGATGCAGCGTTCGCGGAAGCTGTCCATCATGTCGGCCAGCAGCTTCAGGCTTTGCAACAGCGCATCGGCCATCACCGGGTTGTTGGCATTCAGCTGGAACTGGCCGCCCGCTGCCGTGTGGGTGATCACCGTGTGATTGCCAAAGACGCGGGCGCACACCATCACCATGGCCTCAGCCTGCGAGGGGTTCACCTTGCCGGCCATGATCGACGAGCCGGGCTCGTTTTTCGGCAAGGACAGCTCCATCAGCCCGGCGCGGGGGCCGGAGCCGAGCATGCGCACATCGTTCGCATATTTATGAAGCACCGTCGCAAGCCCGGAAAGTGCGGCCGACGCCATGAAGAGATCATGGTGGGCCGCCATCTTCACATATTTGTTGGGGGCGCTCGTGAGGCTGAGCCCGGTCAGCGATGCCAGCTCCGCCGCGACCCGTTCGCCGAAATCGGCAGGCGCATTGAGGCCCGACCCCACCGCCGTGCCACCCTGCGGCAGATCCAGAAGCCCTTCAAAGGCATCGTCCAGCGACCAGAGGGCGGCGCGCATTTGCCCTGCGAAGGCCGCGAACTCGGCCCCGAGCGTCATGGGCACGGCGTCCATCAAATGGGTGCGGCCGACCTTCACAATGTCCTTGAATTCGTCGGCCCGCGCATCCGTTGCAGCAATCAGGCGTTCGAGCGCGGGGCGAGTGGCCTCGTGCCACAGGAGAAGCGCTGAAAGGTCCATCACGGTCGGGATCGTGTCGTTCGACGACTGCGACATATTCACATGGTCGTTGGGGTGCACCGGGCTGGTGCCGCCACGTTTTTTCGTGAGCAGCTCGTTGGCATGGCCGGCGATCACTTCGTTCGCATTCATGTTGAACTGGGTGCCCGATCCCGACTGCCATACGGGCAGGGGGAAGTGATCGTCCAGCTTGCCTTCGGCGACTTCGTTTGCCGCCACCTCGATGGCATCGGCAAGTTTGGGGTCCAGCGCCCCGCGTGCCTTGTTGACGCGGGCGGCGGCAAGCTTGACAAGGCCGAGCGCGCGCCAGAAAGCCGGCGACAGCGTCTCGCGCCCGATGGGGAAGTTCCGAAGGCAGCGTTCCGTTTGCGCCCCCCAGTAGCGGTCTGCAGGGACCTCGATCTCGCCGAGGCTATCCTTCTCCGTCCGGGTGAGGGGCGCGCGCGTCATGGCTGGTCCTCCGTTTCCTTTTTCTTGCCTGCCTTGGGGTCTGCCTTCGGCGGCATGTCATAGACCACATTCTTCGGCACGTCGGCGCCGCCGGAGATCACGAAGCTCATGGCTTCATCCATCTTCCAGTTGGTGGGGGTCAGTTTCTCGACGGGCACGATTTCCAGATAACCGGAGGTCGGGTTCGGGGTCGTCGGCACATAAACGGCGGCGAGCTCGCGGCCCGTGTTGGCGTCCTTGAAGGTTTTGGTGACGAGCCCGACGGTTTTCATGTCCGGGTTCGGAAACTCGATCAGCACAACGCGCTGGAAATCGGACGGGGTCATGTTCATCGCGTCGGTCAGGCGCTTCACGGCATTATAGATGGATTTGGCGACCGGGATACGGGCCATGATGCCATCGACCAGAAGGATCGCCTTCTGCCCCACCCAGCGCGAGGCCAGCCAGCCGGTGAAATAGAAAAGCGACAGGAGCACCGCGACCGAAAGCGCCGTCTGGAACCAGGGGTGGGTCACCATGCCCATGATGCTGCTGTCAGCCGGCACATGGACCACAATCTGGTTCAACATCGGCTGGGCAAGATCGCGCACGAAATCAAGGATGAAGCCAAGCGCCCAGAAGGTCAGCCACAGGGGCACCAGCGTGAAAAGGCCAACGATGATATAGCGCCGGGCACGTTGCGGGAAAGGCGGGCGGGAGGCTGCCGTCTCGGTCAAGGGATTACTCCTTATGTGTTTTGCGGCAAGCCTAGCGAAAAGCTGCACGCGCTACCAGTCTGCTTGGTTCAAATGCGAAAGCTTTTCTGATATGGTGCAGCCACCGGTCAGCCCAGTTTTGCGTTCCTTTATGGCGTCTATGGCGCCCTCCCTTCATTCATCAGGCCAACGCGACCGGTTGGATAACCCATGAAAAACTATAGACGCACAGCGATCCTTTTCGGCGGGACCGCCCTTCTTTCCCTCGCCGCCTTGTCAGGCCCGGTCGTTGATCCGGCCAAAGAGGCCCGTATGGCTGGCCTCCGCCAGCTTGACGAGCTGACAGACCCGAGCCGTATCACCGGCACCCTTTGCGGCAAGGCCGGGCAGCAGCGCGGCCTCTTCTTCCGGCCCGACCTGCAGCACGCGCTATCGAGCTCGGTTCAGGCAGCCGAGCCGAGGCTTGAAGTGCCGATCTATCCGGGGCTCGACCAGCGCAAGTTCCCGATCAGCACCAAGAACGGCAACGCGCAAACCTATTTCAATCAGGGCCACGCGCTCCTTTATGGCTTCAACCACGGCGAGGCGATCCGTGCCTTCCGGAAGGCGCAGGAGCTCGATCCCAATTGCGCCATGTGTTACTGGGGCGAGGCAGTGGCCTGGGGGCCGAACATCAACATGCCGATGCCGCCCGAGGCAGTCGCACCCGCTTTCGCTGCTATTTCAAAGGCGCTCGCCCTGAAATCGAACGCGAACGAGAAGGAAGCAGCCCTGATCGACGCAGCGGCCAAGCGCTATAGCCCCGATCCGGATGCGGACCGCGCCGCGCTTGATGCCGCCTACTCGGCTGCGATGGAAGCGGTTCACAAGGCTTACCCCGATGACGACGATATCGCCGCCCATTATGCGGAATCGGTGATGGACCTGAGCCCCTGGTATTATTGGGAGCGCGATTTCACCACGCCGCGACCGGGTATCGAGAAGGCGGTTGCGACCATCGAAAACGTTCTCGCCCGCAGCCCCGACCATTATGGTGCGATCCATCTTTACATCCACCTGGTGGAAGCGACACCGATGGTGAGAAATGCCGAGCCGTTTGCTGACAAGCTCGCGGCGCTCGTGCCGGGCTCGGGGCACCTTGTGCATATGCCGGCGCACATCTATTTCCGCATCGGACGCTATCTCGATTCGCTCGATCTCAATGTGCAGGCGACCGCGGTGGACGAGGCCTATCTGCAGACCAACAAGGATGCGAGCCCGATGTACCGTTATGGCTATTATCCCCATAACGTCCATTTCGTCCTCGTCTCCGCGCAGATGGCAGCGGACCGCAAAACCGCGCTTGAGTATGGCCAGAAGCTCGACGCGATCCTGCCGCCCGAAACGCTTGCCGTTTCACCGATGATCGCCCCCGTGAAGGCGGCCCATTATTTCGCATGGGCGCATTTCGGGTCGCTTGATGAAGTCATGGCATTGCCCGATCCGGGTGACGCGGTCGGGCCGTTTGTGCGCGCCCACTGGCATTATGCACGCGGCATGGCGCTCGCCCGCGCAGGTGACCCCCGTGCGGCTGACGAGGCGGCGGCGATTGAGGCTGCCCGCGGCCATGCCAGCATTCCGGCACTTGAAGCCGGCGGCATGCCTGCCGGGGCAGTTCTCGACATCGCGTCGCGTATGGTACGGGGCCTCGCTGCTGCAAAGGCGGGCGACTACAAGGCCGCGCTTGCGACCCTTGAAGAAGCCCGCAAGGTGCAGGCATCGATCCCCTATATGGAGCCACCCTTCTGGTATCAGGCGGTGGACCAGACGATCGGTGCCGTGCATCTGATGGCAGGGGATGCCGACAAGGCGGCCGATGCCTTCATGGCAAGCCTTGTGCAGCATCCGAACAGCGCCTGGTCGCTTTACGGCCTGATGAAAGCGCAGGAAGCAATGGGCAAGGCAGCTGAAGCAGCTGAAACCAAAGCCCTGCTTGCGAAAGCTAGCCGGCAGCTTGGGGAAATCCCGCTGGATACACTCTAGGCTTGATGCTCAAAAAGTAAAATTTATCGCCAGTTAAATTCCATATTTTGCTGGCGATGAAATCGCGGAACGGTTATGGTGGCTGGGACTCAGGGCCCGGCTGCCATGCCGTTTGCCTGCTTTCATGGAGAGTATCATGTCGAAGAATGCCGAACTTCTGGCTCGCCGTCAGGCTGCCGTGCCGCGCGGGGTTGCCTCGGCCACGCCGATCTTTACCGAGCGCGCCGAAAATGCCGAACTGTGGGACGCCGACGGCCGCCGCTATCTTGATTTCGCGGTCGGGATCGCGGTCTGCAACACCGGCCACCGTCACCCCAAGGTGATCAGTGCGGTTGAAGAGCAGCTGAAGCGCTACACGCACACGGCCTTCCAGGTTTCGGCTTATGAGCCCTATATTGCGCTTGCCGAACGGCTGAATGAAGCGGCGCCCATCAAGGACGCCAAGACGATCTTCTTCACCACAGGCGCCGAAGCCGTTGAAAACGCCATCAAGGTTGCCCGCGTGGCAACCGGCCGTCAGGGCGTGATCGCTTTCCGTGGCGCCTTCCACGGCCGTACCGCGCTGACCGGTGCGCTGACCGGCAAGATTGTGCCCTACCGCATGGGCGCTGGCCCCGCTGTGCCCGGAATCTACCACGCACCCTTCCCGGTGCCGCACCACGGGGTGAGTGTTGACGACGCCTTCTACGGCCTCGAGACCATCTTCAAGGTGGAAATCGAAGCCAAGGATGTGGCCGCGATCATCGTGGAACCCGTGCAGGGCGAAGGCGGCTTCTATGTGGCGCCGAAGGATTTCATGGTGCGCCTCAGGAAGCTCTGTGACGACCACGGCATCCTTCTCATCTGCGACGAGATCCAGACCGGCTTTGCCCGCACCGGCAAGATTTTCGCGACCGAACATTATGATGTCGAGCCCGACCTCATCACCGTTGCCAAGGCGCTGGCCGGTGGCTTCCCGCTTTCCGGCCTTATCGGCAAGGCGTCGATCATCGACACGCCGCTGCCGGGCGGCATGGGGGGCACCTATGGCGGCAGCCCCATCGGCATCGCAGCGGCCCACGCCGTTATGGATGTGATCGCCGATGAAAAGCTCTGTGCCCGTGCCGAGAAGATCGGTGCCCGCATGAAAGAACGGCTCGAGGCCATGAAGGGCCGTGTCGACACCGCGCCCATCGGCGACATCCGCGGCCTTGGTGCCATGGTGGCGTTCGAGCTGGTCACCGAAAAGGGCGGCAACACGCCGAACCCGGCGGCGACATCGGCACTCGTCGCCAAGGCACTGAGCCACGGCCTGATCATCCTGTCGTGCGGTTACTGGGCGAACACGATCCGCCTGCTTGCCCCGGTCACCGTGCCGGATGAGCAGCTGGAAGAAGGCCTCAACATGCTGGAAAAAGCACTCGTGGATGTGGCGGCGGCTGCCAAGGCGGCCTGACAGACCCGCATTCGACGAAACGGAGCGGCCGGGTAACTGCCCGGCCGTTTCCTTTTTCAGCGCAGCTTTCGAGGGCTGGACGCGAGCTTCGATTGACAGCGCTGTCAGAGAATGGCTAGTCTCTGCACCATTCTGGAGGTCGGGGGACGGGCTGGATGTCCAAAGTTATCATCGATGATGTGGCGGCGCGCGCCGGGGTTTCGATCAAGACCGTTTCGCGGGTCATGAATAACGAACCGAACGTGAGCGAACGCACGCGCGACCGTGTGCTTGCTGCCGCGCGGGAGCTGAACTACCGGCCGAGCCTTTCGGCGCGGGGTCTGGCGGGCAGCCGTTCCTATCTGATCGGGCTTCTTTACGATAACCCGAGCCCGGCTTATCTTGCCGAAATTCAGGCGGGCCTTCTGGAGGCCTGCGAAGCCAGCCATTATAGCCTCGCGCTGCACCCCTGCCGCCATGAAGACCCCGGCATGCCGGCGGCGGTTTCGGCGGCGCTTGCGCAGGCGCGGCTCGATGGTCTCATTATCACGCCGCCCGTCTGCAATGTGCCGGCCCTGATGGCGGCGGTGGAAGAGCGCGGCGTACCCTACGCGGTGATTTCCGATGAGGCCGGCCCCTCGGGCTTTGCCGTGACGATCGATGAAAGCGCCGCCATGCGAGACCTGACCGAGCATGTGATCGGCCTTGGTCACACGCGGATCGGCTTCATCGCCGGCCACCCGGATCACAAGGGGGCAGCCCGCCGCCGCGACGGTTTTGAAACAGCCATGCGGACGCACGGGCTTGGTATCGATCCGGCCATGGTTGTTCAGGGTTATTTCGATTTCGAAAGCGGGCGCCACGGGGCGCGGGAACTGCTGTCCCGTTCTAATCCGCCCACCTCCATCATCGCCGCGAACGATGATATGGCGGCGGGCGCCCTGCAGGTCGCGCATGACAAGGGCCTGCATATCCCGACCGATCTTGTGATCGTCGGGTTCGATGACAGCCCCCTGTCGCGGCAGGTCTGGCCGCCGCTCACCACCGTGCGCCAGCCGGTGGCCGATATGGCGCGCGAGGCAGCGGCCCGCGTGATCGCCCGGCTGACGGGTGCAGCCGAGCCCGACAATCCCGCCGATCTTGCCTTTCCGCACGAATTGCGGCTGCGGCAATCGAGCCTTGGCGACACCTGAAGCCAATAAAGATGCTTCCCTTTTCGGGCCCGGTTTGCTTTCTTGGGGCGCGGTCCAACACGACCGATCCTGAACCGGGAAAAAGCTTCTCCATGCGCCGTTTGCTGACCCTGCCGATCCTTGCTGCCGCCTTCGGCCTTGCCGCGTGCGACTGGCAGCCCGTGGGGCCGGAAAAGCTGCCCGAGGACAAGTCGGCAGCGAGTGCCAGCCAGTTTGGCGCGCGCGGGGCGCCGATGCCGCCGATGCTGCATCCGGATATCTGGCCGGCCCCCGCCGCCCGTCCTGCGGACAGTCTGGCCGTCGAGCGCGCGGTGAATGCCGCCTTGGCCCGGATGTCGCCGGACGCCAAGCTTGCCCAGATGCTGCAGGTCGACATGCGCCATATCGTGCCCGACGATTTGCGGCAGGTGCCTTTCGGGATGATCCGCGCGCAGGCCGGCAGCTATCCGAACGGGGACCGCAACGCCGGTGTCGTCGACTGGCTGTCGCTCGCTGACGATTTTTACGCGGCTGGAACCGATCCGGCTGGCAGGGGCGGGCGCGTACCCGCTTTCTGGTGCGTTGAAACGGCCCATGGCCACACGGCGCTGAAAGGCGGCACGATCTTCCCGCACAATATCGGGCTCGGGGCTGCGGGCGAAGCCGTGCTGGTGCGCCGCGTTGCGATGGCGGTGGCCGCAGAGACAGGCGCCAGCGGACCGGACTGCGTGATCAGTCCGCGCCTCAATGTGGCGGAAGACGACCGTTCGGGTCGGGTCTATGAAAGCTTCAGCGAAGCGCCAGCAATTGCAGCCCGCCTTGGCGGGGCCTATGTCACCGGCCTGCAGGGCAAGCCGGGCAGCGGAGAATTCCTGCGGGGACCCCGTGTCGTTTCGGCGGCGCGCACCTTCCTTGGCGACGGGCTCGCGGACGGGGGCCAGGAGCGCGGCAATATCAGCCTTGATGAGCACGGGCTTATCGACCGCGACGGCCTGAGCTTTGCCTCCGGCGTCGGCAACGGGGCGCAGATGTTGCTGGCCTCGCCCGCGCGCTGGCAGGGTATTCCGCTGCATGGCTTTGCGCCGCTCCTGACTGGCGTGTTGCGGCAGGGCCTCGGGTTCGATGGCATCCTTCTGGGTGACTGGGACGCGATTGCCGACGTACCGAACTGCATGGCGGACGACTGCGTCACCGCGATCAATGCGGGTGTCGATATGCTGGCGGCTGGCGATAACTGGCGGCGGCTTTATGCCAACATGCGCTCGGCCTACGCTGAAGGCCGCCTCACCGAAGCGCGGGTCGATGAAGCCGTGCGCCGTATCCTCACCGTCAAGGCGCGGGCGGGGCTCTTGGCCGGCGTCAAACCTTCGGCACGGGACGGGGCGGACCCCGCACTCGTCGGCGCCCCTGCACATCGGGCACTGGCGCGGGAAGCCGCCCGCAAATCGCTCGTTCTTCTGAAAAACAACCGCGCTGTCCTGCCTGTTCGGGCCGGTGCACGGGTGCTGGTGGCCGGTGAAGGCGCCAACAATCCGCGCATGCAAACGGGCGGCTGGACCCGCACGTGGCAGGGTATGGAAACAAGCCGCGCCGACCTCCCCGGCGTCACCACCATCTGGGAAGGCATCAGGGCAGCGGTCGAGGCTGCAGGCGGTACCGCGACGCTCTCGGTGGATGGCAGTGCGACTGGCAAGTTCGATGTGGCCATTGTTGTTTACGGCGAGGAACCCTATGCCGAGTTCCAGGGCGAGATCGAGACGCTCGATTACAGCCCCGGTGACGACCATATCCTCAACCTGCTTGCCCGCCTGCGGCAGCGGGGCATTGCGACAGTCTCGGTGTTCCTGTCTGGTCGTCCGCTTTGGGTGAACCCGGAAATCAACGCGTCCGACGCTTTCGTTGCGGCATGGTTGCCGGGGCAGGAAGGGGCCGGGGTCGCCGATGTGATCGTGGCGGGGCCGAAAAGCCGCATCCGGCATGACTTCCGTGGCAAGCTGACTTTCTCGTGGCCGAAACGGGCGGACCAGTACCGGCTGAACCGGTTTGATGCGGACTATGATCCGCTTTTCCCTGTCGGCTACGGCCTCAGCTACAAGGAGCGCCGCACGGTGCTCTTGCTGGACGAAGGCGTGGGGGCGGCGAGCGGCACGGGGGCACGCGGCGTCTTCTTCGATGCGCGGCCGACCTATCCTTATATCCTCGACCTGTTCGCCGCAGACGGCACGCGTACACCCTTCATTGGGGAATGGGTCGCCAGCCGCGACGGCAGCATTTCTGCCCGCGTGACCGACCATCAGGAAGAAGGCGACGGCAACGCGCTTGGCATCGTCTTCTCCGGCCAGTCGCCAACCTCGATCATGCTGGCCTCTTCGACGCCGGTGGACCTCAGCCGCGAACTCGCCGCAGGCTATGCCATGGCGTTTGAATGGCGGGTCGACAATATTCCCTTCGGCAAGGTGGAAATCGGCCTTGGCTGCGGCGTCGGGTGCGCAGGCCGGGTCGATATCAGCAGCTTCTTCCTTGAGGCTCCGGCGCGCGAATGGCAGCGCACGCTGGTGCCGCTTTCCTGCTTCGCTGAGAAAGGCGCCGACCTTTCGCGCTTCACCGCACCCCTGATGCTATCGACAAGCGGCGACTTCGCCGTGTCGCTCGCCGACGTCCGGCTGGTGAAGCCGGAAGCCGGGGCGACACTCGAATGCCCCTGAAGGCATCAATGATGGTGGGCGCCCCCCGCGCCTGACGGCACCCGGATCGCTTCCACCAGTTCGCCAACCTCGGCAGGCGGCTGGGCGGTGAAGCGGGCAACCGTGAAGGCCACCGCCACATTCACTAGCGTGCCGACAAAGCCGATGCCTTCGGGGCTGATCCCGAACAGCCAGTTGGCGGCAGTGTTTGTCTCTGGCGCGATGAACTTGAACCAGACGATATAGGCGGCGGTGAAGAAAAGCCCGGCAAGCATGCCGGCAATCGCCCCTTCGCGGTTCATGCTTTTCACGAAAATGCCCATCAGGATCGCCGGGAAAAGGGAGGCGGCCGCGAGCCCAAAGGCGAAGGCCACCACCTCGGCCACGAAGCCCGGCGGATTGATGCCAAGATACCCGGCCACGATGATGGCGACGCCAGCCGCCAGCCGCGCGGCCCGAAGTTCCTGATAATCGGTGATGTCGGGCATCCACGTGCGCTTCAGCAGGTCATGGCTGACGGCGGTGGATATCACGAGTAACAGCCCGGCAGCGGTTGAAAGTGCTGCTGCAAGGCAACCGGCCGCAACTAGGGCGACTACCCAGTCCGGCAGGCCGGCGATTTCGGGGTTCGCCAGCACCATGATATCGCGGTCGATATAAAGCTCGGCGCCGTTGGCAGTCGGCGTGTTTGTCACCGTCCGTTCGCCCGAGGGGCCACGGGCCGTGTCGTCAAAGGCGGGTGCGCCCTCGAACGGGGCACCGGCACGTACCTGGATGCGACCATCTTCATTCTTGTCCGCCCAGCCGATGAGGCCGAGCGTTTCCCAGCTTTTCATCCAGTCGGGCGTTTCGGCGTAGGTCTTCTCGTTCAGGCTGTCGATATAGTTCATCCGCGCGAAGGCACCAACCGCCGGGGCGGTGGTGTAAAGAAGCGCGATGAAGACAAGCGCCCAGCCGGCCGAGGTGCGCGCGTCCGATGCCTTCGGCACCGTGAAGAAGCGCACGATCACATGCGGCAGGCCGGCAGTGCCCAGCATCAGCGCGGCGGTGATGGCAAACACATCGATCGTCGATTTGGCGCCGACCGTGTAGGCGGCAAAGCCGAGATCGACAAGCGTGCCATCCAGCTTTTCAAGCACACTCAGCCCCGAGCCATCGCTGAGCGTGGCGCCAAGGCCAAGCTGCGGGATAGGGTTGCCGGTCATCATCATCGAGATGAACAGCGCGGGCACGGTGTAGGCGAAAATGAGCACGCAGTACTGCGCCACCTGCGTATAGGTGATGCCCTTCATGCCGCCCATCACGGCATAAAGGAACACGATCCCCATACCGATCAGCACGCCCGTGTCGATATCGACTTCCAGAAAGCGCGAAAAGACAATGCCCACGCCCCGCATCTGCCCCGCCACATAGGTGAAGCTGATGAAAACAAGGCACAACACAGCCACAAGCCGCGCGGCATCGGAATAATAGCGTTCGCCGATGAATTCCGGCACCGTGAACTTGCCGAACTTGCGAAGATACGGCGCAAGCAGGAGGGCGAGGAGCACGAAACCGCCCGTCCATCCCATCAGGTAAACCGAGCCGTCATAACCCGCAAAGGCGATGATCCCGGCCATCGAGATGAAGCTCGCGGCACTCATCCAGTCGGCGGCGGTCGCCATGCCATTCAGCACCGGATGCACGCCGCGCCCGGCCACGTAAAATTCGCGGGTCGATCCCACGCGGGACCAGATGGCGATCCCGATATAAAGCGCGAAGGAAAGGCCGACGAAAAGGTAGGTAAGCGATTGCTGGTCCACGGCCTCAGTCCTCCACGCCGTGCTTGCGGTCAAGCTGCCGCATGAGGGCCGCATAGACAAAGATCAGCACCACGAAAACGAAGATGGAGCCCTGCTGGGCGAACCAGAAGCCGAGCTTGAAACCGAAAAGATGGAATTCGTTCAGTTGTTCGGCGAACAGGATGCCGGCGCCGAACGATACCGCAAACCAGATGACAAGGAGGGCACCCAGAAGCCTCAGATGCTCGCGCCAATAGGCGCCGTTGCCCGCGTTTTGTGCTGCCATGATCCCTCCCCCGAGTTGACTGGCCGGTTGGCCCTCAGGCTAGGGGAGGGGACGCCTTTCCGGCAAGGGGAAAGTGCTGCAGTGCGAGGGGCAGACGCGTGTCAGTCAGCCAAGACGCATTTGTCCGCGTGCCGGATGTAGGGTGCGGTGCAGTCCCAGTCCGTTCCGCTGCGGCCCAGATGGGCATTCTCAGGCAGTTCAATCTGGCGACAGCTGTCACCTTCTTGCAGATATCCGCGCTCGCATTTCCATCCTGAACCATAATTCGCATTTGTCAGGTAGCCGTTGGCGGGAACCTTGATCTGCACGCAGCTTCCATTGTCCGGGCGGAAGCCCCGGTTGCATTCCCAGCCGTCGCCATAGCTTGAATTGATCAGAAAGCCGTTGGTGGGTACGGCGATTGCCCTGCAGCGATCACCATCCGGACGGTATCCACGGTCGCACTCCCATCCCGGGCCAAATTCTGCATCTACAAGATAACCATTCTCGGGGACCTTGATTTCGACACAGGCCTTGTCGGCTACCTTGTAGCCTCGCTCGCATTTCCAGCCGTCGCCAAAATGCTTGTCGCTCAGATAGGCATTGGCAGGCACATCAATGGCAACGCAGTCATTTTCCGTCGCCCGGTAGCCGCGATTACAGGCCCAGCCCTTGTTCTGGATGTCGCTGCTGAGATAGCCGTTGACCGGTACGACAATCAGCACACAGCTGTTGTTGACGTTGCGATAATTGCGATTGCACTCCCATCCATTTCCATAGGATTTACCGGTTGCATAGGCGTTTTCGGGCAGGAAGATCTTGTTGCAGCGGTTGCCGTCGCGCCGAAATCCGGTGTTGCAGGACCAGCTTTGCGTCTCGATGTCGAGGTGGGCGTTGTCCGGCATTGGTGCTGCATTTGACTGCGCTGCGACAGCCGTTGACGCGACAACAAGGCCTGCAAGGAATGCGAAGCACCGCAATGCAGCAGTAAAGGATGAGGTATCATTCATTGTGGAGCTTTCTTCCGTGCAGGTTAAGCATCAGGGTTTCAGAAAGGGAGCTTGAGAGTGTTCGAGCCTGGCTGATTTGCCAGCGCCATTCCCTCGTTTTCTCCGCGTTCTATTGCGGAGGCCGTGCGCCTTTTGGTCGTGTCTCTGCCACCACGCTGTTGCGGACGATGGGATGAAATATCGTCAAGCAATGCGGCATCCAGAACCTGAGGGTCGATTACGAGCGTTTCCTCTACGCCCGGGCGGTCAGGGTCCGGCGGCAGGTGGATGGAGACCTGCGTTTGCCTGTAAGCGCGAGCTGTCATCGTGTCGAGAATCTGTTCCTCGATCTCAATATCGTAAACCCCGGGGGCCAGGGTTTTTGCATACCCTTTCAGCGTGAAGGGGCGCTGGAAAAAAACTGTTTGGGTTATGGTGCGTGTTGTCATGCTTGCCTCCTTGGACAAGGGGCGATGCGAAGAAGAAGGGCAGTCGCCCTTCCTCAAGACGATTGTTCAGGCAAAATGCCCGGTCAGTTTTTTGTCGACGGAGAGGTCTCTGCCGGTGGGGCTTCGGGGGTATCGGGCGTCGGTGCCGCAGGCGCCTCAGGCGTCGGTGCCGTGTCATTGCTGGCGTGATTGCCCGATGATTTTGTAGATTTATTCAGATCCTTGAAGGTCATTTATTTTTCTTTCATAAAACGACATGAATATGCCGATGTTATGAAGGTCGTGTTTATTTAATTTATTTAAAGAATTGACTTTGATATTTTTGTATATTTCGCAATATTTCAATGATTTAAAATGATGAATAAATCATAACATCATGAAAATATAGAATATTATATTTAGATATTTCGTTCTCAGAACCACCCGTCCTGCGTCACGACGTTCGTATCGTCCACCATCGCCAGTGTGTCGCACTGGGCGGGGATGGTGTTCAGCTCGTAGGTGAAGAAATAGCGGCAGGCGGCGAGCCTGCCTTCGTAGAAGCTGGCGTCGCTGGCGCCGGCCGCCAACGCTTTTTCCGCCACCAGTGCCTGTTTCAGCCAGATCCAGCCGACGGTGATATGGCCAAGGGCATAGAGATAGAGGCTGGCGTTGGCGACGTCGGGTCTTGGCTATTCAGGTGGCGCCTCTGCGGGCGACCGCGAGTGTATGTAAACTCTGCCCGCGCATGCCGGCGCGCATGGCATCCAGCACACGCTGGTCTCCGGCGTCCCAATCAGCAAGCCCGGACTGCAGGCACGCGGTAATAGCATTGTCATCGCCAAGATGCTCTGTCGCCCAATCGGCCAACGCGTCGCAAAGCTCGATTGCGCGATTTGTCTCTGTCACCTTGTCGATGTCTTCGAGATTATTTCGCAGTGCGGAGAGGCACCGGAGGGCCTTCGCAGCGGGGAAGGGGGCCAGGGTCGTTGCTATCCCCTCGAGCATTTCCATCCGCTTCCCGGGGTCGATTACTTTTATCGCCTGTTGGGTAAGGGAGCCTGGCCTTTGTCGATAATGATATATTTGATGCCGGGTCACCAGAACCTGCCGGGCCGCAGCAAGTGACTGGGTGAGGAATAACAGATCCTCACCGCTCCGCAGGCTTTCGGGGAAGCGCAGTTGTTTCTGGAGGATCATTTCGCGCCGATACAAGGCTGTGGTGAAATAGTGCAGCCGCATCAGCACCGGCTCACTTTCCAATGTGCCCGTAAAGGGTGCTTTCCGAAGCAATCTTAGGCGCGCCGGCCGATTGGCGACAAAGCCGGCGAGCATGTCGGCCGTCTCAAGCACGCCGAGCTTGCGTGCGTCAGACAGGATCTTGGCCGGGTCTGCTTCCAGCATGTCATCGCTGTCGATGAACATCAGGAAGCGCCCTTGGGCTTTCTCGATGCCCATGTTTCGCGATTGTGCGGGTCCGCTGCGCTCGCGTTTCAGGATGACGCACAGGTCGGGCGCATCCATCGCTTGCAGTGCTGATGTGTCGGGGCTCGCATCATCAACGACGATGATCTCATATGGAACGCTGCAATGGGCACGAATGGACGAAAGGCATTCCTCCAGAAAAGGGTGATCGTTGAAATAGGGAATGATGAAGGAAATCTCGATATTGGACATGACAGTTTCTCAGAACCACCCGTCCTGCATCGTCACGTTTGTGTCGTCCACCATCGCCAGCGTGTCGCACTGGGCGGGGATGGTGTTCAGTTCGTAGGTGAAGAAATAGCGGCAGGCGGCGAGCTTGCCTTCGTAGAAGCCTTTGTCGCTGGCGCCGGCGGCGAGGGCCTTTTCCGCCACCAGTGCCTGTTTCAGCCAGATCCAGCCAACGGTGATATGGCCAAGGGCATCGAGATAGAGGCTGGCGTTGGCGAGCGCGCGACCGGGGCCTTGCGTGCCCATCGCCTGCATCAGCGCGGCGGTGGTCGCCCCCATTTTGGCGATCAGGGCTTCAAGCGTGGCGGCGTAGCCCTTGAGGGACGCAACTGATTTCGCTTCCGAAATGGTATCGCTCATCCGGGCGACCAGCGCCTTCAGGCTGCGGCCGCCGTTCATCGGTACCTTGCGGCCGAGGATATCAAGGCCCTGGATGCCCTTGGTGCCTTCATGGATGGGATTGAGGCGGTTGTCGCGGTACAGGCGCTCCACCGGATAGTCGCGGGTATAGCCGTATCCGCCATGAACCTGGATCGCGATATCGTTGGCCTTCAGGCAATAGTCCGACGGCCAGCTTTTCACGATGGGGGTGAGGATATCGAGAAGGTCGGTCGCCTCCGCGCGTTTCGCCGCGTCCGGGTGGAAATGTTCCTCGTCCACCAGCCGGCTGGCGTAAAGGCCGAGGGCGAGGCCGCCTTCGACATAGGATTTGGAGGCCAGCAGCATCCGCTTCACATCGGCATGCTCGACAATCGGCACCATCGGCGAAGTCGGGTCCTTGCCATCCAAGGGGCGACCCTGCGGGCGACCACGGGCATAATCCAGCGCGTGGAGATAGCCGGTGTAACCGAGCGACACGGCGCCCATGCCCACGCCGATCCGCGCCTCGTTCATCATATGGAACATATAGGCGAGGCCGCGGTTCGCTTCGCCGACGAGATAGCCGACAGCACCACCCGCTTCCCCGAAGTTGAGGAGCGTGTTGGTGGTGCCGCGGTAGCCCATCTTGTGATTGAGCCCTGCGAGCTTCACGTCGTTGCGCTCGCCCACGCTGCCATCGTCATTCACCAGCCGCTTCGGCACGATGAAGAGCGAAATGCCCTTCACTCCCGCCGGCCCGCCCGGGATTTTGGCGAGCACGAGATGGACGATATTCTCGGAAAGCTCCTGCTCGCCCCCTGAAATCCACATCTTGTTGCCGAAAAGGCGATAGGTGCTGTCAGCCTGCGGTTCGGCGCGGGTGCGAATGTCAGCGAGCGAGGAGCCCGCCTGCGGCTCGGAAAGGCACATGGTGCCGAACCAGCGGCCCTCGACCATCGGCTTCAGGAAGCGTTCTTTCTGGTCTTCCGTGGCGTGCGCGGCAAGGAGGTTGCCAGCACCCACCGTGAGGAAGGGATAGGCCGAAGTGCCGACGTTCGCCGCGTTGAAGATGAAGCCCACAGCGCGGGTTATGGTCGTCGGCAGGCCAAGCCCGCCATGTTCTTCGGCAAAGCCCGCGCCCATGAAGCCAGCCTCGACATAGGCGTCGAGCGCTTCCTTGGTTTCCGGGATCATCGAAACCGTTTTGCCATCGAAGGTCGGCTCGTTGGCGTCCGCTTTCGCGGCGTGCGGCTGAAACAGGTCCTCCGCCATTTTCGCGGCCGTTTCGATCATCGCGTCGAAGGTTTCCGTGTCATGGCCTTCAAAGGCGGGCCAGGCGGTGAGTTCCTCGACATTCAGGACTTCCTTCAGCTGGAAGTCGAGATCGCGGCTGCTGAAAATATGCGGCATGATTAGCCTCCCTAACTAATGCGGTTGCCATGGGGCCACGGCAAAGCCAGTCTGTCAACTGTCCACTGTTCGCACAAGGGCGGGTCGCGCTTGAAGGAGTAAGGAAGTTGTCTGGGGTTTAGCGGCGCGGCGGTCCGTAGGATTTGCGTCTTGTGGCTTGTTCTTGAATTTGGGCGGGCTCGACAGGGTTTGGGAGAAGTTCTGTCTTGGCAAAGAGAGAAATTGAAGCCTTTAAAGCGTTTGGATCGATGTCATGGGCCGATATGCAATACTTGATGATCTCAGTGTTATCTGGTGCGACCAGTCGGAGATGCCAGCTAGTGCATATGTCCTCTCCGAAAGTCTCAACCTCTTCGACAACTTGAGCGCCCGCAACGTCGCGCCACGAGATTTTCTCTCTCTTCATATCCTTTGCAAGGGCGATGAAACTCTCGTCGATATGAATGGCGGTGCGATAGAAAATCAGTTGATACAGATATTTCACCGCATATCCCAAAGAGACGATGAAAAAGAGGGGCGTTGTGAAATGCGAAATACGCGGTCGCAACTCTCCGCTGCTGAGGGCGGCTGAGTAAAGAGTATTAGCTTTCGCATAAAAGACGATGACACCGATTACACTCAGCGTCAGCTTCACGATGGTCCGTATATTAGAAAACCGAAATCGCTGCATATGGCCTCCAGTCGGCAAGATCCTGCCTAATTCCAGAAATTGCTGTCAACTGTCCACTGTTCGCACAAGGGCGGGTCGCGCTTGAAGGGGGCTTGGGGCACTGCTAGGTTCGCCCCGTGTTGACGCCCGAGGGAGTGAAGCGATGAGCCGGACGGTCTATGTGAATGGCGAGTTTGTGGCCGAGGAAGCAGCGAAGATTTCGGTCTTCGACCGGGGCTTCATCTTTGCCGATGGCGTTTACGAGGTCTCCTCGGTGATCGGCGGCAAGCTGATCGATAACGCAGCGCATCTGGCGCGGCTCGCGCGCTCCTGCAAGGCCCTGTCCATCGACCTGCCCGCGAGCGGTGACGAGATCACCGCGATCCAGAAAGAGCTGATCACGAGGAACGATCTGGATGAGGGCGTGGTTTACCTGCAGGTCACCCGCGGTGCTGCCGACCGTGATTTCCCTTTCCCGAAAGTGGCTACACCCAGCCTTGTGATGTTCACGCAGGTGAAAACGCTGGTGGCCTCGAAGGCGGCGGAAGCCGGTATCCGCGTCATCACCACGCCCGACCTGCGCTGGGGGCGCTGTGATATCAAAACCGTGCAGCTTCTGGGGGCGGTGCTTGCCAAGCAGGCAGCGGCAGACGCCGGCGTTGATGATGCCTGGTTTGTGGATGCGGGCGGCGATGTCACCGAAGGCAGCTCTAACAACGCTTATATCGTCAAGGATGGCCGCATCATCACCCGTGCGCTTTCAACCGCGCTGTTGCCCGGTATCACGCGTGCGAGTGTGGTGAAGCTGGCCGCCGAGACCGGCATGACGATCGAGGAACGCCCCTTCACGGTGGCCGAGGCGCAGGGCGCGGACGAAGCCTTCGTCACCTCCGCCACTACATTCGTCACCCCGGTCATCCGCATCGATGGCGCCAAGGTGGGGGCAGGCACACCCGGCCCTGTGGCCCGGCGCCTGCGTGAGATTTACATCAATCATGCCCTGAAGACAGCGGTTTGAGAGTGTTGCCAGTTCGGGAAAATATGCCGTTCGGTCTGAGGAAGCGCGAAAGCGCTGTCTCGAAGACCGCAGCCCGGAAACGTCCTTCGAGACGCCCGGAAGGGCTCCTCAGGACGAACGGTGTAAATGTAGTAGAGACCACATCATGACCGACGCCATCGCCATCACCCGCGCATTCCGTGCCGAGCCCGGCGGCCCACAGGACCTGTTTTATTCGGCCTCGAACAAGGTGCCTTTGCCGATCATCGAACGCGCCGAGGGCATCTGGCTGATCGGCGAGGACGGCAAGCGCTATATCGACGTCTCCTCTGGCCCCGTTGTTTCAAACGTCGGGCATGGCCGGGCCGAGATCGCGGACCGGATGGCGCGCCAAGCCCGCACGATGGATTTCGCCTACAGTCGCACCAGCCGCCACCGCCCGAATATGGAACTGACGGCCCGTCTCGCGGCGCTTGCCGGGCCGGGGTATGAGCGCGTGACGCTGTCGTCCGGCGGGTCCGAGGCGATGGAATCGGCCATCAAATTCCTGCGCACCTATGCGCTCGCCAAGGGCATGAAAGCCAAACGCACCATCATCAGCTGTCGCCCGTCCTACCACGGCGGCACCATCGGCACGCTGTCGATCACCGGGGATGACGCCTATGCGAATTTCCTGGATGGGTTCTCGGTGCCTAGCGTGAAAATCCCCGCCCCCGTCACCTACCGCGTGCCGGGCAACCGGAATGCCGAGGAATATGCCGGAGACTGCGTGCAGGCGCTCGAGGACGCTATCGTTGCGGCTGGGCCCGAGAATATCCTTTGCTTCGTGTTCGAGCCTGTCGGGGGCTTGTCGACCGGTTGCAACGTGGCGCCCGATGCCTTTTTCCGGGGCGTGCATGCCGTCTGTCATAAATATGGCATCTGGATCGTCCATGATGAGATTCTTTGTGGCTCGGGCCGGACCGGAAAGTTCCTGGCGAGCCACCATTACCCTGATGCGCTTCCCGATATCGTCGTGCTCGCCAAAGGGCTGGGTGCCGGCTATGCACCGCTCGCCGCCACGCTGATGCCCGCCGCGATGGTGGATGAACTTGCCGAGCTTACCGGTTTCAACGTCAGCCACACCTATTCGGCCAACCCGGTTTGCTGTGCCGTCGGCCTTGCGGTGCTGGATATCTACGAGCGCGAAGGACTGGTTGAAAAGGCGGCCACCATGGGGGCGTATCTCAAGGGGCGGCTCGCCGACCTTCAGCAGCGCCTGCCGATGATCGGTGATATCCGCGGGCGCGGCATGCTGATGGCGCTTGAATTCGTGGCTGACCCCGCCACCAAAACATCATTCCCGCCCGAGGCGGATGTGATCGACAAGGTTCGCATGCTCGGGCTCGATCACGGCCTCATGATCTATGCCCGCCGCACCGCCGGCGGCAAGAACGGCGACTGGATCATGGTCTCCCCGCCTATGTGCATCACGGAAGCCGAATGCGATGACCTGGTCGCGCGGCTTGAAGCCACACTGAAGGCCTTTCTGGCGACGCTTTAGGCGAAGGCAGGCAGCAACCGCTCATACAGTTCCATCGTATCCTCTTTCTCGGCGGCCGCGCGCTTGGCGATGAAGGCCACGATGTCGGCGAGCTGGAGGAGGGGGCTGGTGGCGCGGTCGGCCATCAGGGGCGGGCCGATGGGGCTGGCTTTGAGGCTGCTTTCGGTGTCGGTGACAAGGGCAACGGCTTCTTCTGTCTCGTACGCTTCAAGGACGAGCGTGCGGGCGTCTTCCTGCGTGCAATTCTCCGCCGGGACCGCTGCCACAAAAAGCTTCAGGCCGAGGGCGGTGGGCAGGCTGGTCAGGGCCTCAAGGAGAGCGAGGCGCGTTTCAAACTCGTAGCGGTCCCGCGCGAAAGTGCCGGAGCCGTGGAAGATTTCCTTCGGGTTGAAGGTACAGGTGGCGCGGTCCTTGGGCATGAGGTGCGCCTTGCGGATTTGCACGAAGGCCTTATCCACCGCAGGCCAATGCCGGTCGGGGTCGGCGATGACAAGCACCGCCACGGCCCAGGGCTCTCCGCCCGTTTTGGCTTCACCGAGATAGGCGAGCTTCAATGGTCATCTCCCCAAAAAAGATGGGGCCGCTGGGGCCCCATCCGAACGCTTGGCTATGCCGCTGGGCCTCAAAGGCCGCCGAGGCAGAGAAGCTTGATCTCGAGATAGTCGTCGACCCCGTATTTGGAGCCTTCGCGCCCGAGGCCGGATTCCTTCACGCCGCCGAACGGAATGACTTCCGAGCTGATGGCGGTCTCGTTGATGCCGACCATACCATATTCGATCCCTTCCGATACCCGGAAGGCGCGGCCCATGTTGCCGGTGTAAAGATAGGCGGCAAGGCCGAACTCGGTATCGTTAGCCATGCGGATGGCTTCTTCTTCCGAGCTGAATTTGAAGACCGGTGCGACGGGCCCGAAAATCTCCTCCCGGAAGACGCGCATGGAGGGGTTCACGTCGGTCAGGACCGTGGGCTCGAGGAACGCACCGCCAAGCGCGTGGCGCTTGCCGCCCACTGCAACCTTGGCGCCGTCCTTCACGGCGTCATCCACCATGCCGATCACATCGGCGGCGGCTTTTTCATGGATCAGCGGCCCGATATGGATACCCTTCTCAAGGCCGTTGCCGACCTTGTAGCCCGCCACAACTTTCGAGAATTTCTCGACGAAGGCGTCATAGATCGTGTCCTGCACGAGGATGCGGTTGGCGCAGATGCAGGTCTGGCCGGCGTTCCGGTATTTTGCGGCGGCGGCACCGGCAACGGCGCGGTCAAGATCGGCATCATCGAACACGATGACAGGCGCATTGCCGCCCAGTTCCATCGAAACCTTCTTCACTGTCTGGGCCGACTGGGCGAGCAGCAGCTTGCCGACCGGAGTCGAGCCCGTGAAGGTGACCTTGCGCACCAGCGGGTTGCCGGTCAGTTCGTTGCCGATGGCGCTGGCCGAGCTGCCGCACACGAGGTTCACAACACCTTTGGGGATGCCGGCGCGTTCAGCCAGCACGCACAGGGCGTTGGCCGAAAGCGGGGTTTCCTTGGCGGGCTTCATGATGAAGGTACAGCCAACCGCGAGCGCGGGGCCGGCCTTCCTTGTCAGCATCGCGGCCGGGAAGTTCCAGGGCGTGATGGCGGCGACAACACCCACCGGCTGCTTGATGGCGATCAGGCGGCGGTCGTTGGCGTTCGTCGGGATCACATCGCCGTAAACGCGGCGGCCCTCTTCGGCGAACCAGGTGATGAAGCTCGCGGAATAGACCACTTCGCCTTTCGCTTCGGCGAGGATCTTGCCTTGCTCGACCGTCATGATAACGGCGAGGTCATCTGCGTTTTCTACGATCAGGTCAGCCCAGCGATGCAGGATGTCGGCGCGCTCTTTGGCCGTTCGCTTGGCCCACGCGGGCTGGGCAGCGTTGGCGGCCTCGATGGCGCGGCGGGCCTCGGCGCCGCCGCAGCTGGCGACCTTGGCGATCAGTTCGCCGGTCGCGGGGTTCAGCACATCGAACGTGCTGCCGTCGTCGGAATCGACCCATTCGCCATTGATATAGGCCTTGGTGGCCAGAAGGCTCGGGTCCTTGAGCGTGAGCGCCATGATTGTCTCCTGAAAGGGAAAAACGAAGTTGGCCATAACCTAAGCGCCCGCCATGCGGCTGGCAAGAGGGCGCTTGATCACTTTTGAAATTATTTATGTCATAAATTCCGATATGTGGAATTTGCTTTTAGCGGAAGGCCGGCCCGTGCATCCAGGCCACAAGCGAATAGCGGGTGCCGACGGTCACCGGCGTCACCCGGTGTGGCGCGAAGGCCGGGAAAGCGATGGCGGTGCCGCGCTCTGCGGGGGCCGCGACCGGTATGCCATCCAGATTCACTTCCAGCAGGCCGCCCATATAATCCGCCGGGTCCGACAGTTGCACCACGAGGGCAAGCTTGCGGCTGCGCGTGGTGCCGGCTGCGCCGATATCGACGTGCCAGTCATAATGGTCGCCCAAAGGCGCAGCGCTGCCGAGTGCCCGGTATCGCTGCAACAGCACGCCTTCCTCGAAGCCGTCGATGGCAAAAGGAAACGCTTCATCAACGGTCGCCGAAGCGAACCGGATGAGGGCAGATGTGAGATCGGGGATTGTGTCGAGATCGAGCCAGAGGCTGGTGGACGCCCGCACATTGGGGTCTGCGACGCCGCCGGCAAGCCGGGCTTCCGTCGCTTCTTCCGCCGCATCCAGCCTGGCAATCAGATCGTCAAGCAGGCCTTCGTCGACCCCGAAAGGGGCCACGAACGGCGCCAACCGCAGGGTTGGCGGAACCAGCTGGGTCACGATTCGCCGAGGCAGCTCTGCAGATCATACTCGTCGCACAGACGCACCACGTCCTCGACCGTCACGCCAAACCGGTTGGCAATGTCGTCGGCCGAATGACCGGTGTTCAGTGCGTTAAGGAGAACAACTTCGCTCACGGGCCACTTGCCGGTGAAATGATTGGCCGATTGATTCAGGTCGGCCAGACTCGTCGCTAAAGGCATTCCATGCTCCATGCGGACCGGAAACAACCCGGATTACGGCACCACAGGGCCGCCCGCTCCTTTCATGATAATGAAACTGTCATAAAAGCAAATAGGATTTCGCCTTTCGAGCGAGCGGTTTTCTGCTTGCGACTCCGCCAAGGCCTTGTGTTGGTTTCGTGTCACAGCTTTTGGCCAAAGTGGCGGAAGAAACTGTTTTCTTTTGCTTTTGTTCCGATTTGATTCAATTTTAGACAATCGTTAACTGAATATCGGCGATATGGTGGCAATGTATGGACACTGTCCCGAGTCCGAGGTTAACTGAAGTTTAATAGAGTGCGCCCGTAGTGCGGAGTGCATGATGCGCCGGGTGACCGGCTGGATGTACAAGGGTACAGACCATGAGTGAAATGAGCGTGAAACCGAAAAGCCGTGTAAGCAAGAAGGCAGCAGCCCTGCTGGTCGTTCTCCTGGCTACATCGAGCTACATCAGCCTTGGCGGCGGCGGCGCAGGCCTCCTCAAAGCGCCTGACGGCAGCAATGCCGGCGCGTTGCGCCCGGGTGGCTCGGCTGGCGGTTTCGATCTCGCAGCTCTGGCTGCACGCCTTGCGAACGATCTTCTGCCGGCAGCCGGCTTCGGTCGTACCAATCCTGCGGGCGAACCGTGGGAAGACATTTTCTTCTATGCTGAGCGACGCCCCGTTGGCGCGGGTGAAGAAGACGGCGAAAGCTATCTCTTCAATGCTGTGTCCGGCGAGGAAGGCCTCGACCGGCTGGCCGGCGCTGACGGTGAAGGCGACGACAACGGCGGCGGTAGCGGCGACGGCGATGGTTCGGGTGCTGGCGAAGGCGGCAGCGGTTCGGGTGACGGCTCTGGTGAAGAGGGCGGCTCGGGCGGTGGCTCCGGTGGCGGTTCCGGTGGTGGCGGCGGTGCTGGCGGCCCCGGTGGCGGCGGTGGCGGCGCTGGTGAAGGCGGCTCGCCCGAAGACCCCGAAGATGAAGATGATGGCGACGACGGCGATAACGGCGGCGGTGGCGGCGACACTGGTGGTGGCGGCGACGACGGTGACGACGGCGACGATGATGGTGATGATGGTGACAACGGCGGCGGTGGCGGTGGCCCCGGCGGCGGTGGCGATGATGACGACGATGACGACAACACCATCGAAATCCCGGATGATTCCTGCCTTCTCGACGGCTGTGACGACGACGATGGCCCGGATGGTCCGTTTGACCCCGAAGATCCGACCGGCGGTGGCGGCGGCACCCCGGGTGGTGGTGGCGGTACTCCCGGTGGTGGCGGCAATCCGGATGGCAGCGTGCCCGCGATCCCCGAGCCCGCAACTTGGCTGACCATGCTTCTGGGCTTTGCCGGTGTTGCATCGATGGTGCGCCGTCGGCGCAAGTCGATCGAGGCCGAAACCCGCCGCGCCTGACGCGCAGCGATACAGCCAATGAATTTGAAAAGGCGGCTCCAGATGGGCCGCCTTTTTCTATTCAGATGCGAATGAGAGCGAGCACCTAGCGACTGGTGACCGGGCCGGTCGACGGGCGCACGATCAGGTTCGGCACAAACACATCGGCCTCGGGGCCGGAGTTCATTTCTTCTGTCGTATGCGGCCGCATGGCGCCAATGAGCCGCAGCATGGCTTGCCGGGCGATGGCCTCGGTTTTCTGGGCGGCGGTCGTCAAAGGCGGACTGGATTGCCGTGAGAAGGGGCTGTCCTCGAAGCCGACAATCGACAGGTCTCCGGGCACTTTCATGCCGTTCGCGCGGGTGGCCGCCAGGGCGCCTGCCGCGATCTCGTCGTTGCAGCCGAAAATCGCTGTCGGGCGGTCAGGCCCGGCCAGCAGTGCCTGCGTGCGGTTGAAGCCCGAATCGAAAGTATAGCGGCCGGGCAACACAAGGGCCGGGTCGACCGGCAGGCCGTGCGCCTGGAGGGCTTCTTCATAACCGGCGCGGCGTTCGGGCGTGGAGCGGTGCTCCTCTTCCCCCGAAAGGAAGGCGATGCGCCGGTGGCCAAGCTGTACCAGATGATCGGTCAGCGCATAGGCGGCGGCGCGGTCATTCACATGCACGGCGGGGGCAGGGCCGCCCGGTGCATCGGCGCCCGATACGATCCGCACCACATGGATGCTGCGGTCAGCCAGCGCCTGCACGATATCGTCATTCTCTGAAATCGGCGGGGCGAGCACGAGGCCGGCTAGGCGCGAATGCAGCACCAGCTCGGCCAGTTCGTCGATCAGCTGCGGCGAGGACGCGTCGCAGGGGTGAATCTGCAGGCCGTAGCCAAGCTCGCGGCAGCATTTCAGCACGCCCTGCTGGATATCGACCACATAATAGGGGTTCGGGTTGTCGTAAACGAGACCGACGGCATAGGAGGTGGCACCGCGCAGGTTGCGGGCCGCCATATCCGGCTGATAGCCCAGATTATTGATGGCTTCCTGTACCTTTTCGCGCGTCTCGGCGCGAACGGTCGGTTCATTGTTGATCACCCTGGAAACGGTCTTGAGCGACACTCCGGCCTGTCGCGCCACATCCTTGATCGTTGCCTTGCTCAAGCTTGTTCCCCTCTCCAGTCGCCGGGTGCGGCGCCGAGACTCGCCTGCCTTTTTCTGCAGGCTGCCTGTCCCCGATCACCCTTATGGCTGGCTGCTTTGAATGCGTCAATGCTACCGGGCTGGTTGCAGTGTACGGCCTATCCCCATGACTCGTCACGATAAATCAATGATAACGTGGTCATTCTTAATGACATCGTAAGCATACATGAAAAAATAGACTAGACAACGTTGTCATAATCAATAAGCATGACAATCAGATGACACGCGGGGGCGTGGCTTCGGGCATGGCGGTATCCGCCATGCGAACGGGACAGGGTGCAGCGATGTGCCCGACGGGAAGTGAAGGGGCGACTTGCATATGCAGGCCATGACGGGACTGGACATTTCTGGCAAACGGCCGAACGCACAGGCCGTGTCCGCCTATCGCCTGTTTGCCGCCGACGTCGGGGGGACGCATGCCCGCCTCGCCGTCATCGATGCCGACGTCAATGGCAATGCCCTGTCGATCCATCATTATAAGAAATACCGCAATCTGGATTTCCCGAACCTCGCCGCCATCGTCGAGGATTTTGTGGCGACGACCGGCCCGACCGGCATCAAGGCCGCAACGCTTGCCAGTGCCGGCTATGTGGTGGGGGACGACCTTATCGCCACCAACCTGCCGTGGTCGGTGAAGCTTTCCGATATTCGCGACAAGCTCGGGCTCGCCGACATCTGCACCATCAACGATTTCGTCGCGGTGGCCTATGGCACCCGGCATCTGAAGGCCGAAGAGACGGTGATCCTCAACAAGGGCGCCAAGACCAGCCCACGCGACACGATCGGCGTGATGGGGCCGGGTACTGGCCTTGGCGCGGCGGTGCTGGCGCACAGCGGCGATACGGTCCTCGCGCTCAATACCGAAGCCGGCCAAGCCTCGCTTGCCCCGGTAACAGAACGTGAGATCGAACTTCTGAAAGCGCTGAAGAAGCGTCACAGCTTCGTCTCGCTCGAAACCGCGCTGTCGGGGCCGGGGCTCCTGCGCCTTTACCATGCCATGGCCGATGTGACAGGGCGGGCGGCAGTGCTTGAAACGCCCGAAGCGGTCTCCGCCGCCGGCCTTGAAGGCAGCGACCAGCTTGCCGCCGAGACACTTGAACAATTCTGCGAACTGATGGGCAGCGCTGCGGGCGATTTCGCGCTCGCGTTCGGCGCCCGCGGGGGCTTCTACCTCGCCGGCGGCATCCTGCCTTCGATCCGCGACTATCTTCTGGCGAGCCGCTTTATGGCGCGGTTCGCGGACAAGGGGGCCATGCGCCCTTTTCTGGAGGACATCCCGGTGCGGCTTATCGACCACGGCCAGTTGGGCGTGGTCGGGGCAGCCGGATGGTACGTGAACACCGAGTTGCGAGTTTGAGTTACCCGGCATCAAAGCCGGGAGTTTGAAGAAGGGCCGAAGTTGCGGCCTCGAGACTACCAAGGGCGAAGCTGACCCAGGCAAGGCCGGGGCGGCGAAACTTTACCGAGGGAACCAGGAGGAAGACATGAGGGTTACACGGAAGTCATTCATGAAAAGTGTGAGCGCACTTGCGCTCATCGGGGCGGCCGCTGGTGCGGTCCATGCCCAGGAAGCGGGCGATGGCGATTTCGAGGAAATCACCGTCACCGGTATCCGCGGCGGCCTCAGGGCTGCGCTTGACGTCAAGCGCAACAACGATGGCATTGTCGATGCTATCTCGGCCGAAGATATCGGCAAGTTTCCGGATCGCAACGTGGCGGAATCGCTGCAGCGCGTACCGGGCGTTACCATCCAGCGGCAGTTTGGCGAAGGCGCCGGCGTGTCGATCCGTGGTGCGGGCCAGGATCTGACGCTGACCACGCTCAACGGCCAGAACGTGGCCTCGACCGGCTGGTTCGTGCTTGAGCCTGCCAAGCGTTCGTTCAACTATGAACTGCTGCCGTCGGAACTCGTTGGCAACATCCAGGTTTACAAGTCGAGCCAGGCTGACCTCGCTGAAGGCGGCGTCGGTGGTACGGTTGTGATCAACACCCGCAAGCCGCTCGAAATGGATTCGGGTTCCTTCTACGCTTCGGTTGAAGGCCAGTATCAGGAAGATTCGGGCGACGTCGATCCGCAGGCATCGGCTCTGTACAGCTGGAAAAACGCCGAGGAAACCCTCGGTATCCTCGTTTCGGGCGTGTATCAGCAGCGTCACCTGCAGCGTCAGGGTAACGAAGCATTCTGGGAATGGGGTGCAGGCCCGGTCGGTTTCGAACAGAACCGCAAGCGTCGCGCGCTCAACGCCACCATCCAGTGGCGTCCGACCGAAGAGCTCGACATCGTCCTCAATGCCACCGACATGCAGATGAAGGCGGACAACACCAACTATGCGCTGTGGCTGACGCAGGGCAACTGCACCTGGTGCGGTGTTGATGTTGCCCCCGACGAGCAGCTTTACGGCACCCCGGTCGCCGGCCCGCTGAACGTGGCCTATTATCAGGCGCGTCCGCGTGAAGCGACCATGAATTCGGACGTCATCGACCTGTCGACCACCTACACGGGCGAAGGCTACAAGGCCTGGTTCCAGGTTGGTCGCACCAGCTCGACCGGCGGTACAGATTTCGAGATGGTTGTGGATGATGGCACCGGTGGCACCCCGATCCCGGGCGGCACCTATGATTTCCGCAACGGCAACCAGACGTGGGACCTGAACGGCTTCGACCTCGAAACCTATGATCCGGGTTCGCTTGCCATGGGCGTTGGCTCGGCCTTCAACAAGACGCCGAAGACCGACAAGGAATGGTATGTTCAGGCCGATGCCGAGTGGGAACTTGACCTTGGCGTGCTGAAGACCTTCAAGGCCGGTGTGAAATATGCCGACCACAATACCACGAGCCGCCGCTTCGAGTTCACGCAGGCTGCGGGCTTCGACAATATCATCTCGACCTCGGGCCTCTCCACCGGCACCTACGACGTGGGCGCAGGCGACTACAAGATGATCCGCTTCGATTCCGAAGCACTCAAGGATTGGGCTAAAGCCAGCATCACCGGCGAAGTCGAAGACCTTGGTGCCTATTCGGAAGTGACCGAGAAGAACTTTGCCGCCTACGGCATGAGCTCCTTCGAAGGTGACGGCTTCCGTGGTAACTTCGGTGTTCGCTTCATCCATACCGATGCCACCTCGACCTATTTCGTCGGCGGCACCGAAACCGATACGGACGGCAGCTACAACCAGTTCCTGCCGAGCCTGAACGTGGCCTTCGATGTGGCGGAAAACGTGATCGTCCGCACCTCGGCCGCCCGCGTGATGGCGCGTCCGCAATATGTCGATATGTATGTGAACCCGAACGTTGTGGGCTCCAACGACGACCTGCCGAACAACCAGTACTGGATCATCGGCAACGTCGGCCTGAAGCCGTTCGTGGCAAACCAGTTTGATGTCGGTGTGGAATGGTACTTCGCTGAAGGTTCGCTGCTGTCGGCTGCTGTCTTCATGAAAGACGTGAAGAACTTCGTGAACTTCACCGAATATCATGCAGACGATGCTGACGTACCGTTCCCGGGCGTGCTGCGTCCGGACGAGATTGCTGCAGGCTGGACGGTGCAGGAGAAGGTGAACGGCAAGGCCGCCACCGCCAAGGGCTTCGAATTCCAGTATCAGCAGGAATTCGGCAACGGCTTCGGCGCGATCGCCAACTATACCTTCACCGATGCCAAAACGGACCGCGACACCTTCACGGACCGCAACCGCATCCTGTCGGACAGCTCCAAGCACTCGCTGAACCTCACCGGTTACTACGAGAACGAGGACTTCCAGGCGCGTCTCGCCTACAACTGGCGCAGTGCCTACATGCTGCGTGAGTCGGGTTCCTACGGCAACCGCCTGCATGACGACTATGGTAGCCTCGATTTCAGCGCGTCCTGGTTCATCACCAGCAACATCTCGCTGAAGCTCGATGTGAACAACATCCTCGAGGAAAGCTCCAAGCAGTTCGGCAACAACGCATCGCGTACACCGAACAGCGGCTTCACCAATGGCTTCCCGCTCTATGAGTACGAGATGCCGCGCCGTATCACGCTTGGCGCAGCTGTGAAGTTCTGATTGTTAACCATGTAAGCAAAGAAAAAGGGGAATACGTTCCCCTTTTTCTGGACTGTAGCGGGCAAAGCTTTACCAATACGGCATTCGAGGTAAAGGAGACACCATGACTATCAATATTGTGCCCCTGCAGGCCACCGTCCACGACAAGATCAAGGTCAAGGACCCGCGTTCCGCAGTGATTTTGGACAGCCAGATTCTGCCGCTTGTGATCCAGGAAATTCCGGCCGCAGCCGCTGATATGCCTGTCGTTTTTGTGAAGAACGGCGAAACCGGACAGTTTCAGGCCGTTGCCCTGCTCGGGCTCGAGAGCAAGGAAAACCTTTTCGCCGGTCCCGATGGCTGGGCCGATGTCTATGTGCCGCGAATCGTCATGAACATGCCCTTCAAGCTTGTGAATCTTGAAGATGGTACGGGCCGTCTGGTCTATGGCATCGATGACGCGAGCCCGCTGATCAGCGAAGACGGCGACGCACTGTTCGAGAATGGTCAGGAAACCGACTATCTCCAGATGCGCAAGCAGGGCCTGCAAAGCTATGTCGAGCAGGACATGATCACCAACAGCATCATCAAGCTTTTTGTCGACCTTGATCTCTTCGTGCAAAAAAGCCTCGGCGTTGATGTGAAAGGCCAGCGCATCCAGCTGGATGGCATCTATCTGATCGACGAATCCAAAGTGAACGCACTGGCGGAAGACAAGTTCCTCGATCTTCGCCAGCGCGGCATCCTGCCGGTCATCTATGCGCATCTCTTCTCGCTGCAGCAGGTGCGCCGACTGGCTTCCCTCAAGGCGGGGCGTAATGCGGCCTGATGGCCATATCCGCCATATCCTGATCGTCGGCGGCGGGACTGCCGGCTGGCTTGCAGCCAGTCACCTTGCCCGCCGCCTTCGGGCGACAGACCCCGAGGGTGTCGCCGTTACGCTTCTCGAATCCCCCGATATCCCGATCATCGGCGTTGGCGAAGGCACCGTGCCCGCCTTCCGCCAGACATTGAAGCATCTTGGTATCCGCGAAGCCGATTTCATCCGCGAATGCGATGCCACCTTCAAACAGTCGATCCGCTTTGTGGACTGGGTCCACAGTCCCGGCAGCCACCCGGCGCGCGCCTACCATCATGTGTTCGACTTTCCGGCAATGGACGGCCTTGACCCCACGCCTTACTGGCTGATGGGGGCGGCGGGCGACAAAAGCTATGTGGATGCCGTTTCGGTCCAGGGGCAGGTCATCGACCGGCACCTTGGCCCCAAGCTGATGACCCAGCCCGAATATGAAGGCATCACCAATTATGCCTATCATCTGGACGCACCGAAGCTTGCTGCTTTCCTGATGCGGCATGCGACCGGGAAGCTCGGTGTGAAGCATATCCTTGCCAACGTCACCGGCGTTGAAATGGCCGAGGGCGGCGATATCGCGGCGGTGGAAACGGACCGGGCCGGGCGGGTTGAGGCTGATCTTTTCGTCGATTGCACCGGCTTTTCCGCAAAGCTTATCGAAGGGGCAATGGGCGTCGGCTTCGTGCCCAAAAGCGATGTGCTTTTCTGCGACCATGCGCTCGCCGTGCAGGTGCCCTACACCAGCCCCGATGCGCCGCTGCCGTCCTGTACCCATGCGACCGCACTGGACGCGGGCTGGGTGTGGGACATCGGCCTGCCGGACCGGCGCGGCACTGGTTACGTTTATTCCTCAGCGCACACGAGCCATGAAACGGCCGAAGCAGCGTTCCGCGAATATTTGCGCCCGACGATCGGCAAGCTCGCGGATGAGGCGACCCCGCGCCGTATCCCCATGCGGATCGGCATGCGGGAACGGTTCTGGCAGCGCAACTGCGTGGCCATCGGCCTGTCGCAAGGCTTTGTGGAGCCGCTCGAAGCCACCGGCATTCTTGTCTATGACGTCACCGCCCGCATGCTGGCCGAGCAGATGCCGGCCACCCGCGCGGCGATGGATGCGGTCGCCAATCGCTTCAACGAGCGGGTCCGCTATGGCTGGGACCGGGTGATCGATTTCATCAAGCTGCATTATTGCCTCACGAAGCGCACGGACAGCGACTTCTGGCAGGATAACCGGCGGGCGGATGGCATCCCCGAGCGTTTGGCTGAGCAACTGGCCGTCTGGCGCCACCAGCCGCCGACGGCATACGACTTCGCAACCCGGTACGAGATCTTCAATCTCGAGAATTATCTCTATGTCCTTTACGGCATGGAGTTCGGGACCGACATGGCGCCGCTGGCCGGGCGCTACGGCGAGCCGGATGCTGCCCGCCGTCTGTTCGATGACATCGGCCGCGAGGCGCGGGAACTTTGCGGGGAGCTGCTGCCGCACCGCGAGCTTATCGCCCGCATCAAGCGCTACGGCCTGCAAACGATTTAAGGGATAGGGATGGCAGAAGCACGCAAATCGATGGTGATTGTGGGCGGCGGCTCGGCCGGCTGGATGACTGCCATCTACCTCAACCGCCGTTTCAATCTCGCCGGTCGCCACATGGATATCACGGTGATCGAAAGCCCGGATATCGGCATCATCGGCGTGGGCGAGGCGACCGTGCACAGCGTGCGATTCTTCTTCGCCCAGATGGGGCTTGATGAAGCCGAGCTTCTGAAGGAAACAAACGGCGCCTTCAAGCTTGGCATCCTGTTCCGCAACTGGATGAAGCCGGTGGACGGCCGACCCCACGAATATTTTCACCCGTTCGAGCACCAGCCGCTCGGTCGCACGCTCGATATCTCGAGCCAGTGGCTGACGAGCGAGCGGGCAGGGGCGGAGCGCTATGACGAGGGGGTGAGCCTTTCCGCCCCCCTCATGAAAGCGCGCCACGGGCCGAAGACCATGACATCCCGTGCCTATCAGGGCGTGGTGCCCTATGGCTATCATATCGACGCGACCCTGATGGCGCGCTTCCTGCGCCGCAAGGCGATCGAGGCCGGCGTGCGCCATGTGGAAGCCACCGTCGCCGATGTTGACTGCGACGGGGCGACGATCAAGGCGGTGGTGACAAACGACGGCGACCGGTTCGAAGGCGATATCTTTGTCGACTGCACCGGCTTCCGCGGCCTGCTGATCGACCGGCTGAAGGCCGACAATTGGGAAAGTTTCGAAGACGCCCTCCCGTGCAACCGCGCCGTCGCGCTGCAGCGGGAACTGGCCCCCGGCGAGGCGCCGAAACCCTATACAACGGCAACCGCGCTGACGAACGGCTGGGCTTGGCAGATCGATCTCGTGAACCGGCAGGGCACGGGCTATGTCTATGACGGCAACCGCCTGACCCCCGAGGAAGCGGAGGCCGAGCTTCGCGCCTTCCTCGGGCCTGAGGCCAAGGTGCTGAAATGCACCCACCTTGACATGAAGGTGGGCTGCCGCCGCGAATTCTGGGTCGGCAACTGCATCGCCACCGGGCTTGCCGGCGGCTTTATCGAACCGCTGGAATCGACCGGCCTGCACCTCATCAATCTGGCCGCAGGGCTGATGGGAACCCACCTTTCCGGGGCGCCGGACCAGTCGGTGCGCGACAGCTTCAACCGCCTGATGCGCGGCTATTATCAGGACCTGAAGCAGTTCATCGTGCTGCATTATTGCCTCACCGACCGCGATGACAGCGACTTCTGGCGCGCCGCCCCTGCCACGGTTGACCATACCCCGTGGCTGAAAGCACAGCTTGAGGCATGGCGGCGCAAAATCTGCGAATTTTCCGATCTTTCGGGCAGCTTCTCGACCATCTTCACGGACGAGAATTACCGATACATCCTTTATGGCATGGACCACCGGCCGGACCTCTGGACCCGCGCCGATCCGGCCGAGACCGAAGCCATTTTTGCCGATCTCGCCCGCATGGGCGACATGGCGGTGAAAAACACGGCACCACACGGAGATTATCTGCGCCAGCTGCATATGTGATGCCTGGCGCCATCAGGGATCGGCCGGTTCGATTTCTCCGGCTGATATTGGGGAACTGGGCGGAGCTTCGGATGAAGCTCCGCCGATTTTTCCCGGCAAAGATTGAACAAGAAGGGGGAGCGACGATGAAGGCAGGCAAATGGATCGGCGGCGCGGTGGCGGCACTGATGCTGTGGGGCTGTGGCAATCAGACTGACGAGGCAGCGAAGGGGGCAGCGCCCCTTGATGTGCCGGTTTCGGTGTTGCCGACGCCGGGCCTGCTGCAGTTCGCGGAAGAGGGCTTTTTCGTCCTGCCCCCGAAGGCAGGGATCGCTGTGGCAGCGGGCGACGAGGTGGCGGCAAAGGCTGCGGCCTTCGTCGCCACCTATGCTGAGAAGCTGGCTGGTATCTCCCTCACCGCCGGCACTGAAGGCGCGGTGCGCTTCGTGCGCCGAGACGGCATGGCGGCGGAAGCCTACCGCCTGATTGTCTCGGGCGATGGTGTCACCATCGAGGCTTCGACCGATGCCGGGCTTCTTTATGGTGGCGTCAGCTTCCTTGAACTGCTGGGCCATGAGCCCGCCCCGGCCGGGGTGCGGCTGAAAGCCCTGACCATCGAAGATGCCCCGCGCTTTGGCTGGCGCGGCCTGATGCTCGATGAAGCCCGTCATTTCCGCGGCAAGGATTTTGTCAAAAAGCTGCTCGACCAGATGGCGCTCCTGAAGCTCAACACCTTCCACTGGCATCTGGTCGATGATCAGGGCTGGCGGATCGAGATCAAGGGCTATCCGAAACTGACCGAGGTTGGCGCGTGGCGGGTGCCGGCGGGCCGGGCAGCGGCGGAAGATATCGACCCCGCAACCGGCAAGCCGCGCCTCTATGGTGGTTTCTATACGCAGGATGAAATCCGCGAAGTCGTGGCCTATGCCGCCGAACGCGCGATCACCATTGTACCCGAGATCGAAGTACCCGGCCATGCCACAACCCCGATTGCGGCCTATCCCGAACTGGCGGTGAACGACATTCCGGGCGTAACGGCGCCGACCCATGCGGGCTCCGAATGGGGCGTCTATACAACGCTTTTCAATCCCTATGAGCCGACCTTCACTTTCCTTGAAGGCGTGCTCACTGAAATTGTTGATCTGTTCCCCGGCCGCTATGTCCATATCGGCGGCGACGAGGCCGTGAAGGACCAGTGGAAGGCGAGCCCCGGCGTGCAGGCCTTCATCAAGGAAAAAGGCCTGACGGATGAGGAAGCCCTGCAGGGCTACTTCGTTGAACGGCTGGATAAATGGCTGTCCTCGCACGGTCGTATCCTGATCGGCTGGGATGAAATCCTTGAAGGCGGGCTTTCGGAAAACGCGACCGTCATGTCGTGGCGCGGCACCGAAGGCGGGCTGGAGGCCGCCAGCCACGGCCATGATGTGGTGATGAGCCCGTCACCGACCCTGTATTTCGATTTCCTCGCCACCGAGCGCGCCGACGAACAGCCGGGCCGCCCGATCGCCCAGTCACTGAAAACAGTCTATGAGTTCGAGCCCGTGCCGGCCGAACTGGCGGCGGACAAGCGCCATCATATCCTCGGCGCACAGGCGAATACATGGAGCGAGCATATGCGCACCGATGACCGCGTGGAGACCGCGGTCTTCCCGCGTATCGCAGCGCTCGCCGAAATGACATGGAGCGACGAAGGCAAGCGTGATTTCTCGGCCTTCCTGCCGCGCCTTGTCGATCAGCTTGGCCGCTGGCAGGCCATGGGTATCCGGGTATCCGATACCGGCTTTGCGCCTGCCTTCACGGCGGACCGCGACGGCGATCGGGTGAGTGTGACGGTGGCAAACCAGCTGGGGTATGGCGACATCCGCTACACGCTTGACGGCAGCGCACCGACGCTGGCGTCGCCGGCCGTGACCGCACCGCTCGACCTGCCGCTTGAAGGCAAGCTCCGGGCTGCGACCTTTGCGGGCAGTGTGCCGATTGCCGCCCCGCGCGACTTCGGGCTCGACATTGCCTCCTTGCGTACCCGCATGGGGGGTGACCTGAAGCACTGCGACAATGCGTTGCGCCTGCGGCTCGAGGACGATGGTCCGCTTGGTGGCACGCGGGTGCCCCTCAATATCGATATCATGAAGCCCTGCTGGCTTTATGAAGACGCCGATCTGGAAGGCGTGACCAAAATCCGCGTCAGCGTTTCGGAACTGCCGTTCAATTTCGAGCTCGCCTCGGGGATTGCAGCGGTGGAAGTGCAGCCGGAGGAAACGCCGGGCGGTGAGCTGATCGTCATGGCGCCCGGCTGTGGCGGCGACCGTGTCGCTACCCTGCCGCTCGCTCCCATCACGGGCGAGACCGGTGTTGCCACCATCGAAGGCGAAATCGCGCCGCTGGGCGAGGAAGCCACCCTGTGCTTCCGCTTCACCCGGCCGGGCTTTGACCCGCTTTGGGCGATCCACAAGGTTGAACTCTTGAACTAGGCCCGCTTGTCAGCACTGGTCTGGTGGCGCTAAAACTATCGAAGCCGCGTCCCCTGCTGCCGGCAGGTGGGCGCGGCTTCATTTGTGGGGGCTTATGGCGATCATTGAACGGCTGAAGCGATTTCGGCAGGCGCGTGCGCAAGCACAGCAACTGAGGCACCTTGCCCGGTGGGCCGACGGGTTCAAGGACGATTTTCCCGAGCCCGACGATCTGGTCATGCCGTTTCGTATTTCCTGCAGCGACTGGCTCGTTGAAGGGCCGGATGTGACCAATGAAACGCTGGCGCTGTGTGCCGGGTACCTGTTGCAGGCCGGACAGAATATGGTGTCAGCCCGCGATGATGGGGATGAAGACCACGCGCTTGTCACCGTCATGCTGTTCTGGCCCGATTTCTGGGCGAGCCGCGTGGCGGTCTATTATTCGAAAGATCTTTTCGAAATAGAATGTGGCCCTGCGCTCGGTGCTCCGACTGGGCCGGTGCTTTCGGCGCGGCTCGGTTTTGACGTGCCTCGGTCCTTCGCTGAACGTGGCGCGGTGCTTGGCCACCTCAGTGCTTACCGCGCCGAGAATGAAGCGGACGAAGATTATGTGCCGCCCGCCGATGATCGTCCCTGGGGGTTGCCGGCCTTTGAAGGATGTGACGAACATCAGCGCTGGCTGTATGTTGAAAGCGACCATCCATGGGTTCGTCCTGCGCGCAAATGAACGTTAAAATAGACTAAAAAACACCCAAGGGTTGTTCTGGCCAAAAAATGCCGTAATCTTCACCAACAAGGGTCCTGTCACCCCCCACGGGACCCTTTCGGATGGAGGTTAAGAATGAAAATCGCCTTTTCCGCCCCGGCCGTCGATCTTGTGCCGAGTCTGATGTGGTCGCTTTATGTGCTGGTGCCTTTGGCCCTTCTCTATGCTGCGCTGGTGCTGTTCGCCCAGTATGGCACGCGCCATGCCTATCTCGTTGACGAGAAGGTGTTGAATATCCGCCTTTTCCCCTATGAGCAGATCGTGCCGCGGGCCGAAATCCTGCCCGAATCCTTCCGGCCGGTTGATCTTGAAAACGATGAAGCGCTTGGCCTGTCGCTCCGGCTGAATGGCACCGGGCTCCCGAACCTGAAGGTCGGCACCTACCGGCTGAAGGACGGCAAGGCCGCCTTTGTGCTGGTCACCGATCCCGCCGCCGCCGTTTTCTTTGAGCTCCGCGACGGCAAGCGCTATATCCTGAGCGTGGAAAGCCCCCGCGAGTTTGCGGGTGCGCTCGGCCTCGCCCCTTAAGGCCATTGCTAGCGATAGTCTCTGCCCATGACCGTCACCCTCCATGCCAAAGTCAGCTATCTGAAACGCCGGCTGGTGATTGCAGCGCTTCTCACGCTTGCAGCCCTTGCGTTCGCGGCTGACCTGTTCCTTTCGCTCGCCGGGTTCGGCGATCCGGCCGACCCGCCGAATGGCGCGAGCTATCTGTTTGCCGTGCTTTTTGCGCTGCTGCTTGTCTTCCTTTTCAGGAGTGCCCGGGACGCCTTCCTGGTGCGGACCGATTATCTGGTGCTGACGGAGGCGGGTGCCGAGCTGCGCCTGCCCACGCGCCGCAAACTGGGCTGGGACGAAGTTGAAAAGGTCATCCTTTATAACGAAGGCATGGGCCGCATCCGTATCAACCGCAAGCCGGGTGGTGGCATTGATATCCTGATGCAGGACCTGAGCGAGGCGCCGGATGACATCCGGCTGAAGCTTGCCGAGGCCAGCCGCGTTTTCGGCTTCGAGCTGCTCGTCTGACCGAACCCAACCCTCAAATGAAAAGGCCGCGACAAGGAGGGGAGTGTCGCGGCCTTTATCGTCTCGGGGCTGGAAGGGGAGGGGAGGGTCAGCCCCGCGAGACGGTCTCTATGCTTCTGATACGTCAGGGGGCGGAGGGCTCCTCCGTCACCGGCACTCGCTTGATCGCGCCCAGCACTCGCGCCGTCGCAAGTGTGAACACGAACAGCAGAAGTGCGGCCGCCGTCAGGTTGCCATAGAGAAGCTGGCCGAGACCGAAGAGAAGGGCATAAACACCCGCGACACCCCATGCGGCAGCACGCACGCCGCTACCCACCACGCCGGGCTCGGTGAAGGCGGCGGTTTCCGCCTTGAAGGCCGAAAGCTTGGCTGCGTCGGTTTTCGGGGTAAGGAGCGTGACAATCACCCAGCCTGCCGTGGTGATGGCAACCGCGGCCACGAATTTCTCGTGCGAGGCTAGGCCGAAGTCGATGCGATCCAGCAGGATCGAAACGGCGAAGGAAATGACCATCGCGGCCACTTCCGACCAGGCATTGATGCGGCTCCAGAACCAGCGCAGGATGAACAGAAGCCCGGTGCCGGCGCCGACTGACAGAAGCAGGTTGAAGCCCTGGTTGGCGCTTTCAAGCGTCAGCGCGAAAAGCCCGGCAAGCACCATCAGCAGCACGGTGACCACACGGCCTGCCATCACCTGCTGTTTGTCGGTGGCGTCCGGCTTCATGAAGCGCACATAAACGTCGTTCACCACATAGGACGCCCCCCAGTTGAGGCTCGTCGAGATCGTCGACACATAGGCCGCCACAATCGATGCCATCACAAGCCCCAGAAGGCCGGCAGGCAGGAACGTGAGCATCGCGGGGTAGGCCAGATCGTCCGTCAGGATGTTTTCGGGAACCTGCGGCAGGGCTGCCTTCAGGCTCGCGATATCGGGGAAGACGACAAGCGAGGCCAGGGCCACGATGATCCACGGCCACGGGCGCAGGGCATAGTGCGCGAGGTTGAAGAAGACGGTCGCAGCCACGGCGTGACGCTCGTTCTTCGCCGCCAGCATACGCTGCGCCACATAGCCGCCGCCGCCGGGCTCCGACCCCGGATACCAGCTCGCCCACCACTGAACGGCCAAGGGGATGACAAGGAGCGGCACATAAACAGCCGGGTCGCTCATGTCCGGAACCATCGGCAGCTTGTCGGCCACATTGGCATGGGCAAGCAATGCGTCAAGCCCGCCGACCGAGGGATGATCAAGCGCATAAAGCGCAGCGATGATGGCACCCGCCATGGCGATCACGAAAAGCACCATGTCGGTGACAAGCACGCCAAGGAGGCCGCCCGCCGCCGAGAAGGCAACCGTTACGCCGCCGGCGATCACCACCACCATCACGGGGCTCACATTGAATAGCACGGCGCCGTATTTGATAGCGGCGAGCGTCACGTTCCCCATGATCAGCACATTGAAGAAGATGCCGAGATAAACCGCCCGGAAGCCACGCAGGAAAGCGGCAGGCTTGCCGGAATAGCGGCGCTCGTAAAATTCGTTATCGGTGGTGACGCCGAGCCGCCGCCACAGCTTGGCGTAAACGAAGGCGGTCAGCATGCCGGTCAGGAGGAAGCACCACCAGGCCCAGTTGGCGGCCACACCCCCGGTGCGGACAAGCCCGGTCACGAGGTTCGGTGTATCGGCCGCGAAGGTGGTGGCGACCATCGAGGTGCCAAGAAGCCACCAGGGCATGTGACGCCCACCGAGGAAGAAGGAGGCGCTACTCGCACTCGCCCGCTTGGTGACATAAAGGCCAACCGCAAGGTTGCCGAAAAGCACAAGGGCAACAATCGCCCAGTCGAGAGCCGTCAGATGCAAGGCACCCCTCCCCGAGAAGTATGGACAGCCATCCCGCCATGCCCCCACGGCGTTCGGGATCGCTGATGTTTGACAACGTTGTCACAAATATGAAGTCTTTGGGCGGGGGAGGCAAGGGAAAAGTGGCGGAGTTTCGGGAGATAATATGCCCTTTCTCTATCGCCGGTTGTGAGATTGCCCCCGCTATGGTATCTAGGGCTTAATCTTTCATTAACCAATGATGTCGCGTCTGGCGGGGTTCCGCCATTTTGCCGCAGGATTTGTCGTCGCCTTGCGTTCAGACGGTCTGGGCTTCAGACGCTTTAACATCGCCATGGGAACGGGGGTCGAGATGAAAGCGTTTCTCGCAGCAGTGGCTATAGTCGCGGGCTTCAGTAGTGCTGCCGAGGCAAGCATTACCTATAGTATCGAAGGGGATATTGAAGTTTACAGCGTCGGTGGGGATCTGACCGCTTTCGGGATTGCCGGTACGACGGGCCGGTTCAAGATGGCGATCACGTTTGCTGACGATGTGGCGGACAACGGTGTGTATGAAGTGCACTCGAACTATGAAGCCAAGACGTTTGCATATGAATATGTTGACTGGGAACTGGGGACCGAAAGTTGGCGCTATACCAGCTCGGATTATGCGCAGGAACTAACCGTTCAGAATGGCTTTCCGGGCCATGCGGGGGCGGATCGCTTCTCCCTCTCAATGTACGAGTTTGCAACACCCAATGGCACTATCATGTCGTTTGTCGACATAATTCTTCGTAATTCGGACAATAGCCTTTTTACCAACGCTGAGTTTTACAACTTGGCAAAGACAGCGAATTTTCCGAATACGCCATCCAACAATATGGGCTACATGATTTTCTATGACGGTGAATATCGCGACGCCGATCTTTACTTCGATTTCAGCACAGTTTCCATCAAGCCGCCAATTGCGGGGATCCCCGAGCCGGCCACATGGCTGATGATGATCATGGGCTTCGGGCTCGCGGGCTTGGCGGTGCGGCGTCGGGGTCGGCAACTCAGCATCGGGTGACGATGTAGCGAGATTGTGATCACGTCGGCGGCGCGGGCTCGCAAAAATGTCATGACTTCCGGGCATTCGGGACTAAAGTATCCGGCCCAAATCATGACATAAGAAAAGAACTCACGACATGCTCCGCTGGTTTGAAAACCGCCTTGATCCGTTCCCGCGCGAACTGCCAACGCAGCCGCCCAAAACGCTTTATGCTTTCTGCCGCCATTATATGCGCGGCACCGAGCCGTGGCTCGCCTTCATGGCGGTGCTGACCACGCTGATCGCGATTGCCGAAGTGTCGCTTTACAGCTTCCTCGGCTCCATTGTTGATCTTCTGGAAGCGCACAGTCCCGAGGACTTTTTTGCGGAAGAAGGTGGCAAGCTGGCGCTGATGGCCTTTGTGCTGATCGTTGCCATGCCGATCATGAGCTTCCTGTCGTCGGCGGTCATTCACCAGACGCTTCTCGGCAATTTCCCGATGCGCATCCGCTGGAACGTGCACCGCTATCTGGTGCATCAGTCGATGAGCTATTTCCAGGACGAGTTCGCCGGGCGTATCGTCACCAAACTGATGCAGACGGCCCTTGCTGTGCGGGAAACCGTGATCAAGGTGCTGGATGTGGCGAACTATGTGATCGTCTATATGGCCGGCACCCTGTTCGTGGTTGCCACCGCCGACTGGCGCCTGATGATGCCGTTTGCCGCGTGGGTCGTGATCTTCGGGCTCCTGATGGTCTATTTCGTGCCGCGCCTCGGCAAGGTGGCGCAGGAGCAGGCCGACGCCCGCTCGATGATGACCGGTCGCATCGTCGACAGCTACACGAACATCGCCACCGTGAAACTCTTCTCGCATTCCGAACGCGAGGAAGCCTATGCCCGCGAAGGCATGGGGGAGTTTCTGGATACGGTTCACCGCCAGATGCGCCTTGTCACCTGGTTCAATACGGCGCGGGACTGCCTCAACTATGGCACCGTTTTCTCGCTGGCGGTACTCGGCATCTGGCTGTGGCAATTGGGGGCGGTCTCCACGGGCGCCATTGCCATCGCCATGGCACTCGCGCTCAGGATCATGGGCATGTCCCAGTGGCTGATGTGGGAAGTCTCGGCCCTGTTCGAGAATATCGGCACCGTCAAGGACGGCATCGGCTCGATCTCGCTGCCGCGCGTCATCAATGATGCGCCGGACGCCAAGTTGCTGCCGCCGGTGAAGGGCGAAATCCGGTTCGAGGATGTGGTCTTCAATTACGACCCGACGAAGGCCGTGATCTGCGGGCTCGATCTCGCCATCAAGCCGGGCGAGAAGATCGGCCTTGTCGGCCAGTCGGGGGCAGGCAAATCGACCCTCGTGAACCTGTTGCTGCGCTTCTATGACCTTGATGGCGGACGTATCACCATCGATGGCACCGACCTGCGCGATGTGACGCAGGATTCGCTCAGGGCCCAGATCGGCGTCGTGACGCAGGATACGTCGCTCCTGCACCGGTCGGTGCGCGAGAACGTCACCTACGGTCGCCCGCACGCGACGGAGGAAGAGTTGCGCGCCGCCGCCGAGCAGGCCGAAGCCGCCGATTTCATCATGGAACTGAAAGACGCCAAGGGGCGCACGGGGTATGACGCCCATGTGGGCGAGCGCGGCGTGAAGCTTTCGGGCGGGCAGCGCCAGCGCATCGCCATTGCCCGCGTGCTCCTCAAAAACGCCCCGATCCTTGTGCTCGATGAAGCGACATCGGCGCTTGATAGCGAGGTTGAGGCCGCGATCCAGAGCCAGCTTTCGAAACTGATGGAAGGCAAAACGGTGATCGCCATCGCACACCGGCTTTCCACCATCGCGGCGATGGACCGGCTGATCGTGCTCGATAAGGGCCGGATCGTCGAGGAAGGCAGCCATGCCGACCTGATCGCGCAGGATGGCATCTATGCCCGTCTCTGGTCCCGCCAGTCAGGCGGTTTCCTCGGGCTTGATGAAGAAACCGAGACGGAAGCGGCGGAATAACCCACGCCGTCATGCCGGGCTTGACCCGGCATCCAGCGGTGTTTGCATCAGGCATGGACCCCGGATCAGGTTCGGGGTGACGGGCGAGAGTTCACGGCGCCTGAATGATGCAGCCGTACCAGCCAAGGCCTTCGTAGGTCTCGTAGCCCGGCGTGCGGTTGAAGCCGATGATGGTGCCATCGGGCAGGCTGTAATGGCCTGCGGTTTCACCCTTGGTGTCGAGCTCGATCTTCTCGGTCAGCAGCCCCTTGCCGTCTGACGCGGCAATCACGCGCATCGAGGCATCAAGGAGGAGGGCGCGGGAACGGCCGGCCTCTTGGCTTGAGAAGCGCACGCCTTCGGTGATGGCGCGGGCCTGCGGGCCCCAGTCGAAATGAATGCCGAGGACACCAAGGATGGCACCGTCCGCTTCGCCGCCCGCGCGGATGGCGGCGGCATAGGTGGCAACGGGCGCGTTATCGAGATGCCGGTTGCGGGCGATATCGGCGACCGAATAATCGTCCCCCGATTTCGTGGCCATGGCTTCGCGGAACCAGTTTTCATCGGCAACCGAAGCGCCTTCCACCTTATACTGGCCGGGCCGCCCGTTGGCGATCACACGGCCCTTCGTGTCGGCAATCCAGAGATCAAGGTAAACCGTGTAGGCCGACAGGATCACGCCAAGGCGCTTTGCGGCATGCGCCGAAGCCTCGGGCGAGGGCGCGGCGAGGCAGTCGACAACGGCACTGTCGGTGGCCCACCAGCGCACGTCGCAGGTGCGTTCATAAAGGTTACGGTCAATCAGCTCGACGGCATTGAGGGCGAGATCGACCATGCGCTGGCCGCGCAGGTGATCGACAATATTGCGGCCGATCAGATCGAGAAGGGCGACCTTCGAGGAAAGCTCGTTGCGCAGCGTGACGGCAATCTCGGCAATTTCCTCGGAAACGCCTTTCACCTCGTTCGCGACAACGGCAAAGCCACGACCGGCCTCGCCCGCGCGCGCGCTTTCGATCAGCGCATTGAGGGCCAGTATCTTGGTCCTGCCGGTAACGGCCTGAATCTCGGCGATCTTGCTGTCGGTGGTGCCGCGCACATCGGCGGTCAGCGCGATGATCTGGGCGGGGTCCATCTCGTCGATGGCGGTGTCCTCTGCCGCATTGGCGGCGTCCCCGGGACGTACATTTATCATGGTTGCCGTACTCATTGCTCTTGAAAACAGGGCGCCGGCAGCCCTTCGGGCAACCGGTTTTTCTGGACGGCAGAGTTTATCTTTGTTGCTGCTTTGCTAGCACATCGATGCTGCAGCGCAAAAGGAAGATTTGTTACATTCGAAACTGCACCGGCGGCAGGTCAGTAAACCTCGCCGCCAATGATGGTTTTAACGGTGCGCCACTGATCGTCCACCAGCACGAAATCGGCAACATAGCCCGGTGCGATCTGGCCGTGGGTGCGGTCCAGCCGCAGGAATTTCGCCGGATTATGTGTCGCCATCGCGACCGCGACTTCGGGGCTTACGCCCACGTCGCGGATGGCGTTGCGTACAGCGGCGGCCATGTCGAGGTCCGATCCCGCCAGCGTGCCATCAGCATAGGTGCAGCGGCCGTTCACCACATGCACGGTGCGTCCGGTAAGGGTAAACTCCTTGCGGCCATCCACTTCCGGCATGCCAACCGACGGCATCGCGTCCGTCACCAGCATCAGCCGGTCGGCGCCCATGGCTTTCATGGCGACCCGGATGCTCGCCGGATGCAGGTGGAAACCATCAACGATGATGCCGGCGAACACGTCATTGTCTTCGAACACGGCGCCGACCACGCCGGGCGCGCGGCTCGTTGTCGCGGTCATCGCGTTATAAAGGTGCGTCACGCCGGTGGCGCCCGCCTTGATACCGGCGACCGCCTGCTCGTAGGTGGCGTTGGTGTGGCCGAAGGAGATGATGACACCGGCCTTGGTGAGTGCCGCGATGGTCTCAGGGCTCGTTTCCTCGGGCGCCAGGGTCACATGGGTCACGCCGCGCTTCAGGCTCGTCAGTATTTCAAAGGCCTCGGCATCAATCGGGCGGAAATGTTTGGCGTCATGCGCGCCCTTCTTGGGCTCGGAAAGGAACGGTCCTTCAAGGTGGATGCCAAGGATGCCCGGCACGCCTGCCTCGATGGCTTCGTCCACTGCCTTGATGGCCTGCCGCATCACGGCGAAATCGTCGCTGATCAGGGTCGGCAGCATGCCCGTGGTGCCATAGGTGCGGTGGGCCGCCATGATGGCCTCGACGCCTGCCCGCGTCGGTGCGTCGTTGAAAAGCACACCGCCGCCACCGTTCACCTGCACGTCGATATAGCCGGGCACAAGGGTCAAGCCTTCGGCCTCGATCACATTGGTGTCGTCGTGGGTGTCCAGCATGTCAGCCGGGCCAATATCGCTGATGCGGCCACCGCTGAGGCGCACGGCCAGCCCGTCGCGGAAATGGCCGGCATGCAGGATGCGGGCGCCGGTGATCAGGGTCGATTCTTCAGGCATCAGACGGTCTCCGTAACCTTGTTCAGATGCGGGGGGGTATCGGGATTATACCCGCGCAGCACCGACAGTCGATTGACCATACGATAGAAGCTCTGGATGAACAGAATAGGTTCGATGGCCGGGTGCGCGCCTTCAACAACGGGCAGCTCGAGCCCGCCCTTGAGGCCGACACCTGCTGTCATCACCGCTGCGCCGCGCGCTTCGAAATCATGCACGAGTTCCGGGATGCCTGCGCGGCTTTCGTCCTTCTGGCTCATCACCAGCACCGGGAAACCATGGCCGACGATGGCCATCGGGCCGTGCTTCACTTCGGCTGCCGAGAAACCCTCGGCATGGATGCCCGAGGTTTCCTTGAATTTGAGCGCGGCTTCCTGTGTGACGGCGAAACCGAGTCCACGCCCGATGACGAACATATTGCGGGCCGAAATCAGCCGCTCGGCGGCACCCGACCAGTCAAGGCCCCAGGCGGCTTCGAGATTGCGGGGCAGGGCTTCAAGCGCTGCCATCAGCTCCTTGTCCTCGCTCCAGTGTGCCACAAGGCCAAGGATGGCGGCGAGGGTCGCGATATAGCTTTTGGTGGCGGCCACACTAAGTTCCGGCCCTGCCGACAGCGGCACCACCACATCGGCAAGCTTGGCAAGCGGGCTGTCAGCCACATTCACAAGCGCCACGACAAACGCGCCCGATGCCTTGGCGGCTTCGGCGGTGAGCAAGAGGTCAGGGCTTTTGCCGGACTGCGACACAGCGATGAAAAGCGTGCCTTCCAGCATCTGGCGCGCCGCATAGACAGACGCGATGGAGGGGGCGGCGGAGGAAACAAGAAGGCCGAGCTTCGTCTCGATCAGATATTTGGCGTAGGTCGCGGCATGGTCCGAACTGCCGCGCGCGCAGGTGACAACGGCGCGGGGCTTCATCTCGCGGAGCTTCGCGCCAAGGTCGGCAAGGATGCCGACGGTCGCCGCAATCTGCCGGGCGACCACGGCGCCGGCGGTGCCGGCCTCGGCGAACATCTTGGTGTCGCTATCCTGAAGTTTTTTTGACATCGTTGTCATCCTCATCTGGACGGCATTCTTGCTTCATTCCTTGGTGCAATCGTGCCGGGGTTTTGTCTTTAGGCGGTCAGTTCGACGACAAAGTCGTACGCGTCGCCGCGGTAATAGGACTGGGTGATTTCCACCGCGCGGCCTTCGGCATTGAAGCCGCGCCGCTCAAGAAGCAGGCCGGGCGCACCGGGGGTGATCCCCAGAAGTCGGGCATTGGTTTCGGAAAAGGCCACAGCCTTGATCCGTTGCAGGGCGCGGACCGGACGGTTGCCGGTGCGCTCCAGCGCGTCATAAAGCGAGCCCTGCACATCCTCGATCGAATTGAGGCAGAAGGCGGGAACAACCGCCGTCTCGATGGCCATCGGCGCATCGTCAGCGTAGCGGATACGGCGGAAGCGGAACACGCCTTCGCCGGGCGCAAGGCTGAGGCTCAGCGATTCTTCCGGGGTGACCGTGCCCTTGATGCGTTCAAGCACCTTGGAGCGCGCCACCCAGCCGCGTGCGGCAAGGTCTTCCGAGAAGCTCGAAATCCGGGTCAGGCGCTTTTCAAGGTGGGCTGTTACGAAGGTGCCGGCGCCCTGGCGGCGGGCCAGAAGCCCGTCCTGCACAAGGCCGTCCAGCGCTTTCCTCACGGTGATCCGCGAAACGTCATATTCTGTGGCTATGTCACGTTCAGGCGGCAGGGCGTCCGACGGGGAAAGCGCGCTCTCTTCAATCGCCTTGCGGATGGCGCGCTGCAGCTGCTGATACAGCGGCAGGCGGCTCGTTTCATCGAGCGGTCCGGCGATCTCCTTGAGCGACATGGGCTTAAAGCTCCCCATAGGTTTCCTGTCCTCACTGATTAGCATATTTTGATAACCAATGAAATACCAATTTTGACATTGGTTCTATATTGTGGTTTAGTGGTATCGTTGATAAGCTCGTTTTTGTCCTGCGCTGTCATTAAACTTCAGGCGCAGCAAGGCTTCAAGAGGCACGTTATGGTGAAGACATTCGATCTGGTGATTTTCGGCGGCACGGGGGACCTGTCGCGCAAAAAGCTGCTGCCCGCGCTCATTGCCGGTGTGGTGGCGGGCCGGGTCAGCCCGGACAGCCGGATTTATCTCACCTCGCGCTCGGCGGCGGATGAAACGGTCGCCGGCTGGCTGACCAAGGTTTTCGCTGAAACCGCGCCAGCGTGCCATGTATCGGACGATAATTTCGCCACCTTCGCGTCGATGGTGCGCTTTGTGCAGCTCAATCTCGGCGAGGGCGGGGATGACTGGAAGGCGCTCGCTGCCGATATCAACAAGCAGGATGACCGTCCGCTTGTTCATTTCCTCGCTGTGCCGCCGTCCCTCTTTACCAGCGTCTGCGACCAGCTTGGCGCCAACGGCCTGAACGGCGAGCGTGCCCGCGTTGTGCTCGAAAAGCCGCTGGGGCATGACTATGATAGCGCCGAGGCGATCAATGCCGATGTGGCGCGTCATTTCGCGGAAGGCCAGACCTTCCGGATCGACCATTATCTCGGCAAGGAAGCCGTGCAGAATCTGTTGGCCCTGCGCTTCTCGAATATTCTTTTCGAGCGTCTTTGGTCCAACCGCACAATCGACCATATCCAGATCACGGCGGCCGAGAATATCGGCGTTGAAGGCCGCGCCGGCTTCTATGAAGGCACCGGTGCGATCCGCGACATGGTGCAGAACCACCTTCTGCAGCTCCTTTGCCTTGTGGCGATGGAGCCGCCGGCGCGCTTGGACGCTGACAGCATCCGTGACGAAAAGCTGAAAGTGCTGAAGTCGCTGGAACCGCTTGAAGGCGACGCCATCGACCGCAACGTGGTGCGTGCGCAGTACGGCGAGGGTGCCGTGAACGGCAAGGCCGTGCCGGGCTATGCCGCTGACCTTGGCCTGAAGGACAAAAGTCAGACCGAAACCTTCATCGCGCTGAGGACCCATATCCAGAACTGGCGCTGGGCCGGTGTGCCCTTCTATCTGCGGACCGGCAAGCGCCTGCCGGCGCGCTTCGCCGAGATCGTCATCCAGTTCAAGGATGTGCCGCACTCGCCGAACGCCGCGTGGGGCGCCAGCATCAACCCGAACCGTTTCATCATCCGCCTGCAGCCCGAGGATCATCTGGCCCTGCGCGTGATGATGAAAAACCACGATTCGTCGTCGGACGAGCTGAAGGAAGTGGAGCTGCGGCTTGATGACGTCGGCGCCAAGGGGCCGATGCGGATGGGGCCGTATCTGCGCCTGATCCTCGATGCCGCCCGCGGCGACCAGAGCCTCTTTGTGCACCGTGCCGAAGTGGCCCACGCCTGGCGCTGGGTCGACCGGATCATCGCGCACTGGCAGGCCAAGCCCGCAACGCTCAAGACCTATTCGGCCGGCACATGGGGGCCGTATGAGGCGCATGACCTTATGTCGCGCGATGGCCGCACCTGGTATCACGACGGCAGCGCGGAGTAAGGCGGGTGGCAAACTTCCTGTCGTTCGACAGCCGCGAGGCAATGGTGGCGGCGATCACGGCCGACACACGCACCCGGCTTGAAGCCGCCCTCGGAAAAAGCGGTGAGGCCCGCTGGGCTGTTTCGGGCGGCTCGACCCCCGCGCCGCTTTTTGCCGCGATGGCGGATGCCGACATGGCATGGCAAAATGTGAAGGTCGCGCTCGTTGACGAACGCTGGGTGGAGGCCGATCATGCGCGCTCGAACACCGCGTTCCTTCGCCGCACGCTTCTGACGGGCAAAGCAGTGGATGCTGCCTTCACACCGATGAAAGTGCCGGGTGACGATCCGTTTGCTGCTGCTTCGCAAGTGGACGCTACCTACAAGGCGCTTGATCCGTTTGATGTCGTGCTCCTCGGTATGGGGCCGGACGGACACACAGCCTCGCTCTTCCCGTCGGCTGAAGGCCTTGAAGCCGCGATGCAGCCGGATGATGCGGCGACCGTGCGGGCCATCCGCGCCAACCGTAGCGATGTGACGGGGGACGAGGTATTGCGCCTCACCCTCACGCTTGGTGCGCTCACCCGCGCCGGTGCGGTGCAGCTGATGATCACGGGGGACGACAAGAAAGCGGTGTATGATGCCGCAACGGACCCCGCAAGCAACCTGCCCATCGGGCGCGTTGCACGGGCGCTGGGCGACAGGCTCAGCGTCTATTGGGCGGCCTGATCCGCCCTGAACACCCAAGGACTGAAGAGATGACCGACCCCCGCCTTCTCAAGATAACCGACCGTATCCGTGAACGCTCGACCGCCAGCCGTGCGGCCTATATGGCGCGCATCCAGGCGATGCGCGATGCCGGCCCGCAGCGTGGCCGCATGTCCTGCGGCAATATCGCCCACGCGATTGCTGCCTGCGGCGAGGCGGAAAAGCACCAGATTGCAGACGGCAAGGTGCCGAACATCGGCATTGTTTCATCCTATAACGACATGCTTTCGGCCCACCAGCCCTATCACACGATGCTGCCCGAACTGAAACGCGCGATCATCGATGCAGGCGGTGTGGCGCAGATGGCCGGTGGCGTACCCGCCATGTGTGACGGCGTCACGCAGGGCGAGCCGGGCATGGAAATGTCGCTTTTCTCGCGCGATGTGATCGCGATGGCGACGGCAATTGCCATGAGCCACAATGTCTTCGATGGCGGGTTGCTTCTGGGCATCTGTGACAAGATCGTGCCGGGCCTTCTGATGGGTGCGCTTTCCTTTGGCCATCTGCCGTTCGTGTTTGTGCCCTCTGGCCCGATGCCGACCGGCATCTCGAACAGCGAGAAGGCCAAGGTCCGTCAGGAATATGCCCTCGGCAAGGTTGGCCGTGCCGAGCTTCTGGAATCGGAAAGCCGCGCCTACCACAGCCCCGGCACCTGCACCTTCTATGGCACCGCCAACACCAACCAGATGATGCTCGAAATGATGGGGCTGCAACTGCCGGGCTCGAGCTTCGTGGCGCCGAATACCGACCTGCGCGCCGCGCTCAATGATGCCGCTTCCGCCCGCGCTGTGGCTTTGGCTGCTGCCGACAAGCCGAAAGGGCTGGCCGATATGGTGGACGAACGCGCCATCGTGAATGCTATCTGCGGGCTTCTGGCGACCGGTGGCTCTACCAACCATACGCTCCATATCGTGGCGATTGCGGCAGCGGCTGGCATCAAGGTCACGTGGGGTGATTTCGCTGATCTTTCGAAGATCGTGCCGCTTCTTGCCCGCGTTTACCCGAACGGGCTCGCCGATGTGAACGCCTTCCATGCCTCGGGCGGTACGCCGTGGGTCACAAAGGAACTGCTGTCGGCGGGCCTACTTCATAACGACGGCGAAACGATCCTCGGCAAGGGCCTTGAAGCATGGGGCACTTTCCCCGAGCTTGAAGGTGAGCGCGCGAGCTGGAAGCCGCTTCCCGCGACGCCCGGTGACGATACCGTGCTGCGCCCTGCCACCAACCCCTTCCAGGCCGAAGGTGGACTTGAAATCCTTGAAGGGCCGCTTGGCGACTGCGTGATCAAGGTTTCCGCCGTGAAGCCCGAACACCGGGTGATCGAGGCACCTGCCATCGTGTTCGAGCATCAGGATGACCTGCTGACGGCTTTCAAGGCCGGCAAGCTGGAGCGCGACTTTGTGGCGGTCGTCCGCTATCAGGGGCCGAAAGCCATCGGCATGCCGGAACTGCATAAACTGACGCCGTCCCTTGGCGTGCTGCAGGACAAGGGCTTCAAGGTGGCGCTTGTGACCGATGGCCGCATGTCCGGCGCATCGGGCAAGGTGCCGGCGGCAATTCACGTCAGCCCCGAGGCGGCGATGGGCGGGCCTATTGCACGTGTGCAGGATGGCGATATGATCCGGCTCGACGCCGTGAAAGGCACGCTGGAGCTTCTGGTGGATGCGGACGAGTTTGCCGCCCGCACGCCATCCAAAGGCCCCGAGCAACCGCTGACCTACGGCCGCGACCTGTTCACCGGCTTCCGCGCGCTTGTTTCCCCCGCGGGCGAAGGCGCCAGCGTATTCACCCATCAGGCTTTCTGAGGACTTCGACCCATGACCGATATCAAGACCATCATGACGCTCGCACCCGTGATCCCGGTGCTGAACTATAAAAGTGCCGAGGAGGCGGTTGCCGTCTCGAAGGCGCTTTACGACAATGGCTTGAAGGTCCTGGAAATTACCCTGCGTCACCCGTCGGCGCTTGAAAGCATTTCGGCGGTTGCCAAGGCGCTGCCGGATGCCGTGGTGGGTGCGGGCACCGTACTGACCCCCGAACTTGCCAAGCAGGCGAAAGACGCCGGCGCCGTGTTCGGTGTGAGCCCGGGCCTCACCGAGACGCTTGCCGATGCAGTCAAAGCCCTCGGCTTCGATTTCCTGCCCGGTGTGGCCACCCTTTCCGAAGCCATGCAGGCGCGCGAGTGGGGCTTCAGCGAGCTGAAATTCTTCCCCGCCGAAGTCGCAGGCGGTGTGCCGTTCCTGAAGGCTGTCGGCTCCGTGCTGCCGGACCTCACCTTCTGTCCCACAGGCGGTGTGACCGAAGCTTCGGCCCCGACCTATCTGGCGCTTGATAACGTGGCCGTTGTCGGCGGCTCGTGGCTGACCCCGCGCGGGCAGGATGGCAAGATCGATCCGGCGGCAGTTGGCGCGCTCGCCAAATCGGCTGTCGCCAAACTCGGTCGCTGATTTTCAACGATTGTTGAATTAAGACACCGGAGCGTCTTGCGCTCCGGTAGCCCGTCGTGCCACTCTCGCCCCGCGTATTCAGTCAGGGGGAGGGCAAGCGGTGCGGCATATCTATCTGATCCTAGGGTTGCTGATTGCCCTTCTGGGCATCGTCGCCTTCGTGTGGGAAGCGCCGCTGACCGCCGGGGCGACCGGCCTGCCGCACGCCACAATCGACGGCATGAAGGTGGGCGGAGACGCCGCCGCGCGCCTCGATGCACTTGGAAACGCCCCCTATTTCATGCAGCTGATCGTCATCGCGCTTGTCGCGATCCTTTATGATTTCTCGCTGCCCGCCCACCGCCGCATCCGCGCCGCGCGTATCGGCTTCACCCTGCTGGCACTCGCCGCGGCTGTCGTATGGACAGCCATCTGGTTCGGCTACCGGGCCGCAGTTGGCGGTGACGAGCCGGCGATTGTGCTCGGGTTCCCGTGGCCTTCCACCGTCGCCATCTGGGGCGTCTGGGGATCAATGCTTGCCTTCGATCTTTTCTATGTGTGGGGGTTCCGTCGCTTCATCCTGCATGCGGACGATGAAGCCGCCTTCGCCGCCCTTGTGGCCGAGATGAAGGCCGACCGCGGGGAGGGCGTGTGATGGACGCTTATGCACACGAGATCATCCTCGGCTTCGTCGCCCTTTACATGGTCTTCTGCATCGGGGTTGGTCTTTGGGCCATGAAACGCACCCATACGGCGGGGGACTTTTTCGTCGCCGGTCGCGGCCTTGGGCCTTGGGTTGTGTCGCTTGCCGTATTCTCCTCCACCCTGTCGGGCTTCGGTTTCGTCGGCGGGCCGGGGCTTGTCTATGCCACCGGCCTTTCCTCGATGTGGATGGCGACCGTGTCGGCCCTTGGCTTCGGGATCGGCTATTATCTGATCGCCAAGCGTATCCGCATGATCGCGGAGCTGCGCGATACCGTCAGCCTGCCGGATCTTGTGATGGCGCGCTACGAAAGCAACTGGGCGCGGGGCCTATCGGCGCTAACGATCCTTCTGGGCGTCATCGGCTATCTGGCGACGCAAATTCTGGCGATGGCGATGGTGCTGCAGTCGCTGCTCGCCGATACCGCCATGTTCGCCGGTATCAGCCTGGCGGCCTGTGCGGCCATCTCGTCCGCCGTCTTGATCTTCTATTGCGTCACGGGTGGCATCATCGCCTCCGTTTACACTGATCTCATCCAGGGCTTCGTGATGATGGTGGCGGGGGTGCTTGTCGTTGTGGCGGCCATCGGCGTGTTCGATGGCGGGCTGGGTGAGGCGAGCCAGATGCTGATGGACACGGACCCGGAATCGGCGCTGCCCTTCGGCACTATGGGACCGATGGCGGCGCTTTCATGGTTCTTCCTCTTTGGCTTCGGGCTGTCCGGCCAGCCGCATGTGACGACCAAGATGATGATGAACCGCCGGCTTTCGGACAATCGCATCGTCGTGCCCATCACGGTGATCGGCTATGTGCTCGCGGCGCTTCTGTGGGTTTCAATCGGCATGGTGATGCGCGCGTTGGTGATCGGCGACATGCATGCCCCGCTCGGCGCGCCCGATGAGGCGGCCCCGGTGTTCCTGCGCGAGTTTGCCAACCCGATCCTCGCGGGCATCGTGTTTGCCGGGCTCTTCGCGGCGATCATGTCGACGGCAGACAGCTTCCTCAATATAGGGGCGGCGGCGATCATCCATGATATCCCGAAGGCGATCCGGGGACGGTCGCTCGGGGCCGAGCTTTTCTGGGCGCGGGTGGCGACCATCGGGCTCAGCATCTTCGCGACGCTTTTCGCGCTCTATAGCTTCTATGAAAACGGCGCGCTGATCGGCTTCCTTGGCGTGTTCGGCTGGGGCACGTTTGCCTCGGCGCTGCTGCCTGTCGTGATGTTCGGGCTGAACTGGAAGCGGGCGTCGGCGAGGGCGGCGGTGGCGGCCATCGTTGCCGCACTCGCCATCAATATCGGTTTCTATCTCGCCGGTGTGCGTCCGCCCCACGGGATGGATCCGGGTTTTGTGGCCCTTCTTGTGTCCCTCACGCTTTTCATCATCGTGTCGCTGCTCGACAAGCCGAAAAGCCTGCCGAAGGATATTGACCGGGTGCTGGACCTTTAACCCCCGGCGCCCAGCATCATCCGGCCAAAGAAGCGGACCATGTCGGGGATCGCCGAAACCGGCACACGCTCGTCTTCGGCATGCAGCGTTCTGATCAGCGCCGGGGTCATCGGCACATAGTTGAAGCGGTACTGCGCATCGCTGACACCCGCATAATGGCGCACATCGGTGGCCATCAGCACGAGCATGGTGGCAACCGGCGGCGGCGCATCGGGGGTCATGCCCTTGATCGTGTCGCTGATCAGCCGGTAGGCGTCGCTATCGGTAGGGCTGACGGGTGAGGCCGGCGTCATCACGCTGCTTGCAGGCTCCACGCTGATCATGTCATCCGCGATCACCTCGCGCAGGGTGGCAAGGACAGCCTCGGGCGCGTCGCCGGGGAAAAGGCGCAGGTTGACGGTGGCCTCGGCCACGGTCGGGATCACGTTATCCTTGATGCCGGCCGAAAGGATCGTCGGCACCTTGGTGGTATGCAGGCTCGCCGCCATGTCGGGCGCTTCCTTCATCAGCGCCACCACAAGCGGTTCGGTCAGCCACAGGTTGGCGACCGCCAGCCGCTGCCCGAACGGCAACAGCGGCATCGCGGGCTCAAGGGTCGAGCGCAGGAAGCGCGCATCGTTCGGGAACTCGTAGGCTTCGAGCCGCTGGATCGCCTTCGCGAGGCGGCTGATCGCCGTATCCTTGCCGGGGCGCGACGAGTGACCGCCCTGACCGCGCGATGTCAGTTTCACGCTCATATAGCCTTTTTCGGCAACGCCGATCAGGGCAACAGGTTCGCTGGTGCCGCCAAAAAGCCCGTCGGTCGCAACGGCACCGCCTTCATCAAGGACGAAGGCCGGGCGCACGCCGGTCTCCTTCAGGTGCGCGGCGATGGCGACAGCGCCCGAGCCACCGACTTCCTCGTCATGGCCAAGGCCCAGAAGGATAGTGCGGGCAGGGATATAGCCACGGGCAAGCAGCGTCTCGGTGGCCTCCAGAAGCGTGATCATCGGGCCTTTCATATCAAGCGCGCCGCGGCCCCAGACCATGCCGTCGGCCACAATGCCGGCGAAAGGCGGGTGGGTCCATTCACCGAGCGTCGCGGGGTCCACCGGCACCACATCCATGTGCGCGAGGAACATGGCGGGCTGCAGGCTGGCGTCCTTGCCCGGCCATTCGACGAGGAGGCTATGGCCCGCGATGCGGGTGACCTTGAGCTGCGAGAAAACGTTCGGGAAAGCCTCGCCAAGCCAGGCATGGAAAGCATCGAAGGCTTCGGTGTCATAGGGCGCACCGGGGGCGCGGGAGATGGTTTCAAACGTCAGCGCCTTGGCGAGCTTGGCGACGGCTTCTTCCTCGTTCACCGGGAAGGCTTCGGGCGCAGCGACTGGCGCGGGCATGCCTGGCGCCATCAGCGTACGACCGACCATGACAGCGGCGAGAACCGCGATAAGTGCCACAACAGACAGAATCAGCCGACGTACCATTCCCGTATCTCCAAATTCCTGAACTGGCGTCACATTAGGAACAGTTAGCCATGCTAACAAGGCGCAAATGCCGCAGCTGCCATAACGTATCGGGTATATCCGGGTGCCTCGCCGGTTCGTGAACGCCCGTGCGTTTGCAAAAGGGGCGTGCTGCCGTATAGGCTGAAGCCGGATTTGAGAAGGATATGAGACATGGCCGACAGTTTTGATTACGACCTTTTCGTCATCGGTGCGGGCTCGGGCGGCGTGCGGGCTGCACGGATCGCTTCGGGCTTTGGCGCCCGCGTGGCGGTGGCCGAGGAATATCGCGTTGGCGGCACCTGCGTCATCCGCGGCTGCGTGCCGAAGAAGCTGATGGTCTATGCCTCGCACTTCGCGGAAGAGTTCGAAATGGCCAAGGGCTTCGGCTGGACGGTCGGTGAAACAAGCTTCGACTGGCCGGCTTTCATCAAGGCCAAGGACAAAGAGATCGACCGGCTGAACGGCGCCTATATCAACACGCTGAACAATGCGAAGGTGGAGATCATGATGGGCCGCGCGGTCATCACCGGCCCGCATGAAGTGACGCTGGGTGACAAGGTGGTCACCGCCAAGACGATCCTCATTGCCACCGGCGGCACCCCGACCAAGCCGGATATCCCGGGCGCCGAGCATGCCATCACCTCGAACGAGGCTTTCCACCTGCCGGACCTGCCGGACCATGTAGTGGTCGTGGGCGGCGGCTATATCGCGGTCGAGTTCGCCGGCATCTTCAATGGCATGGGCGCCAAGGTCACGCAGCTCTATCGCGGCGACCAGATCCTGCGCGGGTTCGACGGCGACATCCGCAGCCGCCTTGCCACTGAAATGACCGGCAAGGGGATCGACCTCCGCCTGAATACCAATGTCACCGCCATCGAGAAAACCGCCACCGGCGTGCGCCTGACGCTGACGGATGGCTCCACCCTTGATGCGGGCGCTGTGATGTTCGCAACCGGCCGCAAGCCGCACACGGATAATCTGGGCCTCAGGAAAGCGGGTGTAGCGCTTGACGATGCAGGCGGTGTGATTGTCGACAAATATGGTCGCACCACCAACCCCGCTATTTATGCGGTGGGGGATGTGACGAACCGGATTGCGCTGACGCCCGTTGCGATCAAGGAAGGTCATGCCTTCGCGCTGACGCTTTATGGGAATGCGCCGACGGCGCCCGAGCATGACGCGGTGCCGACCGCCGTCTTCTCGCAGCCGCCCATCGGCACCGTCGGCCTGTCGGAAGAAGACGCGGCAGCAAAGGGCCATGATGTTGCAGTCTATGTTTCCGACTTCCGCCCGATGAAACAGACGCTCGCCGGCGGCAGCGAACGCGCTTTCATGAAGCTTGTTGTGGACAAAAAAACCGACAAGGTGCTGGGCGCCCATATGATCGGCGCGGACGCGGCAGAAATCATTCAGGGCATCGGGATTGCGGTGAAGGCCGGCCTCACCAAGGCCGATTTCGACCGCACCGTGGCGGTGCATCCGTCGGCAGCGGAAGAATTTGTCCTGATGCGTACGCCGCGCAGCAATTAAGCCGGTTGCCGCAGCATGGGGGTGCGGCAATATCGCCCGCGACAAGCGCATATGGCGAATGGTATTAGTTTTTCTCCGTCGCCTTTTAACCATATTCAAGGTACGACGGAAGGGAGGGGCCCGGCTTTAGTATTTGTGCCGTAGTAAAAAACAAGGACGATCCATATGAGTGCAGAGACCCAGCATCTAGAATCCGCCGTGGTTCGCTTCGCAGGTGATAGTGGTGACGGCATGCAGTTGACGGGCGGCCGTTTCACCGCCACGACTGCCCTCTCGGGGAACGACCTTGCGACCTTCCCCGACTTCCCCGCCGAGATCAGGGCGCCCGTTGGCACCACTTTCGGCGTGTCTGCTTTCCAGATCAATTTCGGTGCCAAGGCGATCATGACGGTGGGCGACCGCCCCGATGTGCTGGTGGCCATGAACCCCGCAGCCCTGAAGACCAATCTTGGCGACTTGCGCTCGGGCGGCGTGCTGGTGGTGGATACCGGCACCTTCAATCCGCGCAACCTGCAAAAGGCCGGCTACGAGGCCGACCCGATCGAGGCGGGCTCCCTGAAAGATTACCAGCTGATCGAGATCGATATCTCGAAGCTCACCCTTGAAGCCGTGAAGGATTTCGGCCTTGGCAACAAGGAAGCCCTGCGCTGCAAGAATATGTGGACGCTCGGCCTGATGCTCTGGATGTTCAGCCGCAAGCGCGAGCCGGTGACAAACTGGCTGCAGAAGAAATTCTCGAAGGCGCCGACGCTCGCCGACGCCAACATTGCCGCGCTCAACGCCGGCCACGCTTTTGGAGAAACGGCCGAGCTTTCGGCCACCCTGAAGCGTTACCAGATCGATGCGGTCAAGTCCGAACCCGGCCTTTATCGCACCGTCACCGGCAGCCAGGCGATTTCGTGGGGCATTGTCGCGGGGGCGGAACTTGCCGGGCTGAATGTCATGTTCGGCTCCTACCCCATCACCCCGGCCTCGCCGGTGTTGCACACGCTTTCGGGGCTCAAGGAACTGGGGGTTGTCACCTTCCAGGCGGAAGACGAGATCGCGGCGGTGTGCGCGGCCCTCGGCGCCTCCTATGGCGGGGCGCTCGGCGTCACGTCATCGTCCGGCCCCGGCATCGCGCTCAAAGGGGAAGCCATCGGGCTTGCCATCTCGACCGAGCTGCCGCTTCTCATCATCAACAGCCAGCGGGGCGGGCCCTCGACAGGCCTGCCGACCAAAACCGAACAGTCCGACCTGTATCAGGCCGTCTATGGCCGCAACGGGGACGCACCCGTGCCGGTGATTGCCACTTCGTCGCCCGGTGACTGTTTCGATGCCGCCATCGAGGCCTGCCGGCTGGCGGTGAAATATATGACCCCCGTGATGCTGCTGACGGACGGCTTCATCGCAAACGCCGCCGAGCCTTGGAAAATTCCCGATCTTTCCACTTATGCGCCCTTCAAGGTGCAATTCGTGACCGAGCCGGGCGAGGCGGGCTTCAATCCCTTCAAGCGGGACGAGACGACCCTTGCCCGCAACTGGGCGATCCCCGGCACGCCGGGCTGCGAACACCGGATCGGCGGCATCGAGAAAAGCTTCGCGACGGGGCATATCTCCTATGATCCCGCCAACCATCAGAAGATGACCGACACCCGCGCCAACAAGATCGCCGGGATCGCCAATGACATTCCGGCGCAGACTGTGGATCAGGGCGAGGAAACGGGTGACCTGCTGATTGTCGGCTGGGGCTCCACCTATGGTCCGATTTCGGAAGCCGTGCGGTGTGCGCGGGCCGAGGGGTTGAAGGTTTCCCACGCCCATATCCGCTATCTCAATCCCTTCCCGGCGAACCTCGGAGACCTGATGAAGGGGTTCAAACAGATCATGGTGCCGGAAATGAACCATGGCCAGCTGAAGACGGTGCTGCGCGACACCTATCTCGTCGACGCAAAGCCCTTCACCAAGGTATCCGGCCAGCCGTTCAAGATTGCCGAAATCCTGGATGGCATTCGCGCCATGCTCGGCGCATAATCGAAGGAGCGAAGCCATGAACGACATGAGCGCCGCCAAGATGAATGAACCGCTGAAGCCTGCCGATTTCGCAACCGATCAGGAAGTGCGCTGGTGCCCCGGCTGCGGGGACTATGCGATCCTGAAATGCATGCAGCGCACCCTGCCGGACCTCGGCGTGACGCGCGAAAACACCGTGTTTGTCTCAGGGATCGGCTGCTCCAGCCGCTTCCCCTATTATATGAATACCTACGGCTTCCACACGATCCACGGTCGCGCGCCGGCGATTGCGACGGGGCTGAAGCTCGCCAATAACGACCTCGATGTCTGGGTCGTCACGGGGGACGGCGACGGGCTTTCGATCGGCGGCAACCATCTGATGCATGCCCTGCGCCGCAACGTTGACCTGAAGATACTGCTCTTTAACAACAAGATTTACGGCCTCACCAAGGGGCAATATAGCCCGACCTCGGATATCGGCACCCGGTCGCCCTCTACCCCCGATGGCTCGATCGACCCGTCGCTTGACCCGATCAGTTTCGCGCTCGGCGCCAACGCGCCCTTCGTGGCCCGCACGGTGGACACCGCACAGAAGCATATGCCCATCGTCTTCACCCGCGCCCACCAGTTCAAGGGCACGGCGTTCGTCGAAATCCTGCAGAACTGCATCGTTTATAACGATGATGTCTGGGCGAAGGTGACCGACAAGGCCTCGGCAGCCGACAATCAGCTGCATCTGGAGCACGGCAAGCCGATGCTCTTTGGCAAGGACAACGAGAAGGGCATCCGCTTCAACCCGGCGACCTTCAGCCTTGAGGTTGTCACGCTTGGAAACGGTGTCGACCTTGAGCATATCCAGGTGCATGACGAAACCAGCCTGCCACTCGCCCAGATGGTCGCCCGCCTTGGCCACAAGGACGGCGAGCCGGTCGCCATGGGTGTGCTTTACGCTGCCCCGCGCGGTGAAACCTACACCGAAGCCGTCCTCGGCCGCGTCGCGAGCGCCAAAGGCCGCCGGTCCTTGCAGGACATCATGAAAGCGGGCGAGACCTGGGTGGTGGAGTAGGACAACACGGCTTCATTGCATAAGCAATTGAGCCTATCTCTGGCCGCCTTCCGGTCAGCACGTTGGTGATTTGTGTATCGTCATTCGGATACCACCCTGCAGAAATTCTGTAGATGGGCCTCTGTTTACAAAGAAGAACGATTGATGCCAGAGATTGGGAAATCACACCCTGACAATAATGTTTCTAAAATAGACATGGATAGGGCTAGAGGACGCCTGTTGTCCATGATTTTGATGTTTACTATTTCTTTCATAGTTTTATGCGTGCGTACTATATCCTTATCCATTGGTGATGTATTCGACCCCGTAGAGAGGATTAGTTCGGGTAGTTCATCGGGTACGGAGAAGGTCTATATAGCATTTGTGATTTTTGTTTTTTGCACGTTAGCTCTTTTTATTCCTACAGAAGTTAGGAAACGATCTGCTGTTCCAAAAATTAAAAACGTAGATTTGGCGACACATTTTTCTGGAGAGCTAAGGGCGAGATTGAATGTTAACAAAAGAAACATTCTTATAATATTTATCACCGTTTTAGCTGCAAATTTTTCTACACAGAAGCAAGAGGGTCAACTTGTAATGCAGTTTGGCGCCTATGCTCTACCGGCAACGTTTTTTTATTTTGGTTTCTCTTTATCGTCATTCTGGCTTTCTGTAACTCATAATCATGTTACTGGACAGTTACAGGATATTTTTGGAGTTGATGGAACTAAGGCGTCTTTGGAAAAAACTTTTGGAAATAAAATTAGTGCAGCAATCGATTATTGGATTCCAAATTTAGTGGGTATTGTTTCTGTAATTATTTCTGGAGTATTGGTGATGGCGTCATAAATTAAAAAATTTCAATACATAATATTATTTTTATAATTCTAAAATATTTAGTCTTGGTGAGATTTGTTTCTCGCAGGATGGAAGAACCTATCACTTGCCCCCGCCCATATTCCCCCCTATACCAATGCGTGACGGTGCCCCTCGGGAGAGGGGATAAAAGGAAACGGGGTGGAAATCCCCGACTGTACCCGCAACTGTAAGCGGCGAGCGATGGTCCGAAATGCCACTGGTGCAAACCGGGAAGGCGGACCGAAGCCGAGACCCGCATAGTCAGGAAGCCTGCCGTCACGTCGTCGATCCCGGGACCGGGTCAGTCCAAGGGAGCGGGTATCCGTACCGGCGACACTTTGTGTGTTGCCGTGTGCGTCGGGCCCGCCGAGACGACCTTTGCTTCGTCATCAGCGCCAGTCTTTTCCGCCACGGCTTTGGGTCCATCCGGCTGCATTCGCCGGGAACAAGGCTATTTGACGATGACGAAACTGACCTCTTTCCTGCTTCTTTCCACCCTTCTCACCCCCGCCGCCATCGCGTCCGGCGAGGTGGAAACCATCGAAGTGACCGCCGCCCGCACGGGTGATCTCGCCCGCGCCGGTGTCAGCCTCAGTGTGATCGAAGGCACCGCGCTTGAAAACCGGCAGGTCTACCGCCTTGCCGATGTGCTGGCCGAAGTGCCGGGCATGGCAGCCGCCACCGCCGGTTCTGTCGGCGGGCAGACGCAGCTTCGTCTGCGCGGCGCCGAAGCCAACCAGCTTCTGGTGCTGGTGGACGGCGTGGAACTCAACGATCCCGCTGCTGGCGATGAAGTCCAGTTCGAACACCTGACCGGCCTTGATATCGAACGGATCGAAGTGGCGCGCGCGCCCCTCTCTGCCGTCTGGGGTTCGGATGCCGTTGCCGGGGTGATCAACATCATCACCAAACGCGCCGAGGAAGGCGTGCAAGGCCACGTGGGCGGCGAATATGGCGCGTTTGATACGAAACGCCTGTACGGCGCCGTGGGCACCGGCAGCGAAACCTTCACGAGCCGCCTTGCTGTCGGCTACGGCAAATCGGACGGCACCAATGTTTCCCGCACGGGTGACGAGGATGACGGTTACGAAAACCTCACCGTTTCGGGCGCTATCGGCGTGACCCCAAGCGAGGATTTCCGGCTGGACCTGACGATGCGCCACACCGACGCTGAAAGCGAGTTCGACGGCACCGATTTCGCGACCGGCCTGCCGGCGGATAGCGACAACCGCACGGAAAATCACTCCACCACGCTGGGTGCTGCCGCGCGCATGAGCCTTCTGGATGGCCGCTGGCAGCAGGGCCTGCGGGTCACTTTCCTTGATACATCCATCGACAATTATGTGGGTGAAGCGGCAGACGGCGCCACGAGCGCCCAGCGCCTCGGCCTTTATGCCGATGCCGCCTTCACGCTCAGCGAAGGCCACACGCTGACGCTCGCCGTTGATCATGAAAACACCGATTTCACGCAGGAAGGCATCGCCCAGCCGTGGGGTGATCCGAACCAGAAACGGTCGATGGATGTAACGGGCTTTGTGGCCGCCTATCAGGGTGATGTTCTGGAGGGCCTGACGCTCAATGCCAGCGTCCGCCATGATGACAACAGCGACTTCAAGAATTTCACCAGCTGGCGCTTCGCCCTGTCGCAGGACCTGATGGACGGTCGCGGCAAGGTTTATGCGAGTGCGGCCCGCGCCCAGAAGGCTCCGACCTTTGTGGAACGTTTCGGCTTCTATTCCGACCAGTTTGTCGGCAACCCGGACCTGACGCCAGAACGCAGTGTTTCGGTCGAGGTTGGCGGTTCCTATGATGTGCTGCCCGAGAAACTGACGCTTGGTGCCGCCGTCTATCGCACCCGCCTGAAGGACGAAATCAACGGCTTCGTGTTCGACCCCGCAAGCGGGCTTTATACCGCCGGCAATGTGGACGGCAAATCAAAGCGGGATGGCTTTGAGTTGACCGCCGACGCGCGCCCGGTGGATGGCTTCAGCCTGTCGGCGAGCTATGCCTTTGTGAATGCGAAAGAGCCCGATGGTGCGGATGGTTACAAGCGCGAACTGCGCCGCCCGAAGCATAGCGGCAGCATCGTCGCGACCTGGGAAGCAACCAGCGCCCTGACCCTGACGGCGAGTGCGGCCTACACGGGCGAAGCGCTTGATACCTTCTTCCCGCCGTGGCCGCTCGCCTCTGAAACTCTGACGCTGAAGTCCTATGTGCTGGCCCGGGTAACCGGCGCCTACCGCATCAACGACCATGTCAGCATCACGGCGCGGGTCGAGAATGCGTTCGACGAGCAGTACGAGAATATCGTTGGCTTCGCGACGCCGGGGGCTGCGGCTTACGCTGGCCTCCGCATCGCCCTTTAAGCGAAGGGAGAAGCGCGATGACCCGGTTCCTGATCCTGTTTGCAGTGGTGGCGCGGCTGTTGCCGCACCCGATGAACTTCACACCGATCGGTGCTTTCGGGCTTTTTGCCGGGGCACGGATGCCGCTCCTGCAGGCGCTGGCACTGCCGGTCATCGCGCTTCTTGTCGGCAATATCATCACGGGCTTCTATGACGCCCGTGTGCTGATGGCCGTTTACATCGGCTTTCTGGCCGGGCCCCTGATTGGGCGGGCGATGCTGCGCGCCCGGCGGGGCATGGTGCCGGTGGCCTCTGCCGTGCTCGTCAATGCCATCGCCTTCTATCTCATTTCCAACATCGGCAACTGGATCGCTTTCTATCCGCCGACTTTCACGGACCTGATGGCCTGCTATGTGGCCGGCTTGCCGATGCTGCTGGCGTCAATCGCCGGGGATGCGGTCTATGCGACCCTGCTGTTTGGCGGGGAGGCCATGGTGGCGCAGATGAAGGAAAACCGACGGGACGAAGGCGGCCACGCGGTTTGAGGAGAGCGCCATGCGGATCGCCTCGCTCCTTGCCAGCGCCACCGAAATCATCGCGGCCCTCGGGCTGAAGGATAATCTGGTTGGCGTGTCGCACTGCTGCGACTATCCGGCAGGCGTTGAAGACCTGCCGGTGCTGACCTCAAGCATTGTCGACAAGGTGGCCCCGCAGGCCGAGATCGACCGGATCGTGCGCGAGCATCTGGCGGGCAACGCCGCCCTTTATGCACTTGATACCGACCTTCTGGAAAAGCTGCAGCCGGACCTGATCGTCACGCAGGCGCTGTGCGATGTGTGTGCTGTGTCTGGCGAGGATGTGGAGGCAGCCCTTGGCGCCATCAGCTCACAGCCCCGCCTTGTGAATCTTGAACCCGTCACCCTTGCCGATGTGCTGAAAACCATCCACGGCGTGGCGGTCGCCGCCGGGGTGCGCGAGCGCGGCGAACAGCTTGTCCTCAGGCTGAATGCCCGGATCGACAAGGTTGTCTCCCGCGTTGTTCGCCATCCGCTCAGGCCGCGCGTGCTGCTGCTTGATTGGCTGGACCCGCCCTTCATGGGTGGCCACTGGATTGCCGACCTTGTCACGCTGGCGGGCGGACTGGATGTGTCCGGCCTTTCAGGCGCGCCGTCCCGCCGCACGGATTGGGACGAGGTGGCGGCTCTGAAGCCCGACTATCTGATCCTTGCCATGTGCGGGTTCGAACCCGCCCGTACCCGCGCTGACGCAGAACTTGGTGAAACGGCCACAGCGCTCGCGGCGCTTGAGCGTGCGGGCACGAGGGTCCGGATCGTGGATGGTAACGGCCTCTTTAACCGGCCGGGGCCGCGGCTGGTCGACAGCCTTGAACTGCTGGCATCGATCATACATCCGCTACCTGATGAATCGCCGCCCTCACGCCGCCTTTTCTTGCGATAAGGGCCCCACGGCGATAGTCTCGCCCCCACGATTCGCCGGGGGAAAAGATATGTCGAAAAAGAAATGGATTATCGGCCTTGGTGCCGTTGTTGGTGCGGCTGTTGCCGGTGTCTGGTGGATGGCGCCGACGATCAACGGGCCTTTCCTTGATTTCCTGACGGGCAAGGAAGCCAAGGCGGTTGATGCGAATACCGCCAGCAACCGCCTGCAGGTGCCCGAAGGGTTCGAGATCGGCATCTATGCGGACGGCGTTGAAAAAGCGCGCATGATGCGCTTCACCGCAGCGGGCGACATGATCGTTGCCACGCACCGCGACGGCAAGGTCGTGCTGCTGCATGCCGACAAGGACGGCGATGGCCGCGCCGATGGCCGCACGCAGCTGGCGGGCGGGCTCGATCTGCCATCGGGCATCGATCTGGATGACCAGTATCTTTATATCGCCGAAGAAACGCAGGTGAGCCGCGCGCCGTTTGACGCCGCAACCCGCACGATGGGCGAGATGGAAACCATCTTCACCGGCATGCCCGAGGACGGCAATCACCGCACCCGCACGCTGGGCATCGGCCCCGACGGGCGCATCTATGTGACGGTGGGGTCCACCTGCAATGTGTGTATCGAGACCGAGCTTTACCGCGCCGAGATGATCGTCATGAACCGCGATGGTTCGGAGGCGCGCACCTATGCAACGGGGCTCCGGAATTCGGTCGGGTTCGACTGGCAGCCGGAAACCGGCAAGCTGTTCGCAACCGACAATGGCCGCGACCTGCTCGGCGACACTTATCCGGACTGCGAGCTGAACGAGGTTGTCGATGGCGGTTTCTATGGCTGGCCGTTTGCCAACAACAACAAGGAAATCGACCCCGACATGGGCAAGGGGCATGAGGCGGATGTTGCCCGCTCGATCGCACCGGTTCATGGCTTCGGCGGCCACCGCGCGCCGCTTGGCATGCGTTTCCTGACGCCGGGGCAGGAGCCTGCGGGCTATGAAGGCGCCGCCCTTGTCGCCGAGCATGGTTCGTGGAACAGCTCGGTCCTCGTTGGCTACAAGGTCGTCAGCCTGCATTGGGGCGTAGACGGCAAGGTCACCGAACGCGATTTCCTGACCGGCTTTGAAAAGAACGAAGACGTCATCGGTCGCCCGGTCGATGTGGTGCAGGGGCCAGACGGCGCCATCTATGTGTCGGACGATTATTCCGGCACCATTTACCGCGTCACCTGGGGCGGCATGAAGGCCGGCAGCATGGACCGCGCGGCGGCGGATGCAGCCGACCCGCTGGCCGGTATCGATCCCGCCCGGCTTGAGGAACGCGCCGGCCTTGGCAGGCTCCTGTTCATCGGTAATGATTGCGCCTCCTGCCATGTGCCAGAAGCAGCGCCTGAAGGTGTTGCCGTGAAGGAACTGAAGGATCTGAAAGCGCGGTTCGATATCGCCGGCCTCAAGGCGCTTCTCGCCAACCCGCCGGGCCCCATGCCGACTTTTGAGCTGACGGATGCCGAGCGCGAGGCGCTGGCGATCTATCTGCTCAAGGACGCGGGCTGATCATCAATCGTCTGGCGTATCGTTTTCGGTGCGCCAGTCTTCCCTGATCTGGTCAAGGCCGCCGGACGGCCCGAGCATGTCAAGATCATCCATGGTGATCGCCGCATTCGGAGCATCGACTGCCGTGTAGATTGCCGCCAGTTCGCCGGACCGGATCATCTCGCGCAGGCTTTCCGCCACTTTGGGTAACAAGGCTTCATGAGCCTTGTGCAGGACATGATAGCAGAAGGCGGGCTTCAGTGGTGCCGGCTGGCTCGTGAAGCTACCGGGGACATGCTGTTCCAGAATCTGCAAGTCGGACGGCGACACCACAACGTCAACCCGGTCCCGCTTCAACAGTCCGAACAGATGGTCAAAAGTCGGGGCTTCGATCAGGTTCAGGCCTTCCAACCGCAGTTCAAGAAGCCGGACACCCCGGATGGTGCCGATGTCAAATCCCCTCAGGTCTGCAAGGGTCGGCTGCGTTATCGGCAAAGGCTGCTTCGAATATAGAGTGAAGCCGATTTTGCATAAGGGGGTGGGCACCGGCATCAGGTTTTCAAAGGCCACCGCCCCCATGCCCAGGGCAACCGGCAGCCCGTCGTATAGGCCTTCGTTTGCCAGTACGGGCCCGCGCTTCCGGGGCAGGCTGGTAATTTCCAGCTTGATCCCGAGTTTCTCGTAAGCGCGGTCAAGGACGCGGATGACAGGTGCATCATTTGTCAGTTGGGATACGGCCAGGCGAATGACAGGCTGCTCCGCGACGACGGGCAAGGTTGCCCCGGTCGAGAAGATTGCAAACGCCAAGGAAACTGCAATCCCGCAAAAGCGCATGCTTGAGTGTCTTTTCTGTCGTTATTGACGAACAGCGAATATCTCACCGCGATCCTCTCATGAGATTCGTATGAAAATCAAGAGCTTGTAGGATGGGCGCGATTGCGGTTTTTAGGGTGTTGGCGAGAGCTGTATTTTTTCGGTCTCGGCTGCAAGGCCGGGCTCCAGCCCTCCGGTGGGGCCAAGCGCGTCCAGCATGTCAGGCGTGATGGCGGATTCAGGCGCCTTCTGTGCGTCATACATCGCGGCCATCTCGCCGCTTTCGACAAGGGCGCGAAGGACGGTACGGAGCTTTGCAAAGGCATCGCCGCATGCCGGGCGAACCATGTGATAGCCGAGGCGCGGCGTGATGGGGGCGGGGAAGATATTGAGCCCCATATTCCGGGCTTCCGCATATCGCGCGAAGCTGAGGGTGCCGAGGGCAAGGTTGGCGCGCTCGTGCGTCAGCAGTTTCAGGATGGCGTCATAATTGCCCATTTCGACCCAGCGTCGGTGCCCCAGAAGGTTGGCGAGATGGGTGAAGCCAGAGGGTAGCACCAGCCGGTAGCGGGTGATGTCACCAAGCGTTTTCACATCATCAGGCCCAAGCGAATAGCTCGCGAGATAATAGGTGACCCGCGCCACAGGCACCGGCACGGGCAGGAAATTGGCTGCGTCCTCGATGCGTGGCTCGGCGGAAACGAGGATCGCGTCAACTTCCGCGACCGATTGGCTCGCGGCGGTGCGCCGGTTGGGCAATATGCGGAATTCGGCAGCGATTCCCGCAGTCCCGTAGGCGCGTTCGATCACCGAATTGAGGGGGGACGCGGCCAGTGCTTCGGGCACGGCTATGGTCATGGGCGTGCAGGCGCTGTCATCCGCAATCACCGGTGCGGCGAGCAGGGCCACAAGGCCGAGCCCGGATGCTGCCAAGATAGGGCGACGCTTGCGTGCCACAATACTGCCTGCCTGATTACCTACCCCGACCATACTAGAACGCGCCGGGCATGCGACTGTCAACCGTTCGAAGAATCAATGGCTTAAAGTTTACCAGTCGTCATCTTCATCTTCGTCGTCGAATACAACTTCACCGATCAGGTCATAGTCGGTTGCTTCGGTGATATAGGCCATCACCATGGTCCCAGGAATGAGGTCGGTCGCGCTCGGCAGATAGACCTTGCCGTCGATTTCCGGCGCGTCCGCATAGGTGCGGCCAACGGCGCCGTCCTCGTCCACATCATCGATCAGTACAGCCATTTCAAGGCCGACGCGTTCCTGCAGCTTTTCAGCGGAAATCGCCTGCGCCACTTCCATGAAGCGGTTCCAGCGGTCCTGTTTCACTTCCTCGGGCACCTGATCCGGCAGCTCGTTGGCGGCTGCCCCTTCAACGGGCTCATATTTGAAGCAACCCACGCGGTCGAGCCGGGCTTCTTTCAGCCAGTCCAGAAGATACTGGAAGTCTTCTTCGGTTTCGCCGGGGAAGCCGACGATGAAGGTGGAGCGGATGACGATCTCGGGGCAGATATCGCGCCACTTGTGGATACGCTCCAGCACCTTCTGCTCGTTCGCCGGGCGCTTCATGGCCTTCAGCACCTTCGGGGAGGCGTGTTGGAAGGGGATATCCAGATACGGCAGGATCTTGCCCTCCGCCATCAGCGGGATCACGTCATCCACATGCGGATAAGGATACACATAATGGAGGCGCACCCAGACATCCATTTCGCCAAGCGCGGCGCAAAGGTCGGTCATGTGGGCGCGGACGTCCTTGTCTTTCCACTTTTCGGCAGCGTGCTTCTTGTCGACGCCGTAAGCCGAGGTGTCCTGGCTGATGACGAGGATTTCCTGCACGCCCGCTTCCACCAGCTTTTCGGCTTCGCGCAGCACCGCGCGCACCGGGCGCGATACAAGGTCACCGCGGAAAGACGGGATGATGCAGAATTTGCAGCGGTGATTGCAGCCTTCCGAAATCTTCAGATAGGCATAGTGGCGCGGCGTCAGGCGCAGGCCTTGCGGCGGCACCAGATGGGTGAAGGGGTCGTGCGGCTGCGGGGCGGCCTTGTGCACCTCGTTGACCACGGCCTCATACTGGTGCGGGCCGGTAACGGCGAGCACACCCGGCGCCACTTCGCGGATTTTCTCTTCCTCGGGGCCGAGGCAACCGGTGACGATCACCCGGCCGTTTTCTTCCATCGCCTCGCGGATCGCTGAAAGGCTTTCTTCCTTGGCGCTGTCGATAAAGCCGCAGGTGTTGACGACCACCACATCGGCCCCGTCATAGTCGGCGGCAATCTCATAGCCCTCGGAGCGAAGCTGCGTCAGGATGCGCTCGCTGTCGACAAGGGCTTTGGGACAGCCAAGGGAAACGAAACCCACTTTGGAAGGCTTGTTCATCGTGTGCTTTCTATTCTACGGTCAGGCGCGCGGCTTATAACCGAAAGCGCCGGGCCGCGCCAGTGCTAGCAGAAATGTGTGAGAAAGCGGTTAAGGGGGAGGGCGTGATGGACGCCGAAGAGTTCAAACGTCAGGGCCATGCCCTTGTTGACTGGATCGCCGACTATTTTGAAGGTGTGCGCGATTATCCGGTGCGGGCGCAGGTTGCCCCCGGCGAAATTGCGGCGAAGCTCGGCAAGCAGGTGCCGGCTGAAGGCGAGGCTTTCAGCGCCATCTTCGAGGATTTCAAGGATATCATTGTGCCGGGTTCGACCCACTGGCAGCATCCGCGCTTCCTGGCCTATTTCCCGTCGAACGTGACGCCGCCCTCGATCCTCGCTGACATGCTGACGGCAGCCATGAGCGTGAATGCCATGATCTGGGAAACGAGCCCGGCGGCGACCGAGCTGGAAGAACGGATGATGGACTGGCTGAAACAGGCGATGGACCTGCCGGCGAGCTGGCAGGGCGTCATTCAGGATACCGCCTCCTCAGCCGTTTTCTGTGCAGTGCTTGCCGCGCGTGAGCGGGCGACGGGCTGGAAGGTCAATGCCGAGGGCCTCTATGAGGGGCCAAAGCTTGGCATCTATACCTCTGCCGAAACCCATTCGAGCCTTGAAAAGGCAGTGAAGATGGCGGGCCTTGGCAAGGCGAGCCTTCGGATCGTGCCGACAGACGACAATTTCGCCATGCATCCGGCGGCCCTGTCGCGGATGATTGATGAAGACAAGGCGGCGGGTATCCAGCCGGCGATGGTGGTGGCAAGTGTGGGCACCACGGGCGTTGGCGCGTGTGACCCCTTAAAGGCCATCGGCATCATCGCGCGGGCGCATGGCTGCTATTATCACGTTGATGCCGCATGGGCGGGCACGGCGATGATCGCGCCCGAATTCCGGTATCTGATGGACGGGCTCGAGGCCGCAGACAGCTATGCCTTCAACCCGCACAAATGGATGGGGGTCGGCTTCGATTGTTCGGCCCATTTCGTGCGCGACAAGGAAACCCTGATCCGCACGCTGACGATCTTGCCGGAGTATCTGAAATCCACCGAGGGCGTCACCGATTACCGCGACTGGGGTATCCAGCTCGGGCGCCGCAACCGGGCGCTCAAACTGTGGTTCGTGCTTCGCAGCTACGGCACCGAAGCCATCGCGCAGATGGTGCGGAACCATGTGGCCTGGGCGGCGGAGCTTGCCGGGCTCATCAGGGCTGACAAGGATTTTGAGCTGGTGACCGGCCCGAGCCTTGCGCTTCTCACCTTCCGCCTTGCCGGCAAGGACGCTGACGCGCGCACCGAAGCGCTGCTTGATGCCGTGAATAACGACGGATTCACCTATCTGACCCGCACCAAAGTGAAGGGGCGCCCGGTGATCCGTATCTCGGTCGGGGCCGTCCGCACCACGCGGGACGATGTGCTGGCCGCTTGGGCGCGGGTTAAGGAACTGGCGGCTGGCCTCGGCTGACCGCCCCTTCATACAACCTTCAATTTCCATCCTCTTCAATCCGTTGTACTTTTTCCCAAGTGCGACATGTGGTGCGACGTTCCGTCTCTGCGACAGCCTGCCGCAGAGAAAGTTTGATCCTGATCAATAGACTGTCGCGCAAATAAGGCGACAAGGGAGCATCAACAGGCTGCTCCCCGTTGGGTGCGGCCTGCCCTTCACACTTGAGCTAGGGGACAAACAATGGGATGCGATGGAGCAACCGAGGTGGGAACCGGGCGGGGCAAGACAGCCTCGGCCCTGATTTTCACCATTCTTTTTTCAGCCTTGGCGCTTGGCGGCGTGGTTGTCTCGGCGGGGGCCTGGGACAGCGTAATGCAGCTGCATGCGCTTCTTTTTGCCGCCTTCTGCGTGGGCGCCGTGGTCTTTCTCGGCAGCGATACGCTTAACACGCCGGAAGGCGCCTACCGCGAGCGGGTTGTCCGCGCGGGCGTGATTGCGTCCACCTTCTGGGGCGTGGTCGGCTTCGTTGTGGGGCTTGTGATCGCCCTGCAGCTGGCCTTCCCGGCCCTCAATCTGGATACGTCCTTCACGAACTTCGGGCGCCTGCGGCCACTGCACACCAGTGCCGTGATCTTTGCCTTCGGCGGTAACGTGCTGATCGCGACAAGCTTCTATGTCGTCCAGAAAACAAGCCGTGCCAGCCTTTTCGGCAACGGCCTTTCGTGGTTTGTCTTCTGGGGCTACCAGCTGTTCATCGTGCTGGCCGCGACCTCGTACCTGATGGGTGCGACACAGGGCCGTGAATATGCCGAACCCGAATGGCACGTGGACCTGTGGCTGACCGTCGTCTGGGTCTGCTATCTCGTTGTCTTCCTCGGCACGCTGATGAAGCGCAAGGAGCCGCATATCTATGTGGCCAACTGGTTCTATCTCGGCTTCATCGTCACCATCGCCATGCTGCATATCGGCAACAACCTGGCGGTGCCGATCAGCCCCTTCTCGAGCCGTTCGGTTGCTGTTTTCTCGGGCGTGCAGGATGCGCTCATTCAGTGGTGGTACGGCCACAATGCGGTGGGCTTCTTCCTCACCGCCGGCTTCCTTGCCATCATGTATTATTTCGTGCCGAAAGCGGTCGGTCGCCCGGTCTATAGCTACCGGCTGTCGATCATCCACTTCTGGGCGCTGATCTTCCTCTATATCTGGGCCGGCCCGCACCACCTGCACTATACGGCACTGCCCGACTGGTCGCAGACGCTTGGCATGGTCTTCTCGGTGATGCTGTGGATGCCCTCGTGGGGCGGCATGATCAACGGCCTGATGACGCTGTCGGGTGCGTGGGACAAGCTGCGTACCGACCCCGTGGTCCGCATGATGGTTGTCTCGATCGCCTTCTACGGCATGAGCACCTTCGAAGGTCCGCTGATGTCGATCAAGGCGGTGAACAGCCTCAGCCACTATACGGACTGGACAATCGGCCACGTGCACTCGGGTGCGCTCGGCTGGGTGGCCTATGTCAGCTTCGGCGCCATCTATTGCCTTGCCAAATGGTGCTGGGGCCGCAAGCAGCTTTATTCCACCCGCCTTGTTGAATGGCACTTCTGGGTCTCGACGCTCGGTATCGTTCTCTACATCTCGTCGATGTGGGTTGCCGGCATCATGCAGGGCCTGATGTGGCGCGCCTACGATAACCTCGGCTTCCTGAAATACAGCTTCGTCGAGAGCGTCGAGCAGATGCACATCTATTATGTGATCCGCGCCGGCGGCGGCCTCCTCTTCGTGATCGGTTCGCTGATCATGGCCTTCAACATCTACAAGACCATCAAGGGCGACGTCAGGAAGGGCGAGGAAGTTATCGAACCCGCCCTGTCGGCCGCAGAATAGGAGGGCGCACATCATGGCCTTCAATCATGGAACCATCGAGAAGAACTCGATCCTCATGCTGGTGCTTGTCCTGATCGTTGTGGCGATCGGCGGCCTTGTGGAGATCGTTCCCCTGTTCCTTATCAAAAGCACGATCGAAAAGGTGGAGGGCATGCGGCCCTATACCCCGCTCGAGCTGATGGGGCGCGAAATCTATATCCGCGAGGGCTGCTACAATTGCCACAGCCAGATGGTCCGCCCGCTTCGGGCCGAGGTCGAACGCTACGGCCACTATAGTCTGGCGGCCGAAAGCATGTACGACCATCCCTTCCAGTGGGGGTCGAAACGCACGGGGCCTGATCTTGCCCGTGTTGGCGGCAAATATTCGGATGAATGGCATGTCCTGCATATGACAGCGCCCGCAAGCGTGGTGCCGGAAACGGTGATGCCGGGCTATCCCTTCCTCGCTTCCACACCGCTCAAATACGAGCATGTCGAAGCGCTGATGAAGGCGCACCAGACCGTGGGCGTGCCCTATTCGGACGAAATGGTCGAGGCTGGCAAGGAAGACCTTGAAGCCCAGCTCGATCCCTTCTCGGAAGGATACGACGGCCTTGTCGGTCGCTACGGCGACAAGGTGCAGATCCGCAACTTCGACGCCAAGCCGGGCAGCCCGACAGAGCTTGATGCCCTTGTCGCCTACCTGCAGATGCTTGGCACACTTGTCGACTTCGACCTGTACAAGGCCGAAGAGAACGCGCGCTGACGGGAGGCCTAGATGACTTATCAAGACGCCATCTATTTCGCGGAAACGGGAGGGCTGATCCTTCTGGTTACCCTCTTCGTGGTCGCGGTTTTCTATGCCCTTTGGCCGGGCAACAGCGCGAAGTTCAACCGGGCGGCGTCCGCGCCGCTCCGCGACGATGATGACATGCCTGCTGCCACTGGCGGCAAAGGAGACCGGTCATGAGCGACAAGCATGAAAAAGACATCGACGAGATTTCGGGTGTCGAGACAACGGGCCATGAGTGGGACGGCATCAAGGAACTGAACAATCCCTTGCCGAAATGGTGGCTCTATACCTTCTACGCCTGCATCCTCTTCGCCATCGGCTACACGATTGTGTATCCGTCGTGGCCCTTCCCGTCGAGCGACGGCTGGACCTATGTCAAAGGCACGGCCGACTATGCCCAGCGTACCGAGGTTGCCGACGAGATCGGTGCCGTGAAGGCCGAACAGGCGAAATATGTGGATGAAATCCGCAGTGCCGACTTCGCCGCCATCACGGCGAGCGACGAACTGCACGACTTCGCCCTGCAGGGTGGCAAGGCAGCCTTCGGCGACAATTGCGCGGGCTGTCACGGCTCGGGCGCGCAGGGTTTCAAGGGCTTCCCGAACCTCAATGACGATGACTGGCTGTGGGGCGGCACTATCGACGCCATCTACACCACGATCCAGCACGGCATCCGGTCGGAAACCGATCCTGAAACCCGCCTCAGCGACATGCCCCGCTTCCTCGCGGACGGTATTCTGGACCGCGACGGCGTGCTGGACGTGACCGAATATGTCCTGTCGCTGTCGGGTAAGTCGGAAGATGCCGCCCGCGTGGCACGCGGTGCGGTCGTCTATGAGGAGCAGTGTGCGGCTTGCCATATGGAAGGCGGTGCCGGCAGCCATGATCTCGGCGCGCCGAAGCTTGCCGATGCCATCTGGCTTTATGGCGGCGACCGCGCGGCGATCTACGAGACGGTGGCTTATGCCCGTCGTGGCGTGATGCCGGCATGGGCTGGCCGGTTGGACGATGCGACCATCAAGCAGCTCGCCCTCTATGTCTATAGCCTCGGTGGCGGTGAAGCCGCCCCGATGGAAGGCCGTTGAGGCCTTCTCCATAGCCAACGGTTGCGGCGGCATTGAGGGGTGCCGCCGCGATCTTCCGACGAGGCCCGAGGCCTCGAAGCCAGGTGGAAGAAAACCATGGAAAAACTGAATCCCATCAATAGCCCCCTCGGCACCCCGGATGCCGCAGCCGTCAACCGCGGCGACCAGCGCGACCAGCTTTATGCCGACCGCAAGAAGGTCTATCCGCGGCGTGTTTACGGCCAGTTCCGGATGATCAAATGGGTCGTGATGGCCCTCACCCTCTCGGTTTACTATCTGCTGCCCTGGATCAGGTTCGACCGTGGCCTCGGCGTGCCGGATCAGGCCTTCCTGATCGATTTCCCGACCCGCAAGGCCTATTTCTTCGGGCTCGAGATCTGGGCGCAGGAGGTTTACTACGCGACCGGGCTTCTGATCCTCGCGTCCCTCGCGCTTTTCCTCACCACGTCGGCCATCGGTCGTGCCTGGTGCGGCTATGCCTGTCCGCAAACGGTCTGGACCGACCTTTTCGTCCATATTGAGCGCTGGATACAGGGGGACCGCAACCAGCGTATCAAGCTCGACAAATCGCCGTGGAGCGCGAAGAAGCTGTTCCTGAAGGTGTCGACGCACCTTGCGTGGCTTGTCGTGGCGGCGCTCACCGGTGGTGCCTTCGTCTTCTATTTCGGCGATGCGCCCACGCTCGCCAAACAGTTCCTCACCGGTACAGCACCGCTGACGAGCTACCTGTTCGCGGGCGGGCTTACCTTCTCGACCTATCTTCTGGGCGGTATCGCGCGGGAGCAGGTCTGCATCTATATGTGCCCGTGGCCGCGTATCCAGGGGGCGCTCGTCGATGAAAACACCCTGCTTGTTTCCTACGACAAGAAACGCGGCGAACCGCGCGGCAGCCTGAAGGCGGCAGCGGCGGGAGACGTGCTGGGGGACTGTATAGATTGCAAGCAGTGCGTGGCGGTGTGCCCCACCGGTATCGATATCCGCGATGGCTTCCAGCTTGAATGTATCCAGTGCGCACTGTGCGTTGATGCCTGCAACGGCGTGATGGACAAGATCGAACGCCCCCGCAACCTGATCCGTTACGCCCCCGAAGAGCATGTGACGAAGAAGGGCACGAGCCTGATCTTCCGGGCCCGTACCTTCATCTATATGGGGCTCATCGTGCTGGTGGGCGGCATCATGCTGGCCTCGCTGATCGTGCGCGCGGACCTCGACGTGAACATTATCAAGGACCGGAACCCGCTTTTCGTGCGGCTGTCTTCGGGCGATGTGCGGAACGGCTATGTGATCCGCCTGATGAACAAGCAGCATGCCGACCGTCCGCTGGCGATCCGGGCAAGCGGCCTCAAAGGCCTGACGCTGCGCTCGACCGACCATGCGGAAGGCAAGGAACTGCAGGTCAGCCTGCCGCCCGATGATTCAGCGGCCTTCAAGGTGTTTGCCGTGCTGCCAGCGGACGCCATCACCGAAGGCGTGCTGACCTCCGGCAAGGGCGAAATCACTTTCGAGATTGTCGATATGGACGGCCACGTCATCTCGCGGCAGAATGCCCCCTTCAACGGACCAAGGTCATGATTTCCATGTCGGAACCTCAAGAAAAAGGCCGGTTCACCGGCCGCCATGCGCTGATTGCCATCCTCGCTTTCTTCGGTGTTGTCTTCTTCGTCAACGGATTGATGGTGTTTGAAGCGGTCGACAGCTTCTCAGGCCTTGAAACCGACGAGGCCTACAAGCGCGGCCGCGACTATAACCGCGAGATCGAATCCGCAAAAACGCAGGCGGCCCTCGGCTGGCGGCTTGGGCTTTCCACTGTCGGCGGGCCGGGCGAGGTGAAGATCGCCGTACGCTTGCGCGACAAGGCGGATGATCCGGTCTTCTTCCGCGAAGGCCGTGTGCTGGTACGCCGACCCGCGCGGCAGGATTTGGATGAAGTCATCATCCTGCAGCCGACCGGTGAGGGCCGCTATGAGGGGCAGGCGAAGATGCCGCTCGAAGGCTGCTGGCGCCTGCGGACCGAGTTTGAACGCGACGGGCTTGTCGTCTTCCGGCAGGACGACGCCGTGATGATCGGCGAGAATGTCCCCGCGCGCTGTGAATGATCGATCGCTGAAACGTCATGAGTGAAGCTGCTCTCAATCCCTATATCCGCCCCGTGGAGGGAGGCCTCGCCGAAGCCGAGCTTCTGGTGCCTTCCATGCACTGCGCCGCCTGCATTTCGAGGATCGAGAAAGGCCTTGGCGGGGAAGACGGGATCGACCGCGCACGGGCGAACCTGACGACTCACCGGGTCAGTGTGCGCTTCAATCCCGGAACGCTCGATCTTGACGCCCTTGTCGGCAAGCTCGGCGCGCTCGGTTTCCCGGCGACACCGTTCCGTGCAGCGGTTGACAAGGCGGGCACCGACCGGGAGGCCCGCCGCCTGCTGATCGCGCTCGCGGTCGCCGGCTTCGCCACCATGAATATCATGCTCTTCTCGGTATCCGTCTGGGACGGCAGCGAGATGGATATGGGCACGCGCGGGCTGTTCCACTGGGTGTCCGCGCTCATTGCCCTTCTCGGCATTTCGGTTGCTGGCCAGCCCTTCTTCCGCAGCGCGTGGGAAGTGCTGCGCACCGGCCACACCAATATGGATGTGCCGATCTCGCTCGCGGTGATCCTTTCCTATTTCGCCAGCATCGGGGAGGCCATGCGCGGGGCCGAACATGTCTATTTCGACGCCGGCGTCATGCTTCTCTTCTTCCTCCTCATCGGGCGTTATCTTGATCACCGGATGCGGGCGAAGGCATCGGATGCCGCCCAGAACCTGCTGGCACTGAAGGCCGTGCCCGCCACGGTGCTGGAACCTGATGGCACCCACCGCACCATGCCGGCAGACGAGGTGGAAAAAGGCGCGCTTGTGCTGGTCGCCACCGGCATGCGGGTACCGGTCGATGGCATTGTCGAGGACGGCACCAGCGATATCGACGCCTCGCTTGTAACCGGCGAAACCATGCCGGTGACAGCAGGCAAAGGCACCAAGGTGTTTGCGGGTACGCTGAACCTCAATGCCCCGATCAAGGTGCGGGTCGAAGGGCGCGGCGAAAGCACGCTGCTGGCCGAAATCGTCCGCCTGATGGAAGCCGCCGAACAGGGCCGGGGCCGCTTCGTGCGGCTCGCTGACCGGCTGGCGCGGCTTTATGCGCCGGTCGTCCATATCCTTGCCGCCATCACGTTCCTTTCATGGTGGGGGCTCATGGACGCCCACACCGGCCTGATGCGCGCGATTGCCGTGCTGATCATCACTTGCCCCTGCGCGCTTGGCCTTGCCGTGCCTGTGGTGCAGGTGGTGGCCGCCGGGCGGCTCCTCATGGCTGGCGTTCTGATCAAGGCGGCAGACGGGCTGGAGCGTCTCGCCACCATCGATACGGTCGTGTTCGATAAAACCGGCACCCTGACGATGGGGGAGCTGACGCTTCTGGACCCCACCGCCATTGCCTCCACCGATCTCGCTTTCGCCGGTGGCCTTGCTGCCGCCAGCCGCCACCCGCTCGCGGTTGCTGTCAACAAGGCGGCGTCCAAGGGGCGCATGCCGATGTTTGATGAGGTGCGGGAGATACCGGGGGCTGGCATCGTCGGCTTTTATCAGGGCAGCGAAGTGCGCCTCGGCAGCCGCAAGCATGTGGGTGTCGGTGACGATGCTGCCGTTGCGACCGGCCCGGAACTGTGGCTGAAACGCGGGGACGCGGCCCCGGTGCATTTCGCCTTCGCCGATGATATCCGCCCCGGTGCCGCTGAAGCCATCGCCAGCCTGAAGGGGCAGGGTATCCATGTGATGCTCCTCTCCGGTGACCGGGCCGAGGTCGCCGAAAAGGTCGCAGGCGAGCTTGGCATCACCGACTGGCGGGGTAGCTGCCACCCGGATGACAAGATTGCAGCGCTTGAGGACCTGAAAGCCAAAGGCGCTCAGGTGCTGATGGTGGGCGACGGGCTCAATGACGCGCCGGCCCTGCGGGCAGCGCATGTTTCCATCTCGCCCGCGTCGGGCTCGGATGTCACGCAGACGGCAGCGGACTTTGTGTTCCAGGGCAAAAGCCTGAAGGCCGTCACGCTGCTTCTGTCGATCGCAAAGCGCACCAAGGGGCTGACGCTTGAAAACTTCGGCCTCGCCATCGGCTATAATGTGATTGCCGTGCCGCTTGCCGTGCTGGGCCATGTGACGCCGATGGTGGCGGCGATTGCCATGTCGGGCTCGTCCATCGTGGTGGTGGCAAATGCGCTTCGGCTCAGGCGCGCCAAAGCGGGGGAGGAAGCTGCATGAGCGCCCTTTTGTTCCTGATCCCTATCGCCCTGTTCCTTGGCGGGCTTGGCCTTGCCGCCTTCCTCTGGTCGATGAAATCCGGCCAGTTCGATGATCTGGACGGCGCCGCCGAGCGCATCCTCATCGACGATGACGAGGATGCGGAAACGGACGACAAGAAATCCCAAACCGAATAGCGGACTTCGAGACGCGGCCCTGCCGCTCCTCAGTCCGAACGGTGCTTGTCTCCCGTTCGTCCTGAGGAGCCCGAAAGGGCGTCTCGAAGGGCGCAGCGCTATTCCTGAACGCGCTGAAGATCCAGATGCTGGAAATCGAACGAGAAGTCGGTCAGCGGTGAGACCGGCTTCATTTCCACTTTCGTCGGCTTGCCATCGGGGCCGAACTGGAAGGTGGCATAGGCATCGGCATCAAGGGTGCGGTCATCCCAGCGCACGATGAAGGTATCGCGGTTGAAATGCACCATGTCGCCCTTCAGTTGCGCGCTGCGTTTCGAGGTCATCCTGAGTTTGCCTTTCTCGGCCGTCACCACCATGTCGCCGTACCAGGCATCGCGGTAGGTGCCGGTGTAGGCATCGGCCTTCTGGGCTTTCGACTTGGCGCCGCTGGCTGCTGCTTTGGCTTCGGCCACCACCTTGTCGGCGTTTGCCAGCCGCTCGGCATAATCTTTTTTCGATTGCTCGACCCAGTCGCCGTTATCAACACCGAGATAGGCGTCAAGAAGCTCGTTCGTTAGCGAGCGCATCGTGTAGCCGTTCATATTGTTGGTGAAGACGATGACGCCGAGGCTTTCTTCGGGCAGCAGGTTCGTATAGGTCACCATGCCGATGAGCCCGCCCGAGTGATAGACATGCAGCTGGCCGTTCATGTCATCAAGGAACCAGCCAAGGCCGTATGACTTGAAATGGGTGTTATAGGGCGGGCGGCCAAAGGCATCGCCGCCGAGCGGGGTGATGGGCGTCCACATTTCCTTGTGGCGCGCTTCCGAGAAAAGCGGCGTGCCATCAGCCATCTTGCCGCCGTTCAGCTGCACGGCTACCCATTTGGCGTGATCGGTGAGCGAACAGTTGATCGAGCCGGCCGCGGTCGTCGGGTCGCCCTTGTCGAACTTGGTGACGGTCAGTTTGCCGTCCACGGTCATGTGCGGATAGGCGCGCGGGGCATCCGCCGAAAGGCCTTCGGGCAGCGCGCGGCAGCTGTCCATTTGAAGGGGCGCGAAGATGCGCTTCTCGATAAACTCTTCCCACGGCATGCCCGAAACGCGGCCCACCACTTCACCCGCGATGATGTAGAGGAGGTTGTCGTAATCGAACTTGTCGCGGAAGGATGAAACCGGCTTCAGGTGCCGCATTGCCATGATGATTTCCTGGCGGCTGGTTTCCACCTCGGGGAAAATCAGCAGGTCCCCGGCGCCGAGATCAAGCCCCGACCGGTGGGTCAGAAGGTCCTTGATGGTAAATTCGCGGGTCACCCACGCGTCCGACATGCGGAACTCGGGGATATGGTCGATCACCCGGTCGTTCCAGCTGAGCTTGCCTTCATCGATGAGCATGGCAAGGGCGGCTGCCGTATAGGCCTTGGTATGCGAGGCGATGCCGAAGATCGTGTCGGGCGTCACAGGCGCGCCCGTTTCCACATTGGCGATGCCATAGCCTTTGGAAAAGACGAGCTTGCCGTCTTTCACCACGCCGACCGATACGCCGGGTGTTTCAAAGGCCTGCATGGCAGCAGCCACGCTGGCGTCAAGATCGGCTTCCTTGAACGGAAGGGCATCGTCCGCATGGGACGGAACGGAAAGGGCCGCAACGAATACGACACCAAGGATGGTCTGGCGCATAAAATTTCCCCCACAAAAGCAGTGGGGGAAGATTAGCGGCGGCCTAAGCCAAAGGCTATCTGCAATTCGTTCAGTCGTTCGCTGTCACGAGATCGCGGTAGGCGTGCCATGTGGCATGACCCACAAGCGGGAAAACAATCACGAGACCAACAAACAGGAATGCAATCCCGAAAGCCGACAGAAGCGCGATCAGCCATGCCCACAGCGCCATCGGCCAGAAGTTTTCGCGCACGGCCCGGATCGAGGTGATGATCGCCGTCATGAAATCGGTGTTGCGGTGCGCCAGCATCGGCACCGAAATCACGCTCACCGCAAACACGGCAAAGGCGATGGCGCCGCCGATGATGGTGCCGAGCGCCAGCATCACGGCCCCGCGCACGGTATTCAGGAGCGTCGGGATGAAATCATCGATCGGTGGGAAGGGCTGGTCCCCCCACATGATGGCGTAAAGGAGCGAGGCGATCCGCACCCAGGCGAGGAACATGAAGGCGAGCGTGAGGCCGATATAGGCAAGCTGCACGGGGGATTTGGTCCGCACGATCAGCATGTCGGCAAAGGTGACGGGCTTGCCCGTTTCCATCCGCCAGCTGGCTTCATAAAGCCCGACGGCGAGCATGGGGCCCAGCAGCAGGAACCCGGCGGCAAGCACGAGGATGAGCGCGGTCATATCCACCGACATCAGCCCGAAGAACAGAAGCACGGCAACGCCCGCAAACAGCGCGCCATACATCAGGCTGAGGCTGGCATTGGCCCAAAGGTCCTTCCAGCCAGCGGCCAGCCATTTCCATGGGCTTTCAAGCGTGATGCGGTTCAGCGCCGGCCCGGTGATCGGCTGCTTCGACAGATTGGTTGTGCTGGTGCTCATGTCTACCCCTCCCAGAGTTCACCTTGAGGGTAACTCTAACCCAATCCGGCGGCAATTTTTTGATTTGCCGCAAAGGGGGCGGGATGAGCCGCTTATTCCAGCCCGACAATCATGCGGGCGAAATCGCGGGGGGAGAAGGGTTGCAGGTCTTCGATCCCCTCGCCCACACCGATGGCATGGACGGGCAGGCTGAATTTCTCGGCGCAGGCAACGAGCACACCGCCGCGTGCGGTGCCATCCAGCTTCGTCATGACGATGCCGGTCAGTTTGGCGATTTCCTTGAAAACCTCCACCTGATGCAGGGCATTCTGGCCCGTGGTGGCATCCAGCACGATGACGGTGTCGTGCGGAGCACCGTCGAGCTTCTTGCCGATCACGCGGACAACCTTGGCCAGTTCGTCCATCAGTTCGCGGCGGTTCTGCAGGCGGCCGGCAGTATCGATCAGCAGCACATCGACGCCGTCCTGAATGGCGCGGTCAACGGCTTCAAAGGCGAGGGCTGCGGCATCCGACCCGATCTCCTTGGTGATGACAGGCACCCCGGCGCGCTCGCCCCACACCACAAGCTGCTCGACGGCGGCGGCGCGGAACGTGTCGCCCGCCGCCATCATCACGCGCTTGCCGGCATCGCGGTACTGCTTGGCGAGCTTGCCGATGGTGGTGGTTTTGCCCGCCCCGTTCACACCGGTCATCAGGATCACATGGGGCTTCAGGCCCTTGTTCACATCAAGCGGCTTGGCAACGGGCGCCAGCATGGCCTCGATCTCGGCAGCGAGGACGGTTTTCACCTCTTCCTCGTCGATTTCCTTGTCGTAGCGACCCTTGGCGAGCGCTTGCGTCAGCTTGCCCGCCACCGACACGCCGAGGTCGGCGGTGATCAGCAGTTCTTCCAGCTCTTCAAGCGTGTCGTCATCCAGCTTGCGCTTGGTGAAGATGTTGCCGATGCCCGTGGAGATCGCACCCGTGGAGCGTTTAAGGCCATCCTTCAGGCGCTGGAACCAGCTTTTCTTCTGCGTATCCGACATGGAAATCCTTGGAAACTAGATCGTTGTGCCCGCCATCACGGCATCCGAAAGCGCGGCGAGGCGCACTTTCACGAGATCGCCGGGCTCGGCCGGGCGGTCGAGGACGACGGGAATGAATTGTTCGGTATGGCCGGTGGCCTTGCCGTCGGCATCAGTGCGCTCGACGAGCACCATGGCTTCACGGCCCACGCTGGCGGCGAATAGCTCGGCGACTTTTTTCTCGCCAGCCGCACGCAGGCGCGCAGCGCGGTCCTTGCGGATCTGCTTCGGCACCTGATTGGGAATCTTGGCGGCAGGTGTGCCCTCGCGCTCGGAATAGGGGAAGACATGCAGCCAGGTGAGGCTGCAGTCGTCCACAAGCTTCAGCGAGTTTTCGAACATCTCTTCGGTTTCGGTCGGGAACCCGGCGATGATATCGGCGCCGAACACCATATCGGGGCGATGGGCGCGCACGCGGGTCGCGAATTCGATGGCATCTTCCCGCAAGTGCCGGCGTTTCATCCGCTTCAGGATCATATTGTCGCCAGCCTGCAAGGACAGATGCAGGTGCGGCATCACGCGGGCGTCGCCGGTGATGGCGTCATACAGCGGCTCGTCGACCTCGATACTGTCGATGGAGGAAATGCGCAGGCGCGGCAGATCCGGCACCAGCTTCAGGATTTTCTGGACGAGGGCACCGAGGGACGGCGTGCCCGGCAGGTCTTCGCCGAATGAGGTGATATCCACGCCCGTCAGCACCACTTCCTTGAAGCCACGGTCGGTGAGGCGTTTGATCTGGTCAATCACTTCACCCATCGGAACCGAGCGGCTGTTGCCGCGGCCATAGGGGATGATGCAGAAGGTGCAGCGGTGATTACAGCCATTCTGGATTTGCACGAAGGCGCGGGCGCGTTCGCCGAAGCCGTCGATCAGGTGACCCGCCGTTTCCTTAACCGAGAAAATGTCATTCACCGCCACACGCTCCAGCCCGTTGGTGGCGAGCGAGGCGAAGGATTTGGCTTCCAGCTTTTCCTGGTTGCCGATCACGCTGGTCACTTCTTCCATGCTGGCGAACTGGCCGGGGTCAACCTGCGCCGCGCAGCCGGTGACGACGATCTTGGCGTCGGGGCGCTCGCGCTTCAGCTTGCGGATAGACTGGCGTGCCTGACGGGTCGCCTCGGCCGTGACCGCGCAGGTGTTGATGATGATGATATCTTCAAGGCCCGCTGCCTCTGCGTGGCGGCGCATCACTTCGCTTTCATAGGCGTTGAGGCGGCAGCCGAAGGTGACGATATCGACCCCATGTTCTTTCATCGTGTCGCTCACAGCGCCACCTCGCCCGCATAGGAAAGGACGGCGTCGCCTGTCATCTGCACGCTGCCATCGGGCAACCAGACGATCTCGAGCGTGCCGCCGTCAAGCTCGACAGTGGCATGGCGGTCAGTCAGTCCGCGCCGGAAGGCGGCAACGGTGGCCGCGCACGCAGCGGTGCCGCAGGCTTCGGTGATGCCGGCGCCGCGTTCCCACACGCGCAGGCGGATATGGCCGTCTTTCACGGTCGCGACCGATACATTCACCCGTTCGGGGAACAGCGGATCGGTTTCGATCTGGGGGCCGAGGTCTTGGAGCGGCACGGCATCGGCATCTTCCACGAAGAAGACGGCGTGCGGGTTGCCCATGTTGACGGCAACCGGATCATCCAGCATGCCCATGGCATAGGGGATATGCAGCGTATCGGCGGCATGGGCGAGGGGGATTTCCTGCCAGTCGAGCCGCGCGGGGCCCATGTTGACACTGATCCGCTCGTCAGCGCGCACCGCGGACAGAAGCCCCGCTTTCGTTTCAATCGAGGCCTTGTCACCGCCATGTTCAGCGATGAGGAGTTTGCCCACACAGCGCGTGGCATTGCCGCAGGCCGCGACCTCGCTGCCGTCGGCATTCCAGATTTCCATGAAGGCATCGGCATTGGCAGACGGGCGCAGCACGACCATCTGGTCGAACCCGATACCACGGCGGCGGCTGGCCAGCCGGCGCACGAGGCCGGCGTCAAAATCGAGCGTGCGCCGGCGCGCATCGAAAATGACAAAGTCATTGCCGAGGCCATGCATCTTCAGAAAAGGCGTATGTGGCGCGCGTTCACTCATGCGCGTGCTTATAAGGCCGCAGGGGTGAAGAGTCTATTGACAGAATCTTCAGGGGAAGATGATGGGCAACAGCCAGAAGCAAAGCCCGGTGATCACGAAGCTGCCAAGGATGTTCAGGATCAGCCCCGCCTTCACCATATCCGGCACATGCAGGTATCCCGTGGTGAAGACCACCGCGTTTGGCCCTGTCGCCACCGGCAGCATGAAGGCGGATGACCCGGCGAGCGCCACGGGGGCGGCGAGATAGAGGGGGTCGATATGCGCGCTTGCGGCCAGCGCCGCCATGATCGGCACAAGGGCGGCGACGGTTGCCGTGTTGCTTGTCAGCTCCGTCAGGAAGATCACAAGCAGCGTCACCGAGAACATGATGAGGATAAGGGGCGCGGCGGTGATACCGCTCATGCTCGTGCCGAGCCATTCAGCAAGGCCGGTCGCCTGCACGGCTGCGGCAAGGCTGAGCCCGCCACCGAACAGCAGGATCACACCCCACGGCAGGCGCACGGCGGTCGGCCAGTCGAGTAGCATGTTGCCGTCCCGGTTGCCCGACGGCACCAGGAACATGGCAATGGCTCCGGCGACTGCCACATGGGTATCGTCAACGCCGGAAAGGAAGGGCAGGGCATCCTTGAAGAAGGGCAGGAAGCTCCAGGCGAAGGCCATGGCGCCCATCACCATTGCTACACGGCGCTCCGGTTTGGTCCAGCCGCCGATAGCGGCGCGTTCTTCGGCAATGACGGCGGCACCACCTGTTGCCGTTTCGGCATCGAAACGAAAACAGATGCGGGTCAGCACGAACCAGGCCAGCGGCACCATGACGGCAACAACGGGGACGGCGAAGGCCATCCATTCAAGGAACTGGATGTCGCGGCCGGTGGCATCAAGGATGAAGCCTTTTACAAACAGGTTGGGCGGGGTGCCGATATAGGTGCCAAGGCCGCCGATGGAGGCCGACCAGGCGCAGCCGATCAGCAGCGCGATCAGGAAACGGTGGCCTTCAACGCGCGGCCCGAGGATGGTTTCCGCCACTGAAATGGCGATGGGGACCACGAGAAGCGCGGTCGCCGTGTTTGAAATCCACATCGAAAGGATGGCGGACGTGGCCATGAAGCCGCCGATCAGCGCACCCGGCTTGTCGCCGGCGAGCGACAGGATGGTAAGCGCGATCCGCCGGTGCAGGTGCCAGCGCTGCATCGCCATTGCCGCGATGAAACCGCCCATCAGGAGGAAGATCACCGGGGCCGCATAAGGCCCGGTCGCCGCCTTCATGGGCACGACATCGAGCATCGGCAACATCACGATGGGCAGAAGGCTCGTCACCGGCAGGGGGATGGCTTCGGTCGCCCACCATGCCGCCATCAGCGCGGCGACAGCAACGGTCTTCCATGCCGTGTCGCTCATTCCCTCGGGCGCATCCATCAGGAGGATCAGCGCAAAGAGAAGCGGCCCGGCCACAAGGCCGATACGCTGGTAAAGTGGACGGTCGGCTGCGGCTGCCGGCGCCTGTTGGCTTGTCATCGATGCAAATCTCCCCTCAAGGGCCCGAGACTAGGGGCAAGGGTCGCGCCGATCAAGTCTGCGGCGGAGTATTGTATGCAGAAGACTGTTGGCGGGGGCCACAGCTTACGGTAAAGTGCCGGACGGGGGCCGAGTACAGAGTTTTAAGGCCAGGACATATGGATTATCTCGAGCCGATCGAGGTGCCACGCTACCCGGAAGTTGCAAAACGCTCCTGCAGGGTGCTGGTTGCCGAAGACAACAAGATCAATCAGGCCCTCATCAGCCGTTTCCTAGAACTTGGGAATTATGAGGTCAAGCTGGTGTCGAACGGATTCGATGCCATTGATGCCGTGCGCTACAGCAAGCAGCCGTTCGATCTTGTCCTCATGGATATCAAGATGCCCGGCATGAGCGGCATCGAGGCCGCCGAAGGCATCCGCTCGATCGAGGGCACGCGGGGCAACATCTGTATCCTTGCCTTCACCGCGAATGTATCCGACGAGGATATGGAGCTTTACCTGAATGTCGGGATCGATGGCGTGGTCGGCAAGCCGATCAGCCGCGACGCGCTTTTTTTGGCGATCGAAAAAGCGATGGAAAGCAAGGCCTGACTTGACTCTGCCGCCGTTCTGGCTTACTTCCGGCTCCGCTTCCTGAGAAGCCTATAGACCATCGCGCGCCCGAGGGTGCCCACCAGTCAGCGAGTTTCGCACACTGGTGCCATTACTGCTTGGTTTGGTCTGAACTGGTTTTTCAGGTGTTGAAACAAGAGTTTAGTCAAGGATACGCGACCCTATGTTCGATAGTCTTTCCGAACGTTTGAGCGGAATTTTCGATGGCCTGAAGCGCCGTGGCGCGCTGAAGGAATCGGATGTTTCCGACGCGCTTCGGGAAGTCCGGATCGCCCTCCTTGAAGCCGATGTGGCGCTGCCCGTCGTCAAGGATTTCGTCAACCGGGTGAAGGACAAGGCCATTGGCCAGTCGGTCCTGAAGTCGGTGACGCCCGGCCAGCAGGTCATCAAGATCGTCCATGACGAGCTTGTCGCCATGCTCGGTGCGGAAGCCAGCGGCATCAACCTTCTCGGTGTGCCGCCGGTCGTGATCCTGATGGTTGGTCTGCAGGGCTCGGGTAAAACGACGACCACCGCCAAGCTCGCCAAACGCCTGACCGAAAAGGAAGGCAAGAAGGTGATGATGGCGTCGCTGGACGTCCGCCGCCCGGCAGCCCAGGAGCAGCTGAAGGTGCTTGGTGAGCAGATCGGCGTGAAGACGCTGCCGATCGTTGCGGGCCAGATGCCGGTCGATATCACCCGCCGCGCGATGGATGCCGCGCGCCTGCAGGGCTTCGACGTGCTGATGCTGGATACCGCCGGCCGCCTGCATGTAGACGCCGAGCTGATGGCCGAAGTGAAGGCCGTGCGTGATGCGAGCCAGCCGCTTGAAACGCTGCTCGTCGCCGACAGCCTGACCGGTCAGGACGCGGTGAATGTGGCCAAGGCGTTCGACGGCGAGGTCGGCATCACCGGCGTGGCGCTGACCCGTATGGACGGCGACGGCCGTGGTGGTGCTGCGCTTTCGATGCGCGCCGTGACCGGCAAGCCGATCAAGCTTGCGGGCTTCGGCGAGAAGATGGACGCGCTTGAGGATTTCCATCCCGAGCGCGTGGCAAGCCGTATCCTTGGCATGGGCGACGTGGTCAGCCTTGTCGAGAAAGCGGCCGCGACGATCGAGAAAGAAGACGCCGAGAAGATGGCCAAAAAAATGGCCAAGGGCGAATTCGATCTGGATGACATGCGCACCCAGCTTCGCCAGATGTCGAAGCTTGGCGGCGTGCAGTCGATCCTCGGGATGCTGCCCGGCATGGGCAAGATCAAGCAGGCGATGGCCGGCGCGAGTATCGACGACAAGGTATTCCGGCGCCAGGAGGCGATCATCAATTCGATGACGCCGACCGAACGCAAGAAACCGCAGGTGCTGAATGCTTCGAGGAAGAAGCGGATCGCTGCGGGGGCCGGTGTTGAAGTGTCCGAGGTGAACAAGCTCCTCAAGGCACATATGCAGATGGCCAAGATGATGAAGCAGATGTCCAAGATGGGTAAATCCGGACGGATGCCGATGATGCCGGGGGCGATGCCGCCGGGTTTTGACAAGTTTCTCCCCTGATCTCGCGCCACGAGGTCAGGAGAGACCAGTAACCTAACGACCCGCCGTCCATAATTATCAGGAAAAAGGACGGCACTTTGAAAGGAAGACCAAAATGGCAATTGCAATCCGTCTCGCCCGTGGTGGCGCGAAGAAGCGTCCTTACTACCGCGTTGTTGTGGCTGACAGCCGTGCCTCGCGCGATGGCAAGTTCATCGAGAAAGTCGGCACCTACAACCCGATGCTCCCGAAAGACAGCGACCAGCGCGCCCAGTTCGTGACCGAGCGCATCCAGCACTGGCTGTCGAAAGGCGCCCAGCCGACCGACCGCGTTGCTCGCCTCCTCGAAAAAGCCGGCCTCGTCGAAGGCAAGACCCGCAACAACCCGAACAAGGGCAAGCCGGGCCAGAAAGCTGTCGAGCGCGCTGAAGAGAAAGCCCAGAAGATCGCTGACGCCGCTGAAGCTGCTGCCGCTGCTGCTGCCGCTCCGGCTGTTGAAGAAGCTGCCGCTGAAGAAGCTCCGGCTGCTGAAGCTGCTGCTGAAGAAGCGACCGAAGCCTGAGGCTTTTCGCGACTTCCGACTGAATACCATCATGCCGGGCCAGCCCCGGCATGATGTGTTTGTGGCCCCCTTTGGGATCTGATCGCCATGTCCAACGGTTCAACCGAACGCCGCAACCAGGGCCTTGAAGAAGGCTGGGTCTGTGTGGGTGCCTTTGGCCCCGCCCACGGTGTGCACGGCGATATCAAGGTTCGCGCCTTCACCGAAAACCCGACCGACCTTTTCGCCTTCAAGGCCTTGCATCGCGGCGCCAACGGCCCGCTTGTGAAGCTGAAAAAGAAGCGCGACGACAAAGACGACGGTTTCGTTGTCACGGTCGACGGGGTGAAGACCCGCGAAGACGCGATGGCGCTGAAGGGCCGCAAGCTGTTCGTGCCGCGCGAGGCACTCGATGACCTCGCCGACGAAGACGAATTTTACCTCGCCGACCTCATTGGCCTCACGGCCGAGGACGAGGGTGGCACCGAGATCGGTTTTGTGCGCGCCGTTGAAAACTTCGGCGCCGAAGATCTGGTCGAGATCGTACTGAAAGCGCCCGTCGAGGGCATCGGTCGCTTCGCGTTCGTGCCCTTCCGCAAGGTCTTCGTACCTGTGGTGGACATCAAGGGCAGCCGCCTCGTCATCGCCTTCGCCGACTGGGTGGAAGCCATGAAAGAAGGCGGCTTTGCGCCGGAATCCGAAGAGGGCGGGGACGGGGACGACGCATGAATCCGATGTTCACCGCACAGCTCCTGACCCTCTACCCGGATATGTTTCCGGGAACCCTTGGCCAGTCCCTTGCAGGCAAGGGTCTGGATGAGGGCAAATGGGCGCTGAAAACGCTGGACATCCGGGACTTTTCGAGCGATAAGCACCGCTCCGTGGACGACACCCCAGCTGGTGGCGGCCCCGGTATGGTGCTCCGCGCCGATATTCTGGGCATGGCGATCGATGCGGCCCGGGCTGAAGCAGCGCCTCAATGGCCGCTCCTTTATCTCAGCCCTCGCGGCCGCCGCTTCGACCAGAATGAGGCGGTGCGCTGGAAGGATGCCGGCGGGGTGACGCTGATCTGCGGTCGCTTCGAGGGCGTTGACCAGCGCGTGCTGGAAGCCCGTGGTGTGGAAGAAATCAGCCTTGGCGATTTCATCCTCTCGGGCGGCGAGCCGGCGGCGATTGCCATGCTGGATGCGGTGGTGCGGTTGCTGCCCGGTGTGATGGGTGCAGCCGAAACGCTGCATGAAGAAAGTTTCGAGTGCGGGCTCCTTGAGTATCCGCACTATACCAGGCCGGTGGTCTGGGAAGGCCGGGAAATCCCGGAGGTGCTCACCAGTGGGCACCACAAGAAAATCGCCGAGTGGCGGCGACAACAAAGTGAAGAACTGACCAGGTTACGTCGGCCCGATTTGTGGTCGTCCTATGTCCGGGGCAAGAAAGAAGCAAAGGACTAAACCATGAATATCATTCAGAAGCTCGAAGCAGAACAAATCGCCAAGCTCACCGACGGCAAAACCATCCCGGACTTCCAGGCTGGTGACACCGTACGCGTTGACGTGAAAGTGGTCGAGGGTACCCGCGAGCGTATCCAGGCTTACGAAGGCGTTGTGATTGCCCGTTCGAACAAAGGCATTTCGTCGAACTTCACCGTTCGCAAGATTTCCTACGGCGAAGGCGTCGAGCGCGTATTCCCGCTCTATGGCCCGACCGTTGCCGGCATCACCGTGGTTCGTCGCGGTAAAGTGCGCCGCGCGAAACTTTACTACCTCCGTAACCTTCGTGGTAAGGCTGCTCGTATTACCGAGAAGCGCGACTATACGAAGTAACGCGAGGGGCCGGGGCGCCCCCGGTTTCCGAGGCAAGAACTGCAAAAGGCCGCCCCACCGGGCGGCCTTTTTGTTTGGATTGTTGAAACTGGAAACTTTCCATAAATTTCAACAATCAGTGTTCCGGCGATTTTTTGTTGCGCTTGGTTGCCGGGGCGGATATGAAGCCGGGGCGGGCCTTCAGGGGCCTGATCCCTTTCAATAGGCGAGGGCCAGCCGGACACCCACAAGCGGGTGCCTGAACGGGGCCGACAACTGTTTGAGGAAGATAGAAGATGGCGACGACGCTGTATGACAAGATCTGGGACCTGCACCGTGTTGAAGACCGGGGCGAGGGCGTCGCACTAATCTATATCGATCGCCATCTAGTGCATGAAGTGACAAGCCCGCAGGCTTTCGACGGCCTGCGCGCGGCTGGCCGCGGCGTGCACAGCATCGACAGCATCCTTGCCGTGCCCGACCATAACGTGCCGACGAAAGACCGTGACCTGCCGAACCCCGATGAAATGTCGGCGGCGCAGCTCGCGGCCCTTGATGCCAACGCCAAGGAGTTCGGGCTGAACTATATCCCCATGGATGATCGCCGGCAGGGCATCGTCCATGTGATCGGGCCGGAGCAGGGCTTCACGCTGCCGGGCGTCACACTCGTGTGCGGTGACAGCCACACCTCCACGCATGGTGCCTTCGGCGCGCTCGCCTTCGGGATCGGGACTAGCGAGGTCGAGCATGTGCTTGCCACGCAAACGCTGCTGCTGAAGAAAGCCGCCAACATGCGCGTCACGGTCACGGGCACGCTGCCCGCCGGCTGCACGGCGAAGGACGTGGCACTCGCCATCATCGGCAAGATCGGCACCAACGGCGGCACCGGCCATGTGATCGAATATGCAGGCCCCGTGATGGAAGCCCTGTCGATGGAAGGCCGGATGACCGTCTGTAACATGGCGATCGAGGCTGGCGCGCGTGCAGGCCTTGTGGCGCCGGATGACAAGACGTTCGATTATCTGAACGGCCGTCCGATGTCGCCCAAGGGTGAAGCGTGGGACAAGGCGGTTGCCTTCTGGCGCGGGCTGAAGTCTGACGCGGGTGCCGTGTTTGACCGTGAAGTGACGGTTGATGGCTCGGAAATCGTGCCGCTTGTCACCTGGGGCACGAGCCCCGAGGACGTGGTGCCGGTGACGGGTGCGGTGCCGACGCTCGCGAGCTTCGAGGACGAAAACAAGCGCGACGCCGCTGAAAAGGCGCTCGCTTACATGGGCCTCAGCGAAGGCCAGCCCATGACCGACGTGAAGGTGGACCGCGTGTTCATCGGTTCCTGCACCAACAGCCGGATCGAAGATCTGCGCGCTGCCGCTGCCGTCATCAAGGGCCGCAAGGTGGCGGGCCATGTTATCGAGGCGATCGTGGTGCCGGGTTCGGGCCTTGTGAAGGAACAGGCCGAGGCCGAAGGCCTTGATCGTGTGTTCACGGATGCCGGCTTCCAGTGGCGCGATCCGGGCTGCAGCATGTGCCTTGGCATGAACCCGGACAAGGCAGGGCCGGGCGAGCGCGTGGCTTCCACCTCGAACCGCAACTTTGTGGGTCGTCAGGGGCCGGGCGCACGCACGCATCTTGTCAGCCCCGCGATGGCGGCGGCGGCAGGCATCGCCGGCCACTTCGTCGACGTCCGCAAGTTTTAAGGGAAAGGAGAAGACCCATGCGCGCTTTCACCAAAGTCACCGCCAAGGCTGTTCCCTTCCCGCGGATGAATGTGGATACGGATATTATCGTCCCGGCCAAGCACCTGAAAACGATCACGCGGTCGGGCCTCGGCAAGCATGCGTTTGAAACCGTGCGCTACCGGGCGGATGGCACCCACATTGCGGATAACGTGTTCGACAGCCCGAAATATGCAGGTTCGGAAATCCTGATAGCAGGCCGCAATTTCGGCTGCGGATCGAGCCGCGAGCATGCGCCGTGGGCGCTTGCCGACATGGGCTTCCGCACCGTTCTGGCACCGGGCTTTGCCGACATTTTCGCCGGCAACTGCGTGAAGAACGGCATCCTGACCGTGACGCTGAAACAGGAAGAAATCGATGCCCTTGTGCTGGCGGCTGAAGGCGGCGTGGCAATCACGGTGGATCTTGAGGACCAGTCGGTGACGGCAGGCAATGCCCGCTACACGTTTGAATTTAACCCGGTGCACAAGAAAATGCTGCTTGAGGGGCTGGATGAAATCGGCCAGACGCTGGCAGCAAGCCCGGCGATCAAGTCCTATGAGGCCAAACAGGCCGCGATGACGCCCTGGCTGTTTGGAGGGAATGCCTGATGACGAGTTTCAACCTTCTCCTGTTGCCCGGCGATGGTATCGGCCCTGAAATCATGACCGAAGCCAAGCGCGTGCTCGATTGGGCAGCGGCTGAATACGGCGTTACCTTCAATGTATCCGAAGATCTGATCGGTGGCTGCGCGTACGAGAAATACGGCGTACCGCTGGCGGACGAAACGCTTGCCAAGGCAAAGGCATCGGACGCGGTTGTCATGGGTTCGGTCGGTGGTCCGCAGTGGGACGGCAAGGTCGCTTACGACAAGCGCCCGGAAGCCGGTCTCCTGAAGCTCCGCAAGGAACTGGATGTGTTCGCCAACCTGCGCTCGGCAATCTGTTTCGATGCGCTCGCGGATGCTTCGAGTCTGAAGCGTGATCTGGTCGCGGGCCTCGATATCCTTTTCGTGCGGGAGCTTTCGAGCGGCGTGTACTTCGGTAACCCCCGCGGCATCGAAGACCTGCCTGAAGGTGGCCGGGTGGGGATCAACACCCAGCGCTATACCGACAAAGAGATCATCCGCGTGGCTCGCGTGGCATTCGAAATGGCCCGCAAGCGCGGCAGCCGTGTGGCATCTGCCGACAAGGCGAACGTGATGGAATCGGGTGTGCTGTGGCGCGAGGAAGTCACCAAACTTCGTGATGCCGAATACCCTGACGTGGCGCTGGAGCATGTGCTGGCCGATAACTGCGCCATGCAGCTGGTTCGCGCGCCCAAGCAATATGACATCATCCTCACCGATAACCTTTTCGGCGATATCCTTTCGGACGCCGCCGCGATGCTCACCGGCTCGCTCGGCATGCTGCCGTCGGCGTCGCTCGGTGACGGTGGTCCGGGGCTCTATGAGCCCGTGCACGGTTCGGCCCCCGATATCGCGGGCAAGGGCGTGGCCAATCCCATCGCCATGATCCTTTCGATGGCGATGGCGCTGCGCTATTCGCTCGGCCTCGGTGAAGCCGCAGACCGGATCGAGAAAGCCGTGGACGGCGCCCTCAATGCGGGCTTCCGCACTGGCGATATCATGTCGGGCGGCATGACCCGTGTCGGCACCACCGGCATGGGCGATGCCATCCTCGCAGAGCTTCAGAAGAACTGAACAACTTCCCAAACGACCCAATATGGAGAATTAAAATGGGTTTTCGTGTCGCAGTCGTAGGCGCAACCGGCAATGTCGGGCGCGAAATGATGAATATCCTGGCGGAGCGGGAGTTCCCGGCCACCGAGATTATTGCCATTGCGTCGCGAAAATCGATTGGCCAGACTGTGGGCTATGGCGACAAGGAACTGAAGGTGGTCGCACTTGATACCTTCGATTTCAAAGGCGTCGACATCGCGCTCTTCTCGGCTGGTGGCTCGGTTTCGAAAGAATATGGCCCGAAGGCAGCCGCTGCCGGCGCCATCGTCATCGACAACAGCTCCCACTTCCGCATGGACCCCGACGTTCCGCTCGTGGTGCCGGAAGTGAACCCGCAGGCGCTGGCCGGCTACAAGAAGAAGAACATCATCGCCAACCCCAACTGCTCGACCGCGCAGATGCTGGTGGCGTTGAAGCCCCTGCATGACGCCGCCAAGATCAAGCGCGTTGTCGTGTCGACCTACCAGTCGGTTTCGGGTGCGGGCAACGAGGCGATGGACGAGCTGTTCACGCAGACGCGGGCGATTTTCGTGAATGACGAAATCAAGCGCGAGAAATTCTCGAAGCAGATCGCCTTCAACGTGATCCCGCACATCGATGTTTTCCTTGAGGACGGCTCCACCAAGGAAGAATGGAAGATGGTTGCCGAAACGCACAAGATGCTGGACCCCGATATCGAGGTGACGGCGACCTGCGTGCGCGTGCCGGTGTTCGTCGGCCACTCGGAATCGATCAATATCGAGTTCGAAAACCCGCTCACCGATACGCAGGCCCGCAATATCCTGCGCGAAGCACCGGGTTGCCTCGTGATCGACAAGCGCGAAGACGGCGGCTACATCACCCCCGTTGAATGCGTTGGCGACTATGCGACCTTCATCTCGCGCATCCGCAAGGACCCGACGGTGAAGAACGGCCTCAATATGTGGGTCGTGTCGGATAACCTTCGCAAAGGTGCCGCGCTCAATGCCGTGCAGATCGCCGAGAGCCTGATCAACCAGGGCCTCCTGAAGGCTGCTGCATAAGCGGCGCTGAAACTGATTTTACGAGAAGGGGGCCATTTGGCCCCCTTTTTTATCAGATGAAACTGTCTTCGCCGGATGAGGGTGGCTTGCCCGGCTGGAAGATGATCGCGGCTGATGTGCCGACACCTTTTTCGCTATCGATCGCGATGCGCGCCCCTTGCCGTTCGGCGAACAGGAAGCTCAGGGGCAGGCCGAGGCCGGAGCCATCGCTGTGCACGCTATAGGCGGTGTCCAGCGCGCCAATGGGCTTGCTCACCTGCTTCAGTTCATCGGGTGTCATGCCGATACCGGTATCGCGGACAATGAGGGCCACCTCGCCACCGGGGCGTTCTTCAAGGTCGATCCTGATCTCGCCCTTGTTGGTATATTTGATGGCGTTCGACACCAGCACCAGCACGGCCTTGCGGGTCATTTCCATGTCGCCGAGCGCCCACAGGGGCTCGCCGCGTTCGCTGCCGGGGAATTCGAGGTGCCGGGATGCGGCCTGCTCCAGCATGATGCGCCGTGCGGCGCGGGCAACCTCGCCCAAGTCAAAGCTTTCCTGCTTGGCGACACCACTTGAAAGATCGAGGGTGGAAAGGTCCAGAATGTCGCTGATCAAGGCCAGCAGCTGCTCGCCTGTTTGCGAAATCTCGAGCGCGAATTCCTGGATTTCCTCGGGCGGCAACTCGCGGTTCTTCAACAGGCTGGCGTAGCCGATGATGGCGCTCAAGGGATTGCGGATCTCGCGGCTGATATTGGCCATGAAGATCGATTTGGCTTGGTTGGTGAACCGCTCGTTCTGCAAGGCAAGCTCAAGCCGGGAGAGCTGCTCCAGCTGGCGGACTTCCTCGATGAAACGCAGACCGAGAGACTTCACCGCCGCCACGAGCATCTCGTTGGTGGCCGGCTTGGCAGTCAGCGCGATGACATACCCGAGCGACTGATGGTCGGCGTCTTCAAGCGAAAGATAGGCGCTGTCGACGGCGTCCCATGTGGCGAGCTTTTCTGCCGTCACCATGTAGCGGCAATCGGCTTCCTTCGGCAGGGTGCGGAACTTGACCGGGTCTGCGGTGCCATCACGGTCAACAGCCGCAAGGCTGACGGCCAGTTCATCGGCGGCGCGGGCAGGGGGCATCAGCGCCACAAGGCGCGCATCAAGAGCCTTGCCGACGACGCCAAGGGCTGCTGTCATATAGCTCATGCCGCCAAGGTCTGGTAAGGAGGCAACCAAGCTGTCACCCGTTTCCCTGTTGCTGCTGATCGGGGCGATGAAGGTCATGAAATACGCCGGAATTCATATGATTCTGTCATCCATGTATGGCCCAAGTATCGTTCAGATCAGTAGAAATGCCTACAAGAAAAAATTCAATCAGAGATGGTTGATCCAGTAATTCCAAAGAATTAGCAATATTCAACCTGATGAATGCGGAAAATTGCAACTATGACACCTGAAACGAGAATCCCGGTCGCGCCCCTTTTCATGCCCGCTTCTAACGCACGCGCGATCGAGAAGGCACGGGGACTGTCAGCGGACGCCATCATTCTTGACCTTGAGGATGCTGTAAGCCCCGACGCCAAGGCGATGGCCCGCGATCAGGCGGTGGCGGCAGTCCGTGAAGGCGGGTTCGGCGACCGGATGGTGGCGATCCGCATCAATGCGCTGGATACACCGTGGGGTGGCGAAGACCTCGCGGCGGCGATCGAGGCAGGGGTCGAACATCTTGTCGTGCCGAAGGTGGAAGCGGCGGCGGCGATGGCCGATCTGACGGTGCGACTTGATGTCGCACAGTCGCCCGCCCGCGTGTGGGCGATGATCGAAACACCGAAGGGTGTTCTGGCCGCTGGCGCCATTGCGGCGGCCTCGCCGCGGCTCGCCGGACTGATCCTTGGCGCCAATGATCTGGTGAAGGAATTGCGGGCGCGGCACGTGGCCGGGCGGGCGCCGCTTCTTTATGCCATGGGGCAGGTTGTGATGGCGGCGCGCGCCGCCGGTATTGGCGTGATCGATGCGGTTTATGCCGATTTCCGCGATGAAACAGGCTTTTCCGCTGAATGCCGGCAGGCGCTTGAGTTCGGCTTTGATGGCAAGTCGCTCATCCACCCGGCCCAAATCCCGCTCGTCCTCGCGGCCTACGCGCCCTCGCCCGAGGAGCTTCAGGCAGCCAAAGAACTGGTCGAAATTTTCGAGCGCGCATCAGTGGAAGGCAAGGGCGTTGCGGTGCATAATGGTCGCATGATTGAAGCCCTGCATGTGGAAGAAGCGCGACGCGTTCTTGCACGCGGCGGGCTTGCTGGTGTAACCCCGCGTTAACCACTCGTGTGCAGGATGCTGGCTCCCGCCCGTTCTGTGATTCTGCACATACCCGGCAATGTTTTTGGGGAACATTCGATGGACCACCATCCTATCCAGCCGACCAATGTCGAGCATCGCTTCGGCAATGATGAAATCATCGTATCCAAAACCGACACGCGCGGCTGGATCACCTATGCCAACGACATCTTCTGCAAGATCTCCGGCTTCCGCGAAGACGAGATGGTCGGCAAGCCGCACAGCCTGATCCGCCATCCCGACATGCCGCGGACAGTGTTCAAGCTGCTCTGGGAAACGCTGAAATCGAAGCGCGAGATTTTCGCCTATGTGAAAAACATCGCCAAGGATGGTGGCTATTACTGGGTGTTTGCCCATGTGACCCCGACGCTCGACCAAAGCGGCGAGATCATCGGTTACCATTCCAATCGCCGGGTGCCGTCGAAACAGGCCGTCGCGCAGATTTCGAAAATCTATGAAGCGCTGCTGGCAGAAGAAAAACGCCATGCTGACCCCAAGGCAGGGCTTGCTGCTGGTGAAGCGCTGCTCGTGAAGACGCTGAAGGATGCCGGCCTCACCTACGACGAATTCGTCTGGTCGCTGCAGGAGTAGAAGAAGATGTTCGGTTTTCTGAAAGACAAGGCTGCTGCAAGCGCCCCGAAATATGATCCGGCCTATGTGCGTGATCTTGAGGACAAGCTCGCGGGCTATGAAAAAGCCTTCAACGCGATTGCTGCCGTCTCTGGCCGCTTCCGGGATGGTGACAGCGAAGCCCGCATCATTGGCTGGCAAAGCCACGGCGCTCATTCCGAAGTTCTGCGCGATCTCAACCATATGCTCGACCTGACGGACGCCTATGTGCGTGAAAGTGCGGCGGCCCTTGATGCTGCGGTTGAAGGCCGTTACCACCGCAAATTCCTGACCACCGGCATGCGCGGCGCGTTTGGCCGGGGGGCGGCCATCATCAACCGGGCATCGGCCCGCATGCAGCAGATGGAAGCGGACGAACATGCCCGCCGCGAGGCGCTGGCGCAGGAATTCCACTCCCATGTGATGGGGGTTGTCTCCACGCTCAAGGCGTCTGTCGCCCAGCTGGATGCGACGGCGAGCGCCCTGAAAGAAGATGCGCAGACAACGAGCGGCCTTGCCGTTTCGATGGCGGCGGCTTCCGAACAGGCGTCCGCCAATGTGCAGACGGTGGCAGAGGCAACCGAGCAGCTTTCAGGCTCGATCACCGAAATCAACCGTCAGGTCGCCGAGACAAACGGCGCCGCCGAACAGGCCGTGACCGCGTCGCGCGTTGCGACCGAGGCCGTGACCCGGCTGGCGGTGGCGGCTGAAAAGATCGGTGGTGTGCTGACCTTCATCCGCAAGATTGCGGACCAGACCAACCTATTGGCCCTCAACGCCACGATTGAGGCCGCGCGGGCAGGCGAGGCCGGCAAGGGCTTTGCCGTTGTGGCGAACGAGGTGAAGAACCTTGCGAACCAGACGGCACAGGCGACGATGGAAATCACCGCCGAAGTGGCCGCGATGCAAACCGCATCGGATGAGACCGCCGAAGCCATCCGCACCATCGATACCCGCATCGCCAACGTGGGCACCAGTGCCCGCACCATCGCGAGCGCGGTCGACGAACAAACGGTCGTTGCTGGCGAGATTTCGAACAATGTCCGCGAAGCGGCCGAAGGCACGCAGGATGTTTCCCGGAACGTGGCAAGCGTGAGCACGGCCTCGGCGAAAACCGAGCGTGGTGCCAGCGAAGTCGGTGAGGCGGCGGAAAGCCTGTCGGCCGAAGCAGAAACGCTCAGCGACCGGGTCGAGACCTTCCTGAAAGACCTGCGCGGCGCCTGAGGCACCGCGCGGATTTTCGATATCAGATGACCGGTGGGGCTCAGCGCCCCGCCGCAGTTCCCGCGCCGATGTGACGGGCGAGGAAAGCTTCCATCGCGTTGAGCGTCGCGAGGCGCGCTTCTGCGGATTCCAGATGATGGTCACCGGAATCCATTTCTACGAACTCGACCGACTTTTGCAGGCTTTTCAGCTTGCTGTTCATGGCGCGGCCATGGTCGAACGGTACGACCGGATCATCCTTGGCGTGAATGAGCAGGATCGGGGCCTTGATCTCGGCGGCGCGGTGCACTGGCGAGATGTCTTCCTTCTTCATCCCTTCGGGGATGATTTTCTTCACCCGGAATTTCCCGCCAATGAAGCCCTTGTCGGCCTCGATCATGCGGGGAATATCGGCCACTCCGTTGAAGCTGATCGCGCAGGCATATAGATCAGGCTCGGTGATCGCACCCATGAGGGCAGCATAACCGCCGTAGGAACCGCCAGCGATGCAGATGCGCTTCGGATCGGCCAGCCCCTGTTCGATTGCCCACTTGGTCGCGTCGGTCACATCTTCCTGCATTTTGCGGCCCCATTCATTGTAGCCGGCTTCCACGAAGGCATCACCGTACCCGGTGGAGCCCCGGAAGTTCGGCTGCAGTACGACATAGCCACGGTTTGCCATGAACTGCGCCATATAGTGGAAGGAGATGGAGCTGCGGGAATGTGGTCCACCATGGGGGAAAACCACCATCGGCAGATTCTTTGCCTCGCTACCGGCCGGTTTGGTGACCAGCACCTCAAACTCCAGCCCGTCACGGGCGGCGATCTTCTGCACCTCGATATCGGTCAGCGTTGCCGGATCGATATTCCGGGTGCGGGTGATCGGCGACAGCTGCTTCGATTTCAGGTCCAGAAGATAATAGCTGCCGGGATCACGCACACTGCTGTGCAGGATCAGGAACATCTTCTGGCTGCGCACGATATCGGTGATCTCGTTCAATCCGTCCGGCAGCAGCTTGTCGATGCTGGTCTTCAGGCCGGCGATCTGCTTGTCGATATAATGAACGCGCCCGCCGTCAGGGCCGTTATAGCGATAGCCGATGACGGCGTCGGTTTCGGGATCGCGCTTCAGGCCGGTCACATCACCTTCTTCGGGCGCAAAAAGGGTTTCGACGATTTGCCCCGAGGGGATGTTGTAGGTGACAAGCGTGTGGTTGCCGTCTTCCTGCAGATGCAGGGCATAGGCAACCTTGGGATCCTGGGTGAAGGAGAGCAGCTCGATCTCGCCGCTCGCCATCATGCCCGAATCCTGAATATCGCCGAGGCGGTCGGTATCCGGGTCCTTGTAAACGATATGGAATTCGGTGCGGTCGTAGCCCCAGCCGATGCGGGGCTCGTGGTTCTCGTCGGTCATCCATTGCTGGATGCCGTGCATGCCATCGCTGACCACGCTGAACTGGCCGTTCTTCACCTTCACCTTGCGGATTTCGTATTTGCCGTTCATCTCGGGGTCGAGGGTGGTCAGGATATGCTCGGGGTCATCGGGCAGCATGTCGATCACCCGGTCCTTGAACTGGGCGCGTGACGACGTGAGGCCTTCGTCCTTCTCCCGTTTGCTGGGGCGCGCCATGCTCATGAATTTTGAACCCTTCTTGCGGTTCAGGCTGAACATGTCGGTGCGGGTAAATTCTTCGCCGCGAATGCGGTCGGTGAAGCGATAGGCAATGAGGAGCGTTTCATTGTTGGCCCAGTCGATCCAGGAAATGTCGGCGGTGATCCGGCCCTGATCGATCGGCGGCAGGACAACGAGCGTTTCAGGGCTTGTGTCGCCGATCGGATGCATGAACACATGCTGGCGCCCGTTGATGGGCGAGACATAGGCGACATAATCGCCGCCCGGCGAAAGGTTGAAATGCTGGGCAGAGGGCAGCTCGGCGAAGCGTTCAACCGGGATCAGGGCTGGCGGCGTGTCGGCTACGGCAGCCTGTGCAACCCCCGTGAGGAGAGCTGCGATGCAGGTGGTTCTGGCGAATGTGCCGAGAAAGGCAGTTGAGAATTTCATAAAGTCTCCGGACGTCTGGATAAAGGTCAGGGTGCGGGTGCGCCCAGATGTGTTTTCAGGAAAGCCTCCATCGCGGTGAGCGTCGCGAGGCGGGCTTCGGTGGTATCGAGATAATGGTCACCTGATTTCAGCTCAATGAATTCAACGGGTTTGCCAAGCGATTTGAGTTTGGAATACATCCCCTTGCCCTGATCGAAGCGCACGACCGGATCGTCCTTCGCGTGGATGATCAGAACAGGGGCCGAAACTTCTGCTGCGCGGTCGACGGGCGAGATATCTGTCGCCTTGCGGCCTTCGGGGATGATCTTCTTGTTCCACTCGCGGCCGCCGAGGAAATAGCGGTCGAACCGCAGCATGCCGGGGATGTCGGCCACACCGTTGATGCTGATGGCGCAAGCATACATGCCAGGCGCCATGATGGTGCCCATGAGGGACGCGTAACCGCCGTAGGAACCGCCGACAATGCAGATGCGGGCAGGGTCTGCGATACCCTTTTCAATTGCCCATTTGGTGGCGTCGGTCACGTCATCCTGCATCTTGCCGCCCCATTCGTTGAAGCCGGCTTCCTTGAACTGGGTGCCATAGCCCGTGGACCCGCGGAAATCGGGTTCGAGCACCGCGTAGCCACGATTGGCGAAAAACTGGCGTTGATACTGGAAACCGCCGGATGTGCGTGCATGGGGGCCACCGTGCGGCATGACGATCAACGGCAGGTTCTCGGCCTTCCGTCCAACCGGCAGGGTCAGCATCGCCTTGAATTCGAGCCCGTCACGGGCCGCCACCGTATAGCTGAGCGTGCTGGCCATTGTATCCGGCGCAAAGTCGCGGCGATTGATCTCGGGCGTCAGCGTCTTGGATTTCAGGTCGAGGATGAAATAGGTGCCTTCATTGCGTTCGTTGCTATGCAGGATGAAATACTGGCTGCGTGCGGGTACAAAATCGACAATCCGGTTATAGCCATCCGGCAGCAGCTGATCGATCCGTGCTTTCAGCTTGTTCAGGAAGGGATCGGTGTAGAAAGTGTCGCCGCCGTCTTCATCGCTATAGGTATAACCGATGACAACGTCATTGACCGGGTGACGGCGCAGGCCCGTGGCGGTGGCGCCCTCGCGCTCGAACAGGATGCTTTTCACCTTGCCTTCCAGAACGTCAAAGGAGACCAGCCGCTTGACCGTGTCACTGACGGTTTCAAGGGCATAAACGATGCGGGGGTCGTCGGTGAAGCCGATCGGGTTGATCCTGTCGGAATCAAGCCATTCGGTGTCCGTCAGGTCGATGAATTTGCCGGTTTCGGGGCTGCGGTAGATCGTCTTGCTGTTCGAATACTGGTCATATCCCCAGCCGAGCCGGGGCTCATGATTGGCATCGACAAGCCAATTCTGAATACTGGCCCGGCCTTCGGTCACCACGGAATATTTGCCGGTGTGAACATTCACCTTCCGGATTTCGTCGCTGCCATCCTGGTCACTGTCGATAGACTGCAGGACAAAATCCGGCTCGTCCGGCAGATGATCGATAATGTCGTCCTTGAACTGGGCTGGCGACGCTTTATATCCCTGCTTCCGCTGGTCTCGGCTGGGCTGGGCCATATCGACCCATTTGATTTTGCCTTCGCGCGGCACGCTGAACATGGCAGTGCGGACATAACGCCGGAAGGCGTCGTCATTGGTGAAGCGGTAGGAAACGAACAGCCGTTCATTGTTGGCCCAGCGGATCCAGCTGACGTCGGCCGTCAATCTGCCCTCGTCGATTGGCGGCAGGATCACCATCTTGTTGAAGTCTTTCTCGCCCAGTCGGTGCATCACCACATGCTGGCGCCCGCCAAGCGGCGAGATATAGGCGATAAACTCCCCGTCCGGTGAGACGGTCAGTTGGTTGACCCGCGCGAGCGCGGCGAACTGCTCCACCGGGTAAAGCGGGGGCGGGGTTGTCGCTTCTTCAGCAAACGCAGGGAAGGCAAGGGTGAAGGCCAGAAAGGCTGCCCGCAGGGAATGGCGCATATAGGGTCAAATCCATGAATACAATTTTATGGATCGAAGCTACCAACCAAAGTTTCAATGTGCAATCGTTTGGGTTGTGAATATTTCGCGTCGGCAGAAGCGTGGCGAAAGTTGGGCGTTTGTTGAATATCCGCCTTGCGGAACAAGGCGACGCGGCGTTAAAAGGGGCGTCGGACGATGACGGGCCCGGATCGAGGGCCGTGCCCGCCTCAACATTGTATTTCTTCTAGGGGATTTTTCATGGCACAGGCGAACCGCCCGCTTTCTCCCCACCTGCAGGTTTACCGCTGGAGCGCCGCAATGGCTGCCTCCATCCTTCACCGTGCGACCGGTTCGGCGCTCGCGGTGGGGACGGTTATCCTTGTCTGGTGGCTCATGGCTCTGGCTTCCGGCCCGGAGAGCTTCGATACAGTGATGACGTGTCTGGCGAGTCCCCTGGGGCGTTTCGTGCTCTTCGGCCTCACCTGGGCCCTGATGCAGCATTTTGCCTCCGGCATCCGCCATCTGATCATGGACAGCGGCCGTATGTATAGCCTGAAGATCAATGCGGCTTCGGCCAAATTCACATTCGTGTTTTCCATCGCCGCCACAATCGTGATCTGGGTGATGGGTTACCGCATGCTGGGGATGATCTGATCATGAGCGATTTCAAAGCCCCTCTCGCCAAGGTCCGTGGCCTTGGTTCCGCCAAGGAAGGCACCCATCACTGGTGGGTGCAGCGCATGAGCGGCGTGGCCAACATCCCGCTGACGCTGTTTGTTGTGACCTCTTTCATCGGCAATGCCGGCAAGCCCTATGCTGATTGGGTTTCGTGGCTCCAGCAGCCGCTCGTGGCTGTGCTGATGCTGCTTTTCGTCCTGAACGTGACCTGGCACCTGCGCCTCGGCCTGCAGGTGATGGTCGAGGATTATGTCCACACGAAGATGAACAAGATCATCGTGATGACGGCCATCACCTTCGGCACGATCCTGCTCGCGGCGCTTGGCGCCTTTTCCATTCTCAAGATCGCCTTTGGGGGATAAGTGATGTCCAAGGCCTATCCCATTACCCTTCATACCTATGATGCCGTTGTTGTCGGCGCCGGTGGCTCTGGCCTCCGTGCGACCATGGGCCTTGCTGAAAGCGGGCTCAAGACGGCGTGCATCACCAAGGTTTTCCCGACCCGTTCGCACACCGTGGCAGCGCAAGGCGGCATCGCCGCGTCGCTTGGCAACATGGGCGAGGATAACTGGCAGTGGCACATGTATGACACCGTCAAGGGCTCCGACTGGCTCGGTGACCAGGACGCGATCGAATATATGGTCCGCGAGGCTCCGGCAGCGGTTTACGAACTGGAACATTATGGTGTGCCCTTCAGCCGTACCGAAGAGGGCAAAATCTACCAGCGCCCGTTCGGTGGTATGACCACCAAGTTCGGTGAAGGCCCGGCAGCCCAGCGCACCTGCGCTGCCGCCGACCGTACCGGCCACGCCATGCTGCACGCGCTTTATCAGCAGTCGCTGAAGTACGATAGCGACTTCTATATCGAATATTTCGCCATCGACCTGATCATGGAAAACGGTGAATGCCGTGGTGTGATCGCGATGAATATGGAAGACGGTTCGATCCATGCCTTCCGGTCCCAGGCCACCGTGCTGGCGACCGGCGGTTATGGCCGTGCCTACTTCTCGGCCACCAGCGCCCACACCTGCACCGGTGACGGCGGCGGCATGGTGCTGCGGGCAGGCCTTGCCCTGCAGGATCTGGAGTTCGTCCAGTTCCACCCGACCGGCATCTACGGTGCCGGCGTGCTGATCACCGAGGGTGCCCGCGGTGAAGGCGGTATCCTGCGGAACTCCGAAGGTGAGCGTTTCATGGAACGCTATGCACCATCGGCGAAGGATCTGGCCTCGCGCGATGTGGTTTCGCGCTCGATCTCGAACGAGATCCGTGAAGGCCGCGGCGTTGGCGCCAACAAGGATCACATGTTCCTGCACCTTGAGCACCTGCCGGCTGATGTGCTGCACAAGCGCCTGCCGGGCATTTCGGAATCCGCGAAAATCTTCGCAGGCGTCGATGTGACCAAAGAGCCGATCCCGATCCTGCCTACCGTTCATTACAACATGGGCGGTATACCGACGAACTATCACGGCGAGGTCATCAACCCGACGAAGGACAATCCGGACGCTGTGGTGCCGGGTCTGTTCGCGGTTGGCGAGGCAGCCTGTGTATCGGTCCACGGTGCAAACCGTCTCGGCTCCAACTCGCTCATCGACCTTGTGGTGTTCGGTCGCGCGGTTGGCAAGCGGGTGCCGGAGATCGTCAAGTCGGGTGCAACCCAGAAGGCGCTGGCGGAAGGCTATGCCGACATGGCCCTCAGCCGCCTCGACGCTGCCCGCTATGCCTCGGGCTCGACCCCGACCGCCGAGATGCGCCTGAAGATGCAGCGCACCATGCAGAACAACTGCGCGGTGTTCCGCACCAAGGAAGTCCTCGAGGAAGGTGTCAAGATGATCGACGAGGTTGCCGCCGGTATGGGCGACCTGAAGACCAGTGATAGGAGCCTCGTCTGGAACAGCGACCTCATTGAGACGCTGGAACTGCAGAACCTGATCGGCCAGGCCGTGCTGACCATGCATTCGGCGGAAAATCGCAAGGAAAGCCGTGGTGCTCATATGCACGAAGACTTCCCTGACCGCGACGACAAGAACTGGATGAAGCACACTGTTTGCTGGTTCGACGGCAAGAAGGTGACGCTTGGCGATCGTCCGGTCCATGATTTCACGCTTACCGAGGAAATCGGCTATATCAAGCCGAAGGCCCGGGTGTACTAAGGAAGGGATGAAAACAAATGGCTGAATTCTCGCTTCCTGCAAACTCGAAGATCGGCAAGGGCAAAACCGTCAAGGCTGCCGATGGCGCCAAGAATATCCGCAAGTTCTCGGTTTACCGCTGGAACCCGGATGATGGCGAAAACCCGCGCATGGACACGTTCGAAGTGGACATGGACAGCTGCGGTCCGATGGTTCTTGATGCCCTTATCAAGATCAAGAACGAGATGGACAGCACGCTGACCTTCCGGCGTTCGTGCCGCGAAGGCGTGTGCGGTTCGTGCGCGATGAATATCGATGGCAAGAACACGCTCGCCTGCACCCGCGCCATCGAAGACGTGAAGGGCGAAGTGAAGATCACCCCGCTGCCGCATCTGGAAGTGGTGAAGGATCTGGTGCCGGACCTGACCAACTTCTATGCGCAATATGCCTCGATCAAGCCGTGGATGCAGACGCAGTCAACGACGCCTGAAAAAGAGCGTCTGCAGTCGGTTGAAGACCGCGAAAAGCTCGATGGGCTTTACGAATGTATCCTCTGCGCCTGCTGCTCGACCTCGTGCCCGAGCTACTGGTGGAACGGCGACAAATATCTCGGCCCTGCTATCCTCCTGCAGGCTTATCGCTGGATCATCGACAGCCGCGACGAAGCCACCGGCGACCGCCTCGATAACCTTGAGGATCCGTTCCGGCTTTATCGCTGCCACACGATCATGAACTGCGCGAACGCCTGCCCGAAGGGTCTGAACCCCGCGAAGGCGATTGCCGAGATCAAGAAGATGATGGTGGAACGCAAAGGCTGATTTCGGCCTTTCATCAATCGGATCAAAGGGCTGGCGTTTGCCGGCCCTTTTCTTTTGAGGAAGCAGCCCCGAAATGCCCGGCGCATTTACGCTTATTCAACAAATTTTTAGGACTTTTTAAGGGTTGGCGCCGATAAAGGCGCCAGGGAATGGGCAGACAGGCACTGCCCCTGTGTTTCTAAGTGTGGTGCCGACTGATGAAGTGGGGAAATTCGAATATGGCTGCCGGAATGGCGGCCCTGCTGCTGTTGCCGCTGGCTTTCACGCCCGCCGCGCAGGCTGAGCCGTTGCGGATTGGCCTCATCGACAGCACCATCTATGACGATGCGATTGTTGCCATCGTCAAGGAAGCAGGATTCGAGGCCGAAATCATTCACGCTACCGTCGATGTGCTGCGCGACCGCTTTGTAAGCGGCGATCTGGATATGGACTGCTGCTCCATCCCCGAGTGGCGCACGCGTGCTGATGAAGCCGAAGTCCAGCTTTTCAGCGACCATTTTTTCGTCGCGGCCGATCACCTGATCCTTGGCCCCAATGTACGCAGGCCCGCGACGGACGCCCCCATTAATCTGGAAGGGCTGCGTTTTGCGACTGTGAAGGGCTTCAACTATACGCTGGATAACCAGATCCGCCTGCGGGTGCCGGTCGAGACCATTGAAGATGCATTCGATGCCCTCGCCGATGGCCGGGCGGATGTCACCGTGTTCGGCGTGCAGGAGTTTTTCCGCATGCAGGCGGCCAATCCGCTGCCGGTTGTCCTTGGCCCCGTTACCCAGCGCTATGGCCTCAGGATCAGGGTTCACAAGGACCATGCCGACCAGTTGCCCGGCCTGAATGCGGCGATTGCCCGCATGAAATCGGACGGTCGGATTGATGCGCTGATCGGCAAGGCCTTGCGCGCCAACAAGGCGCACTAGGCTCGGGTTATCACGGGGTGAGGAACCGCTCGCGCAGCTTTTCTCGGCGGGCGTCATCCAGCCCGAGGGCGGTTTGCAGGTAGCCGTCGATTGACCCGAAGCTTTGCTCCATCGCGTGCCATGCGCGCATCAGCCAGTCGGCCTCCACGCCCACCAGCGGGCGCAGCGCGCGCGGCGTCACCCGGTGGCCGGACTTGGCGAAGATATAGTCCGACATGCGCTCGGTCGCCGCATCGCGGTCCACCGCGCTGTTGGTCAGCAGGAAATCCTCCACCACTTCGTCCGCGTCCACGCCAAGGGCGGTCAGGACAAGCGCGCAGCCGATGCCGGTGCGATCCTTGCCGGCAGTGCAATGGATGAGGGCGGCATTGCCCTGATGATCGTCGATCAGCACATCCATCATCCGCCTCAGGCCGGACGCATTGGCGATCGGGATGGTTTCGAACGCCGCGCGGAAACCTTCGTCCAGCTCGTGCGCCGGAAACACGCTGCCGGCGGTCAGGCTGTCGAACAGTTCCTTGATGCGGGCCGCCACATTGCCGCCGATGGGCACGGCGTGATAGCGCGGCGTCCACATGCAGGGCCAGTGAACGGGATGGCGGACCTTCTCATGATCGGTGCGGAAATCGATCACGGTTTCGATGTCGCGCACGCACATTTCGGTGCCGCATTCCTCGGTCATGTCGGCCAGGTGGCCGGACCGGAAAAGCGCGCCCCAGCGCGTCTGGCGGCCGTCCGCTGTATGGTATCCGCCAAGGTCGCGCAAATTCTTCACGCCGGTCAGCGGGATCAGTCGTCTCGGGAGGTCTAGGCTTTCTGGCATTTTTCTTTCCTGTTCTGGCCCCAGTGTGGAAGCGGCGCGGGGGGCTGTCAACAGGGTGGGCCACGCAGGCTGCGCGCCGCGCTTTGGCATTGCTGGCAGCTTTCGGCGCGTGCTAGGACACAGGAAAGACGATGAGACTCGGGGAGCCCGTGTGTGACAGCCAGTTTCGACCCATCAGGGCCAACCGCCCGCTATCATGCCCTGCAGGCGGCAGGCGAGATCAGGCCGGACGGCGATCAGGCGCGGGTTGTGGCGCGGCTCGAACGGCTGTGGGGCGAGCTGAAGGACTATCCCGAGCTGTCGGGTCATGCCACCGGCCTCAGCGTGCGGTCGTGGCGGCTTTCCACGCTTTTCAGCTGGGGCAATAACGAGAAGAAGGTACCGCGCGGGCTTTACCTTTATGGCGGCGTCGGGCGCGGCAAATCCATGCTGATGGACCTGTTTTTCGAGACCGCCCCGGTGAAAGCCAAGAAGCGCGTCCATTTCCACGAATTCATGCTGGATATCCATGCGCGGCTCAATGCCTGGCGCCAGATGAGCCCGGCCGAGCGGCTGAAGATGGGCGCACGCGCGACCGAAGACGACCCGATCCCGCCGATAGCCCGCCAGATCGCTTATGAAGCGACGCTTCTGTGTTTCGATGAAATGCAGGTGACCGATATTGCGGATGCCATGGTTCTGTCGCGCCTCTTTGAAGGCCTGATGTCGCGCGGCGTGGTGATCGTGGCCACCTCCAACCGCCCGCCGAAGGACCTGTATAAGGACGGCCTGAACCGCCAGCTATTCCTGCCCTTCATCGCGCGGCTCGAGGCCGAGTTTGACGTGATGACACTGGACGGCCCGGTTGATTACCGGCTGGACCGCATGAAGGGTGTGGAAACCTATCTGGTGCCAGTCGATCAGGAAACGACCGACCGGCTTTCGGCTGCCTTTTTCAAGCTGACCGACCGTGATGTTTCGGACCGCGACAAGGTGCCGTCCGAGGAACTGACGGTGCTTGGCCGCACCGTTTTCGTGCCGAAGGCGGCGAAGGGCGTAGCGGTTTTCTCCTTCAAGCGGCTGTGCGCTTCGGCGCTCGGCCCCGCCGATTATCTCACCATTGCGCGGCATTATCACACCGTCATTCTGGTCGCGATCCCGAAGCTCGGCCCCGCCAAAAGGAACGAGGCCCGGCGCTTTGTCACGCTTATCGACGCGCTTTACGAGCACGGCGTGAAGCTCCTGTGCAATGCCGAGGTGCCGCCCGAAGCGCTTTATACCGAAGGCGACGGCGCCTTCGAGTTTGAGCGCACCGTATCGCGCCTCATGGAGATGCAATCCGAAGACTATCTCGCCCGCGGCCACGGTGTGCCGGAAGCGCAGGGCTGAACGCCCCGGAAGCGCCACAGATTCATCTGTGGTTGTGATTTCCGCTCGCGAGATGAAGGATGCATGTCCCAAATCGGGACAGTCATGCCATTGCGCGCCTTTGAAATTCTGCAGAAATTATGCAGACGGGGCCTACAGTTAAAACTTCATTAAAATTCGATTGACCGATACGCCCTCTGCGTGTGCAAATCGTCCTATGTGCGTCATGGTGGTGTTGCCACGGCGCTTTCCGGCAATTGATCATGGGGGTCGTATGTCTGTTCTGAAGAAAGCCGCCGCTGCGGCGCTGCTTGCAACCGGGTTGAGCGTGGGTGCCGAGGCGGCTGTCACCACCTTCGTCTTTTCGGGGGAAGCATCATACGAATCCGAGGCTTTGGCCCAGAAATTTGGCATTCTCTCCGGCACGGTCGGGACCTTCACAGCGACCCTGAAGTTCGATGCCGGGCAAACGACGACAGATGCCTGGACCTACAGCAAGATCGATCCGAAGCCGGGCAATCCGTTCGAGCAGGAAATAGCCCGCTATTATTATGAAAGCTTCAGCTGGACGCTGGACGACCAGTCCTGGTCTTACGATGGCAGCGGTGTCGGTGCATCCGGCAACCCCAACGATGTCTATGTGCGCAACGGCATCATGGATGGCACCTCGCTGACTCACGACAGCACCTATGCTTCGGGGATCAGTGATATCTTTCTTGTCAACGGCCTGTCGGTGCTGTTCTCGAATGTTCACGGGCAAATGCTGGACGAAACCTTCTGGCCGACAGCCAACGCATCCAACCTTTTCGCCTTCAACGAGATAACGGACCTTAACTGGGGTCGCGTCTCGACCAATGAAGGCCTGATCACCCTTGGCAATATCACGATGACGGTTGGCGGCGTCCCCGAACCCGCCACATGGCTCACTATGATCATGGGCTTCGGCCTTGCCGGTGTCGCAGTGCGCCGCCGCCGGGTGGCGTGTGCCGTTCAATAATTCTCGGAGAATGGATAGATGGCTATTCTGAAGAAAGCCGCCGCTGCGGTGCTGGCGATGGGGCTGAGCGCGGGTTCGCAGGCTGCCGTGCAGACCTTCAATCTTACTGGGAATGTGGAATTCTGGACGGAAGAGGCGGCAGCTTCGTTTGGCGTTGTGGAAGGTACAGTCGGTCGCTTTGATTTTAGCTTCGATTTGGATACCGCTCTGCCACCAGGCTATTCTACCACAATGAACACTGCTTCTGATGGGACGCCGTTCCATCACGCCAATTATTACGGCAACAATTTTACCGGCCATCTGGGGAACCAGCAAGTCACCTTAGATCGGGTCATTGTAATCGTTACGGATGCCAAAGGTTATCTCGGCCCCTATTCGGACAGGGTGTCGATTGATGCTACAGTTGGTTTCAACGCTGATCTAGGCATCTACGAACCGCTCCAGCTTGCTAGCGGAAAATCGTCCCATGGAATGACTTTCAACGTCGGGATGCCATTTGACTCAATTGACGACTTTGGAATTCAGCATTTTCTCGATTTCAACTCTCTTGGTGGCACCCGATATGGCGGTACCCTAGGTGAAGGCGGAAACTTCGCTATTAACAGCAACTTTTATCAGTTCACGGACATTCAATTGTCAGTCGCAGGTGTCCCCGAACCCGCCACATGGCTCACCCTGATCATGGGCTTCGGCCTTGCCGGTGTCGCGGTGCGCCGCCGCCGGTTGGCGTGTGTTGCCCAGTAATCCTGAGAGTAGATTTATGTTGTTTATGAAAAAAGCAGCTGCCGCTGCGGTGCTGGCGATGGGGCTGAGTGCGGGTGCGCAGGCAGCCGTGCAGACGTTTGTGTTTGAAGGTACGTATGAATATTTTAACCCAGAAATTGCCGCTCAGTTCGGTGTGGTGGATGGGGTCACCAGCTCGTTTTCTGCGCGTCTTGACTTCGACACCGCTCAAACTCCTGAGAATGCGTATTACGTCCAATACGCAAGTACATTCACCTATGCGAGTTATGGTGTTGCCGCGGCGGTGGTGCAATTTGGGAACCAGACAGTTATCGCGAACAGCGTGTGGCTTGGAATTCACGACGGCATTAACGGCGACTATATTTCGCTGGTGGTTGCTGGCCCGACTTTTTCCAACGGTATTGATTTCTTCACGATTGGTGTTGAGACGGGAATCTCTCCTGCCGACTTTTTAGACGGTGCGGATGCGAGCAATATCCTGAAATTTAACCAAGCCATTGGGAGCTATGCTTTCATCTTTGGTGGGGCTGCTGAGAATTATCCTGCCGGCAATAAGCATTATGTGACCATGTCCCTCGCCCCCGCCGTCCCCGAACCCGCCACTTGGCTCACCCTGATCACGGGCTTCGGCCTTGCCGGTGTCGCGGTGCGCCGCCGCCGGGTGGCATTTGCAGCTCAGTAACCCGAGGATAAAATTATGTCGTTCATGAAGAAGGCAGCCGCTGCTGCGGTACTGGCGATGGGGTTGAGCGCGGGCGCGCAGGCTGCTGTGCAGACGTTTGTGTTTACACACAAGGCAAAAATGTACAGCGCTGCGCTAGCAAGTTATTTCGGTGTTGAGGACAGCTTGTATGTTGATGTGGTTGCGACGCTGCATTTCGATCCCACGCTGAAAGTTGCCGACGCTATTCATTATGAAGAAACCTCGGAGGCTAACCCTAATCCTGACATGACTTGGATAGGGTCTAATCAGAACGCTCGGGTGGCCACGTACAAGGTTGAACTGGTTGAATGGGTCATTGGCAATAAAACAGCGACTTCTGATGGGGATATAATAATAACAGATACTTATGCTCCTAATTCGGGTGGATTTGCGCAGGATAACATAGAATTCACTACGTGGATTTATCCTAGTGTTTTCACAGATGGTAGTTTTGGCGATGAAATTCTTTGGTTCGGCGCCTATTCAGATCGACATGATAGTTTTGACGGTGTCGACGCGGACAGAATCTTTGAGTTCAACAATCTGGACAGCTCAGTCATGGAAATAACATTTGCTACCGTTAGTCAGCCTAAGGGGCATTTGGTGACCATGACAACCCCCGCCGTCCCTGAACCCGCCACATGGCTCACCCTGATCATGGGTTTCGGCCTTGCCGGTGTCGCGATGCGCCGCCGCCGGTTGGTGCTGGCGGCCTGAGGCGGCTTTCACGCGGAATTGATAAGGCCCGCTGCCGATTGGTCCGGTGGCGGGCCTTGTCGTTCCATGCGTCCGGCACATGGCTGACCCCCTAAAAAAGAACGTGCTTTTCGTCCCTCAGGGCTTAGAGTGGTCCGGCTGACTTTGAAACTTGGGACGGAAAGCGGTTTCCCGGTTGCCAGTGCATGCCAAACGCGCTAGGAACCACCCTTATTATTCCCCTGTTTTCAGTGGTATGGCCTCATCCCCAATGGGCCTCACACGCTAAGCTGGAGCATTCTCATGGCACGTAAGAAAATTGCATTGATCGGCGGCGGCCAGATCGGTGGCACCCTCGCGCACCTCGCTGCGCTCAAGGAACTGGGCGATGTTGTCCTGTTCGACATCGTTGAAGGGCTGCCCCAGGGCAAGTCGCTGGACCTCGCGCAGTCGGGTCCGGTTGAAGGCTTCAATGCGAAACTCAAAGGCGCCAATGACTATGCCGATATCGCAGGCGCCGACGTTGTGATCGTCACCGCCGGCGTGCCGCGCAAGCCGGGCATGAGCCGCGACGACCTTCTCGGCATCAACCTGAAGGTTATGAAGTCGGTCGGTGAAGGCATCGCCAAATATGCGCCGAACGCTTTCGTCATCTGCATCACCAACCCGCTCGACGCGATGGTCTGGGCACTGCAGAAATTCTCCGGCCTGCCGACCCACATGGTCACCGGCATGGCTGGCGTGCTGGATAGCGCCCGCTTCCGCCACTTCCTCGCTGAAGAATTCAATGTGTCGGTCCAGGACGTCACCGCCTTCGTGCTCGGTGGCCACGGCGACACCATGGTTCCGCTGACCCGTTACTCGGCTGTGGCCGGTATCCCGGTGCCGGACCTGATCAAGATGGGCTGGTCCACGCAGGAAAAGATCGACGCGATCGTGCAGCGCACCCGTGACGGCGGCGCCGAGATCGTTGGCCTCCTGAAAACCGGTTCGGCTTTCTACGCCCCGGCGACGAGCGCCATCGAAATGGCGGAAAGCTACCTGAAGGACAAGAAGCGCCTGCTGCCTTGCGCTTCCTTCCTCGCGGGCGAGTATGGCCTGAAGGATATGTATGTCGGCGTACCGGTGATCATCGGTGAAGGCGGCATCGAGAAAGTGGTCGAGATCGACCTCCAGGGCGAAGAGAAATCTGGCTTCGATCACTCGGTGAATGCCGTGAAGGGCCTGATGGACGCCTGTAAAGCAATCGATCCGACCCTCGCCTGAGGGCGAGGGCTCCCTTCGAACAGGAGTTGAGGGACAATGAATATCCATGAGTATCAGGCCAAGGGCCTTCTGAAAAAGTTCGGCGCACCGGTCCTTGATGGCGGTGTTGCTTACACGCCGCACGAAGCGGTGGATGCCGCCAAGAAGCTCGGCGGTCCGGTCTGGGTCGTGAAGGCCCAGATCCACGCAGGCGGTCGCGGCAAGGCTGGCGGCGTGAAAGTTGTCAAGTCGCTCGACGATGTCGAGGCGATGGCCAAGGAACTGATCGGCAAGACGCTGGTAACCCACCAGACCGGCCCCGAGGGCAAGGAAGTCAAGCGGATCTATGTGGAAGACGGTTGCCGCATCAAGAAAGAATACTATCTTTCGCTGCTCGTTGACCGTGCCACCAGCCGCATCGCCATCGTGTCCTCCACCGAAGGCGGGATGGACATCGAGGAAGTGGCCGAGCACACCCCGGAAAAGATCAACACGATCACCATCGATCCGGTTGCCGGCCTGCAGGCTTACCACTGCCGCCGCGTGGCCTACGGCCTCGGCCTTGAAGGCAATGCCGCCAAGGAATGCATCAAGCTCATCTCCAGCCTCTACAAGGCTTTCACCGAGCTCGACGCCTCGCTCCTTGAAATCAACCCGCTGGTGCTCACCGAAGACGACAAGATGATCGTCCTCGATGCCAAAATGTCGTTCGACGGCAACGCGCTTTTCCGCCACCCGGATGTGAAAGAGCTGCGTGACGAGTCGGAAGAAGATCCGAAAGAGATCGAAGCGTCCAAATACGACCTCAACTATGTCAGCCTCGATGGCAACATCGGCTGCATGGTGAACGGTGCCGGCCTCGCCATGGCCACCATGGACATCATCAAGCTGAAGGGCGGCGAACCCGCCAACTTCCTTGATGTGGGCGGTGGTGCCACCAAAGAACGCGTGACCGAAGCTTTCAAGATCATCCTGTCGGACCCGAACGTCGAAGGCATCCTCGTCAACATCTTCGGCGGTATCATGCGCTGTGATGTTATCGCTGAGGGCGTAGTTTCGGCTGCCCGCGAGGTTGCACTTTCGGTACCGCTTGTCGTGCGCCTTGAAGGCACGAACGTCGAGCTCGGCAAACAGATCATGGCCGATAGCGGCCTGCCGATCATTGCCGCCGACAATCTCAATGACGCCGCCCAGAAGGTGGTGAAAGCAGTGAAGGAGGCCGCGTAAATGGCTGTTCTCGTCAATAAGGACACCAAGGTCATCTGCCAGGGCTTCACCGGCGCGCAGGGCACCTTCCACTCCGAGCAGGCAATCGCTTACGGCACCAAGATGGTCGGCGGCGTAACCCCCGGCAAAGGCGGCACCAAGCATCTGGACCTGCCGGTGTTCGACACCGTGGCTGATGCCGTTTCCAAAACCGGCGCCAATGCCTCGGTCATCTATGTTCCGCCGCCGTTCGCGGCTGACGCGATCCTTGAGGCGATCGATGCCGAGCTGCCGCTCGTTGTCTGCATCACCGAAGGTATCCCGGTCCTCGATATGGTCCGTGTGAAGCGCGCGCTCAAAAACTCGGGCACCCGCCTTGTGGGCCCGAACTGCCCGGGCGTGATCACCCCCGGCGAGTGCAAGATCGGCATCATGCCGGGCCACATCCACCGTCGCGGCAAGGTTGGTATCGTGTCGCGTTCCGGCACGCTGACCTATGAAGCTGTTGCGCAGACCACCGCAGCCGGTCTCGGCCAGTCGACCTGTATCGGTATCGGCGGCGATCCGGTCAACGGCACCAACTTCATCGACTGCCTCGACATGTTCCTGGGCGATCCCGAGACCGAAGCGATCATCATGATCGGCGAGATCGGTGGTTCGGCCGAGGAAGAGGCAGCCGAGTTCCTGAAAGCGTCCAAGACGAAGAAGCCGATTGCAGGCTTCATCGCTGGCCGCACGGCACCGAAGGGCCGCACCATGGGCCACGCCGGCGCCATCGTTTCGGGCGGCAAAGGCGGCGCCGAAGACAAGATCGAGGCCATGAAGTCGGCCGGTATCGTTGTCTCGGACAGCCCGGCAGCCCTCGGCGAGACTCTTCTTAAGGCCATGGGCGCCTGAGAAACCAGTAAGGCAGGGGTGGCTTGGTGGCCGCCCCTGTAACCCGTTACAAGGCCGCGTATCAGTCAGGCCGCATCGCGCCAAAGGAGCGTTTGGGACATGGGTGCAGAATTCGACCGCATTTCAGCCCTCGAGGGTGTCAGCCCCGCCTTCGTTGAATCCCTTTATGACCAGTATCAGGCCGACCCTTTCTCGGTTGACCAGACCTGGGCCCGCTATTTCGAGGATCTCGAAGCCGGCATTCGCGCCGCAGGCCCTTCGTGGGCGCGCAGCGACTGGCCGCTGAAGCCCGCAGATGAACGGTTCAAGGCGCTTGACGCTGGCGACATGTTCATCGAGGCCGAGAAGTCGAAGGCGGATGCCAAGGGTGCCGGCCTTTCTGCCGCCGACGTGCGCAACGCCACCATCGACAGTATCCGCGCCCTGATGCTCGTCCGCACCTACCGGGTGCGCGGCCACCTGATGGCCTATCTCGATCCGCTCGGTCTTGAGGAACGCCCGCTGCATGTGGAGCTGGAGCCCGAGACCTACGGCTTTGGCCCCAAGGACATGGACCGCAAGATTTTCATGGACGGCGTCCTCGGTCTCGAGACCGCGACGCTTGCCGAGATCATCACGATCCTCAGGCGCACCTATTGCGGCAATCTCGGCGTCGAGTTCATGCATATCAACGACCCCGAGGAAAAGGCGTGGATCCAGCGCAATATCGAGGGCCGTGACAAGGAAATCCACTTCACCGAGAAGGGCAAGATCGCCATTCTCAACAAGCTGATTGAAGCCGAGGAATTCGAGAAATTCCTGGGCCGCAAATATACCGGCACCAAGCGTTTCGGCCTCGACGGCGGCGAAAGCATGGTCCCGGCACTTGAAGCCGTGATGAAAACCGGTGGCCAGCATGGCCTTGAGGAAATCGTGCTTGGCATGCCGCACCGCGGCCGCCTGAACGTCCTCGCCAACGTCATGCAGAAGCCTTACCGCGCCATCTTCAACGAGTTCCATGGTGGCAGCTTCAAACCGGATGATGTTCAGGGTTCGGGCGACGTGAAATATCACCTCGGCACCAGTGCCGACCGTGAATTTGACGGCAACAAGGTCCACCTGACGCTTAACGCCAACCCCTCGCACCTCGAGGCGGTGAACCCCGTGGTTATCGGTCGCGTTCGTGCCAAGCAGGCACAGCGTGATGACCTGACCCGCACGAAGGTGGCGTCGCTCCTCCTGCACGGCGACGCTGCCTTCGCGGGCCAGGGTATTGTGGCCGAGTGTTTTGGTATGTCGGGCCTTCGCGGCTACAACACCGGCGGCACGATCCATTTCATCGTCAACAACCAGATCGGTTTCACGACGAGCCCGCAGTTCGCCCGCTCGTCGCCGTATCCGTCGGATGTGGCGAAGATGGTGCAGGCACCGATCTTCCATGTGAATGGCGACGATCCGGAAGCCGTGACCTTTGCCACGAAGCTTGCCACCGAATTCCGCCAGACCTTCAAGCGCGACGTGGTGATCGACATGATCTGCTATCGCCGCTTCGGTCACAATGAATCCGACGAGCCGGCCTTCACCCAGCCGCTGATGTATGCCGCCATCCGCACCCATCCGGGCGTGGTGGACGTATATGCCAAGCGCCTGAAGGAAGAGAACGTCCTTACCGACGAAATGCTGGAGAAGATGCGCAGCGACTTCATCAGCTATCTCGAGGACGAGTTCGAGGCTGCGAAGGATTACCGCGTCAACAAGGCCGACTGGTTTGAAGGCAAATGGCAGGGCCTTGGCCTTGCAGCCCAGGACCCGGAAGCCCGCCGCGCCGAAACCGGCGTTGGCGAAACCGTGCTGCGCGAAGTGGGTCACAAGCTCACCGAATATCCCGAGACCTTCAATATCCACCGCACGCTGAAGCGGGTGCTGGAAGCCAAGGACAAGATGTTCGAAACCGGCGAAGGCTTCGACTGGGCAACCGGCGAAGCGCTGGCCTTTGGCACGCTCTTGCGTGACGGCTACGGTGTCCGTCTTTCGGGGCAGGACGTTGGCCGGGGCACCTTCAGCCAGCGCCATGCCGTGTTTGTTGACCAGAAGACCGAAGCGCGGCATATCCCGCTGGATACCGTCTCGAGCGAAGCGAAGTTCGATGTGTTCGACAGCCCGCTTTCCGAGTTCGGCGTGCTTGGTTTCGAATATGGCTTCTCGCTCGCCGAGCCGAAAACGCTGACCCTGTGGGAAGCGCAGTTCGGTGACTTCGTGAACGGCGCGCAGATCATCATCGACCAGTTCATCTCGTCGGCAGAAGCCAAGTGGCTCAGGATGTCGGGCCTCGTGATGCTGCTGCCCCACGGCTATGAAGGCCAGGGTCCGGAGCATTCGTCTGCCCGTCTCGAGCGCTTCCTGCAATCGTCGGCCGAGGATAACTGGCAGGTGGCGAACTGCACGACGCCCGCCAACTATTTCCACATCCTGCGCCGCCAGATGCTGCGCAAGTTCCGCAAGCCCCTGATCATGATGACGCCGAAGTCGCTTCTGCGTCACAAGATGGCGGTTTCGAAGCTTGAAGACTTTGGTCCGGGTTCGGAATTCCACCGCGTTCTGTGGGACGATGCCGAGCGTGGCAATTCGGCCCTCAAGCTGAAGGCAGACGACAAGATCAAACGCGTCATCCTTTGCACAGGCAAGGTCTATTACGATCTTCTGGACGAACGCGACAAGCGCGAGCAGACCGATACCTATCTGCTGCGTGTCGAGCAGCTCTATCCTTACCCTGCGCATGCCGTGGCAAAGGAGCTCGGTCGCTTCAAGAATGCCGAACGGATCGTCTGGTGCCAGGAAGAGCCCCGCAACATGGGTGCCTGGAGCTATATCAACGAACATATCGAAGCGTCGCTCGTGTCGCTTGATATGAAGGTCAAACGTCCCGTTTACGCCGGTCGTGCAGCAAGCGCCGCGACCGCAACGGGCCTGGCGTCGAAGCACGCGGTCGAACAGACCACGCTCGTCGACGCTGCACTCACGATTTAACAGGGTAGGAGACCGTTAAGGTGGCTATCGAAGATATTGTAATCCCGCAGCTTGGTGAATCGATCACCGAAGGCTCCATCGGCTCCTGGCTGAAGAAGGTGGGCGACGCCGTTGCCGCCGACGAACCGATTGTCGAGGTCGAGACCGACAAGGTTGCGATGGAAGTGCCGAGCCCGGTGGCCGGTGTTCTGATCGAAACGCTGGTCGCTGAAGGCGACACGGTGGAAATCGGTGCGCTGATCGCCCGTGTGGACACGTCCGGCAAAGGTGCGGCTGCCGCCCCTGCCGCTGCCAAGGCACCCGAGAAAAAAGCTGAAGCTGCCCCTGCGCCGAAAGCAGAAGCCCCGGCACCTGCGCCTAAGGCCGAGCCGGTCGCTGCTGCACCTGCCGCAAGCGGTGGTTCCGCGAAGGACGCCATGCCGCTTGCCCCGGCTGTTCGCCGCCTTGTCGAGGAATATAACCTTGATGCGTCGACGATCCCGGCTTCCGGCAAGGATGGCCGCCTGACCAAGGGCGATGTTCTCGCTGCCATCGAAAGCGGCACCGCCAAGACACTCAGCGCACCCGCCGCTGGTGCTGTGGCTGTCTCGACTGGCCCGCGTGAAGAGCGCGTGAAGATGACCCGCCTTAGGAAGCGGATCGCCGAGCGCCTGAAGGAAGCCCAGAACACTGCCGCGATGCTCACCACCTATAACGAGGTGGACATGACGGCTGTGATGGCTGCGCGCGACCGTTACAAGGATCTCTTTGCCAAGAAGCACGGCATCAAGCTCGGCTTCATGAGCTTCTTCACCAAGGCCTGCTGCCTTGCGCTGAAGGAAATCCCGTCGGTGAACGCCCAGATCGACGGCGATGAAGTCGTGTACTTCAACTATGCCAACATCGGCGTGGCGGTTTCCGCCCCGAACGGCCTTGTCGTGCCGGTCCTGAAGGACGCACAGAACATGTCCTTCGCGGATACCGAGCTTGGCATCGCCAACTTCGGCAAGAAGGCCCGCGACGGCAAGCTGACCGTTGAAGACATGCAGGGCGGCACCTTCACCATTTCGAACGGCGGCATCTTCGGGTCGCTGATGTCGAGCCCGATCCTGAATACCCCGCAGTCCGGCATTCTTGGCATGCACAAGATCCAGGACCGCCCGGTTGTGGAAAACGGCCAGATCGTCATCCGCCCGATGATGTATCTCGCCCTTTCCTATGACCACCGCCTGATCGACGGTCGCGAGGCAGTGACCTTCCTCGTCCGCGTCAAGGAAGCGCTTGAAGACCCGACCCGCCTCCTTCTGGACATGTAAGAAGCGGACCGGATGGAACAGTTGAAATGGGTGGGGGCTTGCTTCCACCCATTGGCCCATGAAGGGCCTTGCGTAATAAGGGACAAGAACAATGTCTGATAATTTCGACCTCGTTGTGATCGGTGCCGGCCCCGGCGGTTATGTGGCTGCAATTCGCGCTGCCCAGCTCGGCCTGAAGGTAGCTTGCATCGACAAGCGCGATACGCTTGGCGGTACCTGCCTCAATGTGGGCTGCATGCCTTCGAAGGCGCTGCTGCATGCTTCGCACCTTTATGACGAAGCCAATCACGAGTTCGAAAAGTTTGGCATCAAGGCGACCGGTGTGAAGCTGGATCTGGCTGCCATGCTCGCCCACAAGGACAATACCGTCACGGGCCTCACCGGTGGCATCGCCTTCCTCTTCAAGAAGCACAAGATCGAATGGCTGAAGGGCACTGGCCGCTTCACCGCCAAGGACACGGTCGAAGTTGCGCTCAATGAAGGCGGCACCCGCACCCTGAAAGCCAAGAACACGATCATCGCGACGGGTTCGGATGTGGCGAGCCTGCCGGGCATCGAGATTGACGAGAAACAGATCGTTTCCTCGACGGGCGCGCTTTCGCTGCCGAAGGTGCCGAAGCATCTGGTGGTGATCGGCGGCGGCGTGATCGGGCTGGAGCTTGGCTCGGTGTGGCGCCGCCTAGGCGCTGAAGTCACCGTTGTCGAGTTTATGGACGAAGTGCTGCCGGGTATGGACGGCGAAGTGCGCAAGCAGTTTGGCCGTATCCTCAAGAAGCAGGGCATGACGCTCAATCTTTCCTCGAAAGTGACCGAGGTGAAGAAGTCGAAATCCGGCGTGAAGGTGACCTTCGAGCCCGTGAAGGGCGGCGACGCCCAGACGATCGATTGCGACGTCGTGCTGGTGGCGGTTGGTCGCCGTCCCTACACCCACGGCCTTGGCCTTGAAACGGTGGGCGTGGCGATGGACGACCGCAGCCGCGTGAAAACCGGCCACGATTTCTCGACCAATGTGCCGGGCATCTGGGCCATCGGCGACGTGATCGCCGGCCCCATGCTCGCCCATAAGGCCGAAGACGAAGGCGTGGCCTGCGCCGAGAATATCGCCGGCCTGCACGGCGTGGTAAACCACGACATCATTCCGGGCGTCGTTTACACCTCGCCCGAGGTTGCCTCTGTCGGCAAAACTGAAGAAGACCTGAAGGCCGCCGGTGTGGCCTACAATGTCGGCAAGTTCCCCTTCATGGCCAACAGCCGTGCCAAGGCGAACCTGCAGACCGAAGGCTTCGTGAAAATCCTCGCCGACAAGGTGACGGACCGCGTGCTTGGCGTCCATATCATCGGCGCCGACGCCGGCAACATGATTGCCCAAGCGGCGACCGCGATGGAATTTGGTGCCTCGTCCGAGGATATTGCGCTGACCTGCCATGCGCACCCGACCGAAACGGAAGCCATGAAAGAAGCCGCGCTTGCCGTTCACGGGCGTCCGATCCACATCTGATCGGGCAGGGGAAATAATGGCAACGCGCCGGCTGGATGCCGTATTCATTGGTGGATACACAAAGAGTGGCACGACCCTGACCGGTCGTGCCTTCGATCTCATCAACACGGTTTACGCCAAGGGCGAGTTCGATTTCTTCCGCATCTTTGCGGAACGGACCGGGCTTCTGTTCAAGGAATACAACAAGAATATCGCGATCGTGAACCGCGAGGTCTATGACAACCGTGGCAGCCTGAATCCGGTATCGACGAGCCTCGTGCGCCGCATCCAGCGCGATATTTTCCTGAAGGTTTTCTTCGCGGGCGAACAGGTCCCCGATGATTGTCAGGTCATCGTCGAGAAATCACCCCGCAACGTGTTCCATCTGGCAGAAATCCGCGCCATCTTTCCGGCCAGCCAGAATGTGATCGTGTACCGCGAGCCGAAGGCGGTTTTTCGATCGCTGTGTCGCCATCTGGCCGACCACCGCGACCCGCGCTATTTCGATCCTGATTTTGACTATCGCCAACAGGTGCTGGTAAAAATGGAGCGGCGCTGGAACAATCTGACAGCGATCATCGAAGCTGAAAGCGGCGCCAAGGATATCCATATCGTTCGCTACGATGCCATCAATGCCGACAAGGCCGGTTTTCTGGATTATGTGCAGAAAAAAATCCTGCGCCGCGAACTTGGCCTGAAGGGGCCGGTTTCAAGCCTTGATAAAGAAAGCTATCTCGCCAGCCTGCCGCCCGAGCAGCGCGAGATCAGCCTGGTGCAATCGTCGGCGAACCGGCTGTCGCTGAGCGAACGGGAAATCGAGTTTATCGACAGCCGGATGAAATTGCCCGAGGTCGAATTCGACTATTGATCACCGCCCCATGGCCTGTGGCCGGGCTTGGAGCAGGCATAACCCAGGGCTGCATTGCCCCCGGCGCGTAAACCGGGCTATTTGCGCGCCTTCTGCTGCCTGCGGTCTTCCCCGTGATAGATTTGTACCTGCCGAATCCGCCGGCATGGCCCGATATAGGTGGCAGCGCGGATGAAGGGGCGGGGTTCAGTATAGATTTTGGTCAGCCGGCTTTTCAGGAGTTCCGATGTGAGCGGCAGCCCGAGGATTTCGTTGACGCCGGCGTCGCGTGCTTCCCACACCTTTTCCCTCGACGGCGAGGGGATCACCATCACGCAAGGTGCCTCGGCAACCGCACCCTGTTGCATGCGCAGGAATTTGACGAAAAAGATTCCGCCAATCGGTTCAAGGTCATAGTCGATGAAGAAAAGGTCAACCGGTCGTGCTTCGGTCAAGCTGACTGCCGCCTGCGATGTTTCTGCGATGGCGCAATATTCAACGCCGTTTGCGCGCAGAAAATCCCGCACCAGTTTGGCCAGTTGGCGATTGCTGAAAGCGATAAGGGCGCTTTTCCCTACTAGATACTGTCTCATGGACAAGGGCCGTCCCCATCCGGTTACTCGTTCACTCGGGCTTCTCGATTCCTAGTCAGGAACTGGTCTTGACGCAAGAGCCGAGATTCAGGCCTTTACTTGATACTCTTCATGCGCGAGCAGCCACGCCTTGCGCTCGATGCCGCCAGCATAGCCGGTGAGGCTGCCATCGGCGCCGATCACCCGGTGGCAGGGATGGAGGAGGGCGCACGGGTTGGCACCGTTCGCACCGCCCACCGCGCGGGGGTGTGAGCCGACCGCTGCGGCGAGATCGGCATAGCTCCATGCCGTGCCCGCCGGGATGCGTTTAAGGGTTGCCCACACCCGTTCCTGAAAGGGCGTGCCCTTCGGGGCGCTCGGCAAGGTATCAAGCGCATCCCTGACGCCTGTGAAATAAGCATCGAAGGCGGCCTTGATGACTGCTGGTGCGCCGATATCGGTGACCGGCCTGCCAGGATAGCATTTCGCAAGCTGGCGGCTGACACGGGCCTCGCGGTCGCTGAATTCACAGATGACGATGGTGCCTCCGTCCAGCACCAGCGTGATGCTGCCGATGGGGCTTTCGATGTTGGTGCGTTCAAGGGCTGTCATGACCCGGGTCCTTATCATTATTGGATTGGCTGTTGCGCCAGGCGGTGGGGCTGATGCCCTCGGCCGCCTTGAAGGCTTCGTTGAACCGGCGCAGGCTTTTGTATCCGGCGGAGAAGGCAACGTCTGCAATCGGCGCGTCGCTGGTGGCGAGCAACACGCGGGCGAGCGACAGCCGGTTCTCCTGCGCCTTCTTCACGGGGCTTTCCTCGCCGTGCGTGGCGAACAGGCGCCGCAGGTGGCGGTCGGTAACGCCCAGCTTGTCGGCGAGTTCAGCGAGCGTTTCGGGGGCGTCACCTGTTGCCATCAGGCGCAGGGCACGCACCACCGTCGTCTTGCTGCCCTCCCATGCCGGGCTGCCGGGACGGGTTTCAGGGCGGCAGCGCTTGCAGGCGCGGAAGCCGGCGGTCTGTGCATCCTCGGCGCTCGCGAAATAGAGCACATTCTGCGGCTTCGGCTTCGGTGCCGGGCAGATCGGCCTGCAATAGATGCCGGTGGTCGTCACCGCAAAGAAGAGCTTGCCGTCATACCGTTCATCACGGTGCAGGAGCGCTTCATAAAGGATATGTCGGTCTTCGGTCATGGGCGGGATGATAGCGGAAGTCGGCCATCATCACTCGCGATTTTCGGACTTAGATCGGGTACTCAGAAGCCCGTGAAGTAAACGCTGGCGACAAGCAGCGTGAAGGCCATCAGATAGAAGGGTGCGAGTTTCAGGGGCGGGCAGGCCGGTGGCTTGGCGCGCAGGCCTCGCCAGTATTGGATCGTGGTGCGCCCGGACGCGAGCGCCGTGGCGCCGCCCGCCAGCACCAGCACGATGACCTCGATATTGGCGTCCGAACCATGGGCGGCAGGCCACAGGCGAAAGGCCGCGAAGATCAGCATCAGGGCGAGAAGACCGAGCGAGGCATAAAGCGCCGTGAGGCCGTAGCCGCGAAGCGCTTCGATGCGCGGGTCGTGATGGGGTGTCAGGGTCATGGTCTGTCAGCGTCTCCGGAAGGCTTCCGCATATACGGCCTCAAGCCGGGCGCCGTCTACCTCTGTATAAACCTGTGTGCTTGCCAGATCGGCGTGGCCCAGCAGCTCCTGAATGGTGCGCAGGTCCCCGCCGCGTGACAGCAGGTGCGTGGCAAAACTGTGCCGCAGGGCATGGGGCGTGGCGCTGTCGGGCAGGCCGAGCGCGGCCCGCATGCGCTGCATGGCGGCCTGTATCGCGCGCGGGGAAAGCGCTCCGCCGCGCTTGGCCCGAAAAAGCGGTTCGTCGGCCCCGAGGCTGTAGGGGCAGGCCTTCCTGTAATCCGCGATGGCCTCACGCACGGCAGGCAGCAGCGGCACGATCCGTTCCTTGTTGCGTTTGCCGGTCACCCGCATCGTATCGCCTTCCGGGATATCGCGCGGGGTCAGCGACAGCGCCTCGGCGATGCGCAAGCCGCAGCCATAGAGAAGCGTGAGGACAGCCACGTCACGTGCGGCGACCCACGGCTCGTCTTCCATCTCGGCGACGGTGTCGAGCGCACGGCGGGCGTCGGCCTCGCTCAGGGGGCGGGGCACCCGGTGCGGCAGTTTCGGCGCTTCGATGGCCGAAATGGCATCCGAATGCACGCCCTCGGCACGGTCCATGTAGCGGTAGAAATTGCGGATGGCGGAAAGGGTGCGGGCCATGCTGCGCGAGGAAAGCCCGTCGCCCCGGCGGGCGGCCAGAAAGGCGCGGAACTCGCGCACATGCAGCGCACCGAGGGTGGCAAGGCTAAGCATGCCGCCCTTGTAGCCGCTCATGAAGGTCAGGAAATCGCCCATGTCGCGGCCATAGGCGGCAACCGTGTGGGGGGACATGCGCTTTTCACTGGTCAGGTAGCGCCGCCAGCGCAGCACGGCAGCGGCGAGGGTGTCGTCCAATGAGGCAAGGGCCGGGGCGCCGACAAAGTCTTCAGGCGCGGCGCTGTCGCTCACGCCGCCCGTCCGGGGTAGCGCAGCCGCCCGAGGAAGCGGGCGATGGAGGGCATGTTTTCCTTCGCCTTGCGGAATTCCCATTTGGCCTTTTCGATCTTCATCACGCCCTCGATCCGGCGATCAAGGAAAGCGTGGGTATCGGTATAGCCTTCCGATTCGTCCGACAGCCAGTAAAGAAGCACAGCGGAATAGACCGCCGAAAGCGTCATCCGCTTGGTGTACCAGTTGTGATCGGTCGACGTGTCGCCAAGCGACCGCCAGATCGTGTCGGCGGTGTTCCACAGCGCCTTGGCGCCAAGGCCGGCGTGGGTGGGCAGGGCGAGGGTGGCAAGACCGCGGCGCACAGCCTCACGGTGGCCTTCAGCCTGATCCAGCCGGATGCGGATGGCGGCGGTGACGCGGTCACGGATTTTCATCGCGGGCAGGTCAAGTTCGGCAATGGCGGCTGCCATGCGGGCGTCGGCGTCCGCCAGATGCATCTCAAGCGCTTCGATGGCGCCGCGCGGGAAGGCCAGTTCGGCGATGCCTGCCGACACGCCGGCGTCCTCCGCCGCGGCCTTGAGTGCCTTGTCGCTCCAGCCATCGAACGGCACATGGGCCAGCATGGCGTCAAGAAGGGGCTTGCGCAGTTCTTCGGGCGTGAGGTCGGCTTTGGCCATGGGGATCATCCTCGCAAAAAGTCAGTCTCTATTCCTAACACGCACCTGTGGCCGAGGAAAGGCCGCGCCATTGCAAGAGGGACCAGGCTTTGCTATGATGCAGGCATGAACGCGGGGGAAACTGGCCGGCCTTTTGGCGGGGACGGTTCTTTCGCGTGAAAAACCTTGTGTGACTTGGCGGGTTTTGCTATACGGGCGCCTTCGGTACGACCGGTGTGCGCCCGACTAGTCGCCGGTCAATCTAACCATTAGAAAGGGGTGAGCAACCTATGCAGGTTGTCGTTCGGGATAACAACGTTGACCAGGCGCTTCGCGCTCTGAAGAAAAAACTTCAGCGTGAAGGCGTTTATCGCGAGATGAAAATGCGCCGTTTCTACGAGAAACCCTCGGAGAAGAAGGCACGTGAACAAGCCGCCGCCGTCCGCCGCGCCCGTAAACTGGAGCGCAAGCGTATGGAACGCGATGGCATCATGAGCCATAATCGCTGATCAAATCGCACCGCCGGTTCGTCCGGTCATGCGTTAGAACCTGAAGCCCGCGGTCGAGCAATCGGCGGCGGGCTTCGCCTATTTGGGCCTTGCTGCTTCACCGATTGTCATGAACATGCTTGACTCTGATCGGGATGCGTAGATATTTATCCGGGTAAAAATAAACCAAGCGAGGATATCATGTCAGAACAAGCGCAGCATCAGGCTGCCAATCCATATCTTGAGGGGTCGCTGTCGCGGCTTTATGTGAAAACCGCGTTGCCGATGATCCTCGTGATGATGATCAACGGGCTCTATACCGTGGTGGACGCCGCCTTCATCGGCCACTTTGTGGGGCCGGAGGCGCTGTCGGCTGTCACGCTGATGTTCCCTGTCTTCATGTTTTTCGTGGCGCTTGGCAATCTTGTGGGCGGCGGCATGGTGTCGATCGTGGCGCGGCGGCTGGGCGCGGGCGACGTGGCAGGAGCGCGCGATACCTTCGGGGCTGCACAGCTTCTCACCATCGTTTTCTGGCTGCTTCTGAACCTGCTTTACTTCACTGTCGGCAAGGGGCTGATCCTTGCCATGGCAGCGGGCGATGCCTCGCTCGCCGGGCTCAGCATGGATTATATCGGGCCGCTGGTGGTGGGGGCGGCGCTCAACTTCTTCGTGGGCGTACACTGGGATGCGCTGCGGGCCGAGGGCAAGGTCGGCGCGACCACGCTGATCGCCGTGGCGGCCACCTTCCTCAATGGTATCTTCAACTATATCCTGATCGTGCAGTTGCAGATGGGCGTGTTCGGCTCGGCCATCGGTACGCTGATGGCGCAGGGCGTGGCCTTTGTGCTCGTTTATATCCTGCGCAAGCGCGGCAACATGAAGCTGCCCTTCATTGCCGTACCGCACGGCGACGTGCTCGGCCTCTGGAAGCGTATCCTCGCGCTCGGCCTGCCGCCTTCCCTCAGCTTCCTTGGTGTCAGCCTTGTCTCCGGCCTTGTGATCTTCACGCTGCAGGGCTGGGCCGGGGATGGCTATGGCACCAGTGTCGCGGCCTACGGAGTGATCACCCGCATCTCGGGCTTCACCTTCCTGCCGCTTCTGGGGCTTTCGATGGCCGCGCAGGCCATTGTCGGCAACAACTTCGGGGCGGAACGCTATGACCGCTCTGACGGGGCGCTGCGCGTGGCGCTGGCGTCGGCACTGCTTTACTGCGCGCTCATGGAAGGCGTGATGATCGCGGGTGCGCCGTGGATCGGCAGCATCTTTGTGTCGGACGCTGCGGTGATCAACGAAGTCGGCCGGATCATGCCGCTGATGATGCTCACCTTCTTCATCTTCGGGCCGTGCTTCATCCTTTCGGGCTATTTCCAGGCGCTCGGGGACGCGCGCATGGCGGCTTTCATGGGGCTCGCCAAACCGTATCTCTTCTCGCTGCCGCTCATTCTCTTGCTGCCCTTCGCGCTTGGTGAGCGTGGCATCTGGCTCTCGTCGCCGGTCGGCGATGTGGCGCTGACGCTGATCGCCATTTTCGTGCTGACCCGCATTGGCAAGCGCACCGGCGCCCGTTTCGGCCTGTTCCGGCACACACCGGCAGAAGCCTGACACAAAGAGAAAGGCCGGCCCCATGGGAGCCGGCCTTTTCATATTTCGCTGTTTGACCCGAGCTTAGTTCAGGTCGAACTTGATGCCCTGGGCGAGCGGCAGTTCGCGGCTGAAGTTCACGGTCGAGGTCTGGCGGCGCATATAGGCCTTCCAGGCATCCGACCCGCTCTCGCGGCCGCCGCCGGTTTCTTTCTCGCCGCCGAAGGCGCCGCCGATTTCAGCGCCCGAGGTGCCGATATTGACGTTGGCGATACCGCAATCCGAACCGGACGTTGCGATGAAGGATTCTGCTTCGCGGATGTCGGTGGTGAAGATCGATGACGACAGGCCTTGCGGCACGCCGTTCTGCAGCGCCATCGCTTCGTCAAACGTCTTGTAGGTAAGGATGTAAAGGATCGGCGCGAAGGTTTCTTCCTTCACGGCGTCGGTCTGGGCCGGCATCTCGACAATCGCCGGGTTCACATAGAAGCCGCCGGGGAACTTGTCGGCAAGCGCGCGGCCACCGCCGGTGACCTTGCCGCCTTCAGCCTTGGCTTTGCCGATGGCATGCTCCATGCCGTTGAAAGCAGCTTCGTCGATCAGCGGACCAACGAGCGTGCCTTTTTCAAGCGGATCGCCAAGGCGGATGCCCGAATAGGCTTTCTTCAGCTTCTCGACGAGCGTGTCCTTCAGGCTTTCATGCACGATCACGCGGCGCGTGGTGGTGCAGCGCTGGCCGCAGGTGCCGACCGCACCGAACACGATGCCGGGGACGGCGAGATTGAGATCAGCCGACGGTGCCACGATGATGGCGTTGTTGCCGCCAAGCTCGAGGATCGATTTGCCAAAGCGCTGGGCCACACGCGGGCCAACGGCGCGGCCCATGCGGGTGGAGCCGGTAGCCGAGATGAGCGGTACGCGGTGGTCGTCCACCAGTTGCTCGCCAACGTCAGCGAAGCCGATGATCACGGACGACAGGCCCTCGGGCGCGTCGGTGCCGAATTTCTTGATGGCGGATTCGAGGATCGCCTGGCAGACAAGCGCGACCATCGGGGTCTTCTCGCTGGGCTTCCAGATGATGCTGTCGCCGCAAACAAGCGCGAGGGCGGCGTTCCAAGCCCATACAGCAACCGGGAAGTTGAAGGCCGAGATGATGCCGACAGGGCCGATGGGCTGCCAATATTCACGCATATGGTGGCCTGGACGCTCGGACACGATGGTGAGGCCGTACAGCTGGCGGGAAAGGCCGACCGCGAAATCGCAGATGTCGATCATTTCCTGCACTTCGCCTTTGCCTTCCTCGAGGATCTTGCCGCACTCGGCAGTGACGAGGGCGCCAAGAGCATCCTTGTGCTTGCGCAGTTCTTCACCAAGCAGGCGGACGAGCTCGCCCCGGCGCGGGGCCGGCACGGTGCGCCACTTGAGGTAAGCCTCGTGGGCGGCGGCGATCTTGGCGTCGACCTGTTCCTTGCGGTCGGTCTTCACGGCGCCCATCAGGCTGCCGTCGATGGGCGAAAAGACCTCGAGGTCGCCGCCATGCATGGTGGCCGGATCGATGCCCAGTTCTTTCAGAAGGTCGTTAACGCGAGCCTGCATGGAAAACTCCTGTTCTTGTACTTCAGCGTTTGCCAAGCGAGGAAAGCGTCGCCACCGGCGTGATCGCTTCCTGCTCGACCATGATTTCAATCAGCGCCGGCTTGCCCGATGCGATGGCGGCGTCAAGGGCGGGGGCGAAATCCTCCGTCCTTTCCACACGCGCGGCATGGGCGCCGAAGCTCTCGGCGAACTTCACGAAATCGGGGTTCGTGAGGCCGGTCCCGGAGATATGCCCCGGATAGTCGCGTTCCTGATGCATGCGGATGGTGCCGAGCATCGAGTTATTGAACACGAGGAAAATGACAGCGGCGTTGTAGCGCGCTGCGGTGGCAAGCTCCATGGCGCTCATCATGAAGCAGCCGTCGCCGCCGGCTGCAATCACCGTGCGCTCGGGATACATGATCTTGGCGGCGATTCCGGCGGGGACGCCGTAACCCATGGCGCCCGAGGTCGGGGCCAGCTGCGAGGGGAAGGTGCGCCAGCGGTTGAACCGGTGCAGCCAAATCGCATAGTTGCCGGCGCCGTTGCAGTAGATGGTGTCAGCGGCGAGCTTTTCGCGCATATGCAGGTACAGCTCGGCAAGTTGCACATTGCCGGGGATCGCGGTCGGCTGCTGCCACTTCTCATAAGACGCGCGACACTCTTTCGTATCCGCCGCCCAGTCAGCTGCATTCGCGAGCTTCATGGTGGCAAGCAAGGGTGCGATCGTCGTCGGCGTGGCGTTGATACCAAGCGCCGGCTGGTAAACCCGGCCAAGCTCCTCGGCGCCCTGATGCACATGGATCAGCGTCTGGGTCGGCACCGGCACCGAAAGGCGGGTGTAGCCGCCGGTCGTCATCTCGCCAAGGCGGGGGCCGAGGCAGAGGATCACGTCGGCGTCCGTCATGCGCTTCACAAGCGCGGGATTCGCGCCGATGCCCATATCGCCCACATAGTTCGGGTGATCGTTATTGAACCGGTCTTGGCAGCGGAAGGAAACGCTGACCGGCAGGTTGTTGGCCGCCGCGAAGGTCTCAACCTCGGTTACAGCTTCCTGCGTCCAGCCCGAACCGCCCAGCAGCACGAAGGGCTTTTTGGCGCCGTCCAGAAGGCGTTTCAGTTCTGCCATGTCGGCAGCGCCCGGATGCGCCTTCGCGGGCGTGTAGGGTACCGAGGGCTGCGCCTTCACAAGATGCGTCAGCATATCTTCAGGCAGCGCCAGCGCAACCGGGCCGGGGCGACCGGACGTGGCAACGCGGAAGGCGCGGCCCACATATTCGGCAATGCGCGAAGCATCGTTGATCTCGGCCGTCCATTTGGTCACTTCCGAAAGGAAGCGACGATAGTCGATTTCCTGGAAGGCTTCGCGTTCCACCTGATCGGCCGCCACCTGCCCGATCAACATGATCATGGGCGTGCTGTCCTGGAAGGCGGTGTGGAGGCCGATGGTGGCGTGGGTGGCGCCGGGGCCACGGGTGACAAAGCAGATGCCGGGACGACCGGTCAGCTTGCCATAAGCTTCCGCCATGTTGGCGGCACCGGCCTCGTGGCGGGTGGTGATGAAGCGGAACTTGTCGCCCACTTCATGCATGGCATCGAGGGCTGCAAGATAGCTCTCGCCCGGCACCCCGAAGGCCAGATCCGCACCATTGGCAATCAGCGCCTCGATCAGCGCCTGACCACCCGTCACCATCCCGTCGCTCATACCGTCCCCGTTCCCCAGTTCGCGTCGCTTAAATGTGGTGGATGGGCGCCTCAGGCGCCCACCTCGACCGCTTGTGCATAGGCCGAACCGAAACGGTTTACAATGAAATCGTCGAAGTTGACGTCTTCCTGACGCACGAAGCCTTTTTGCGGCAGTTTGCCGTTCGCCAGAAGGTCAAGCACGGTGCAGATACCGGCCGATGTGGTGATCTGGATCGCCGAGAATCGCTTGCCGCCGATATCCTTGGCGTAAACCTTGTGGGCATAGGTTTCCTGCGTGAAACGGCCGTCTTTCATGCCGGTCACGGTGACGAACACCAGCACCACATCCTGCAGGGTGATCGGCAGGGCATGCTCGAAGATGTCCTTCATCAGGTCCTGACGCTCGGAGAGACGCAGGTCCTGAAGGAGCAGCTTCAGGATGTCGCGGTGGCCGGGGTAACGCACGGTGCGGTAGTTGAGGTTATCAACCTTGCCCGAAAGCGTTTCACAAAGGGTGCCAAGGCCGCCCGAGGTGTTGAAGGCTTCATATTCCATACCGTCGAGCGAGAAATGCTCGACTTCCTCGAGGGGCGGTACTTCCGTGAGCCGGCCGTTCACGATGGCTTCGCAAGGATTGCAATATTCGTTGATGAGGCCATCGGTCGACCAGGTCAGGTTATATTTGAGCGCGTTGGACGGATACTTGGGGAGCGCGCCAACGCGCATGTGGACGTTGCGCAGTTTGTCGAACTTCTTCGCCATGTCGTAAGCGACGATGGAGATGAAGCCCGGCGCCAGTCCACATTGGGGGATGAAGGCCGAATTCGCACCTTCGGCCAGCTCTTTCACAAGGCGGGTCGAGGCGACGTCTTCGGTGAGGTCGAGATAATGCACGCCGGCCTTCTTGGCGGCGGGTGCGATGATCTTCGTCATGGTGTAGGGGCAGGCCGAGAGAACGGCGAACTTGCCCTTGAGGGCGGCGTCCATGGCGCCTGCATCGGTGGCATCGAGCTTCAGCGTCGAGATGCCGTCATGCTTCGGCATACGGGCGAGGGCCGCGTCGTCGCGGTCGGCCACGGTCACATGATAGTCGCCCGAAATGGCGAGCATCGTGGAAATCATCTCGCCGATCTTGCCGGCGCCCATGAGAAGAATGTTTTTCATTTTGAGTATCCCTCCAAACGGATTTCTGGCGAGGTCGCACGGTCTGTCCGGGTCCCCACCCTTCGCCTTTCAGGATAGGGGGGCAATCCGCCGAAATAAATGGACAGGCTGCCCAATTCGACCGATATTATTGTGCGATTTAACGGAGTTTTCGTGAATATGCCTATCCATCTGCTGGATGATACCGACCGCGCCCTGATCGACCTGCTTCGGGCGGACGCCCGCCTGCCACTGTCCGAGCTGGCCCGCCGCATGGGCGTGTCGCGATCCACGGTGCAGGACAGGCTGTCGCGCCTTGAGGGGCGCGGCGTGATCGCGGGCTATACGGTGCGCCTGAATGAGCAGATGACGGAACGCGATGTGCGCGCCCATGTGTTCCTGAAGATCGTGCCGAAGGCGCAGGACGAGGTGGTGGCGCAGGCGAAGAAGCTGAAGGAGCTGCTGTCGCTTTACACGATCTCGGGCGAGTTTGACCTCGCCGCCATCCTGCGGGCGGAGACAACCGCCGCGCTCGATCAGGCGCTGGATGCGCTGGGGCGGCTCAAAGGTGTGGAGCGGACCCAGTCGGCGGTTATCCTTTCCACCAAAGTGGAACGATAAGAAAAGCTTGTGCTTGCAGGGTCTTCCGGCGATTCGCGGGGGCCATTATATTCAAATGTGCAATCTGCTCGGATCAAGGAGATGAGCCATGAGCAAATCACAAGACTCCAAGAAAGAAGAAAAGAAGAAGCCGCTGCTTTCGCCCAAGGAGAAGAAAGCAGCCAAGGCCGCCAAGAAGGCCGCCAAGGGCTGAGGCCACTTCGCTAAAATTTTAAACGTGTGAAGCGAACAGAGATATCGGCTTTGTTCGTTTCACCCGATCACGCGCTTCTGCTTTCCTGCCTGGGCCGACCTACAAGGCAACCAGAAGGAATATGTTATGAGTGCCTATCAGTTTTCCCTGTCCCCGCTTACCGGGGCTGCCCCCATCCGCCTTTCCGATTATCGCGGGCGGCCCGTGCTGGTGATCAACACCGCTTCCAAATGCCGCTTCACGAACCAGTATGAAGGCCTGCAGGCGCTGTATGAAAAATACCGCCAGGCCGGCCTCGCGCTGATCGGTGTGCCGTCCGACGATTTCGCCAAGCAGGAATTTGCGCTGGCCGACCAGATCGCCCAGTTCTGCATGGTGAATTACGGCGTGTCCTTCCCCATGGCTGCGAAGGCGCATGTGGCTGGGGATGCGGCGATCCCGCTGTTCAAATGGCTGGCGGAGGAGGGCGGCGTGAATGCTCCGCCGCGCTGGAACTTCCACAAATATCTGATCGGCATGGACGGCAAGCTTGTGGGCTTCTGGCCCTCGATCGTAGGGCCAGACAACAAGCTGATCACCGACCGGATCGAGGAAGAGCTGGCGAAAGTAACTGCGCCGGTCTGATCTTTCGCATGCAGGCTGGCGGGTCGGACATCAAATCATATTGATGTCCGATTTCCGCCTGCGTGCCTGCGGCCTTCTCCGTTATGAAGGGATACCCAAAACAAAAACGGACAGGAGGACAAAGATGCAAACCCAACAGGACCGCGCCCGGCTATTCCGCAGCCTGCACAAGGCGGGCGATCCCGTGGTGCTTTATAATATCTGGGACGCGGGCAGTGCGCGCGCCATTGCCGAGGCTGGCGCCAAGGCGGTGGCGACCGGCAGCTGGTCGGTTGCCGATGCGCAGGGCTACAAGGACGGGGAGGATATCCCGCTGGATACGGTCCTTGCCATCGCCGGGCGGATCGCCGGTACGGTGGACGTGCCCTTCACGCTCGATTTCGAAGGTGGCTATGCTGAAGACCCGGCGGGCGTGACGGCGAACGTGCGCCGCGCGGTCCAGACTGGCATTGTCGGCATCAATTTCGAGGATCAGGTGGTGGGCGGCAGTGGTGTCCATCCGGTCGAGGCACAAGCGGCCCGCATCAGGGCGGTGCGTGCAGCGGCAGACGCCGAAGGTATCGACCTTTTCATCAATGCCCGCACTGACCTGTTCCTGCAGGAAGGCGACCGCGCCAAACATCAGGGCCTGATCGCCGAGGCCGTGATCCGCGCCGAAGCCTACAAGGCAGCGGGGGCCGATGGCTTCTTCGTGCCGGCACTTGCGGACCATGCCCTGATCCGCGCGGTGTGCGGGGCGGTTGCCCTGCCGGTGAATGTGATGATGTTCGGCGGCATTGGCACGGTTGCCGAGATGGCATCGCTCGGCGTTGCGCGGGCGAGCTATGGCCCGCGGCCCTACCGCGAGGCGATGGCCGGCCTGAAGGAACGTTTCAAGGCCGAGCTTGCTGCCTGATTAGAAGGTGAGGGTGAAAAGCGCGCCGCCGCCTTCGCGGGTGGCGAGCGACACCCCGCCGCCATGGGCGATCATCACCTGCCGGGTGAGCGCCAGGCCAACGCCCGACCCATCCCGTTTGGTGGTGTAGAAGGGCACAAAAACCTGCCGGGCAATGGCATCCGGGATGCCGGGGCCATTGTCCGCCACCTCGACAACCACACGGCCGCGCCGGTTGAGCCGGGCCGATAGTGTGACTTCCGCTCCCTCTTTCGGGCCACCTTCGCCCGCCAGCGCCTGTGCGGCGTTCTGCATCAGGTTGATCAATACCTGCATCAGCATGTCGTGGTCTGCCATGACCTCAAGCGACGTGGGCTCCACATCGATCAGCAGGCCGATCTTGCGGGCTTCCCAATCGTGGGTCGCCAGCCGTGCGGCTTCCTCCAGAAGCATTTTGACCGAAAGGCGGGCTTTCTCGGGCGGGGGCAGGCGGGTGAGGCGCCGATAGCTTTGCACGAACTGCATCAGCCCGTCCGAGCGGCGCGCCACGGTGTTGACGGCATCAAGCACGTCTTCAAGCTCGGCCACGGCTTCGGGGTGGTCTGTCACCTTGGCCGCCGCATCCTCCACCAAGTCCGCCGCTGTTTTGGCGAGGGAGGCAACTGGTGTGATCGAATTCATGATTTCATGCGTCAGCACGCGGACGAGCGATTGCCAGGCTTCAAGCTGGGCCTGATCCAGTTCGCTGCCGATATCCTGCAGGCTGACGATCCGCTCGGGCCTGCCGCCGATCATGATCTGCGTGGCGGCAATCGCCACTTGCCCCTCGGCGCCGTCAGCATTGAAGGGCGCCAGCGTACGCTGGCCGGGTTCGATCACCGTCACCTGCCGCTTGAACTCATCCCCGAAGATGGCGAGGTCCGAAATGCGGCGCGGGTGATGGCTGCCGAACAGGCGGCGGGCAGCATTGTTCCAGACGGTGACGAGCCCGTCGCCGTGCACCGAAATGAGCGGTACGGGCACATGCTCGATCAGTGCCTTGTGATGGCGCAGTTCTTCTTCCTGCCCCGTGCGCTCGGCGCGGAAGCGGTCAAGGATCGCAGTGAAGGTTTCGCCCAGTTCGCCGAAGCCTGCGCCAAGCGCGGTGAGGTTGAAGCGCTGGCCATAATCGCCGTAGCGGGCTGCATCAAGGAAGCGGTTCAGCTCGGCATTCGTGCGGCTGATGAAGCGGTGCGTTTCCATGGTAGCAAGCCCGGCCGACGCCAGCGCCACAAGCGTCGCGACCTGATAGCCGGGTGCAATGAGGAGTGCGACAAAGGCCGCAAGCAGCAGGGCGATAAGGCCAAGCCGCAGGACGAGATAGAGGCTGAAACGTTTAAAGCCCATGTTTTTCCATCCGGCGATAGAGCGCGGCGCGGGTCAGGCCCAGGTCCTTCGCCGCGTGGCTGATATTGTAGCGATGCTTCTTGAGCGCGGTGCTGATGGCGGCAAGCTCCAGCCGCTCGAGGTTCAGGTCATCCAGCGCCGGGGCAGCGGCGTCGCCGTTCACCGGGGCGGCGGGGGCAGCGGCGGCACCATCCGCGAAGTCGCGCGCCTCAAACCGTTCCGTATCCGAAAGGATTGTCGCCCGCTCGATGGCGTGGCGCAGTGCCCGCACGTTGCCGGGCCAGTCCAGCGCGGCGAGGGCGGCCAGCGCGTCGGGCGAGAAAGGCTTTTCCGCCTTGCCATATTTACGGGCATAGAAAGCCGCGTAATGGGTGGCAAGGGCCGGGATATCCTCGCGCCGGTCGCGCAGGGGCGGCAGGGTCAGTGTCACCGTATTCAGGCGGAACAGCAAATCCTGCCGGAAGCGGGCTTCATCATGCAGCTGGTCGAGCGCGATATTGGTGGCGGCGATCACCCGCACATCGATGGGTACAGGCCGTGTGGCGCCAACCGGGGTCACCTCGCGGCGCTCCAGCACGGTCAGGAGCTTGGCTTGCAGATGCAGGGGCAGGTTGCCGATCTCGTCGAGGAACAGGGTGCCGCCCGAGGCCGCCACGAACCGCCCGGTGCGGTCTTCCTTCGCGTCCGTGAAGGCGCCCTTCTTGTGGCCGAACAGCTCCGACTCGAATAGCGACTCCGCGATGCTGCCGAGATCGACCCCCATGAAGACAGCACTGGAACGCCTCGATTGCCTATGAAGTTCGCGTGCCACCAACTCCTTGCCGGTGCCGTTTTCACCGAGAATCATCACGTTGGCGTCGGTGGGCGCGGCGCGTGCGATCAGCCGCATCAGTTCCTGCATCGGCGGTGCGTCGCCGATGATGGTCGGGGCGCTGCCCACACTGGCGGCGGCGAGCGTTTTGTTGGCGCCCTTCAGGCGGGCGGTTTCGTCCCGGCTCTGGCCAAGCTTCACAGCCGCCGAAAGGGTCGCGACCACCTTTTCGTTCTGCCACGGCTTGGCGATGAAGTCGGTGGCGCCCTGCTTCATGGCTTCAACCGCGGTATCCACGCCGCCATGGGCCGTGATCATCACGACGACCGCTTCGGGGTCCAGCTCCAGAATCACCTGGAGCCAGGCGAATCCCTCTTCCCCTGACGATTCGCCGGGGCCGAAATTCATATCAAGGAGGATGGCATCGAACTTTTCGCGAGCCAGAAGCTCGCGGATGTCGGCGGGGCGGTTGGTCGTGGTCACCCGGTTGAAATGGCGTTTCAGCAGCAGCCGTCCGGCGACAAGGATATCCTCGTCATCGTCCACAATCAGAATGCTGCCTGCCTTTTCCGCCACGCTTTTCGCCCCTTTGCCAGTTCGGGCGGAGCCTATCGCAACTGTTCGATATCGTACACACAAAAATGTTCGATATCGAACACCGGCCTATCAAAGCCGCAGAAATCTGCGGGTTTATAAACTGGCACGGCCCTTGCGGATAAGGGGGTGTCACGACAGCGAGGACCCCAAAAAACAAAACGGGGCATAGCACGAACGGAAACAGCAATGGGTACTGTCACGAATATGGATAATCCGTCGAAACAGCCGAAGAACAATCCGAACCCGGGCTCAGGGAGGCCGCATTCGGGTGCCGTATCGGGGTCCGGCATGGACCGCCGTGTGGAGAAAAAGAAACTGCCGCTCAAAAAGATCGGCTGGATCGGTGGCGGTGTCCTGTTTGTGGCGGTTGCCTCAGCGCTTGCCATGCAGGCGACCGGTGGCCGCTCGCTCAAGGTCGGCAAGGACCGGCTGGAGATTTCCGAAGTGCAAAGCGGCACGTTCGAGGATTTCATCCCCGTTCGTGCCCGCGTGACGCCTTTGAAGACTGTGTTCCTTGACGCCATCGAAGGCGGCCGGGTGGAACGCGTGCTGGTGGAAGACGGCGCCATCGTCAAGGCGGGGCAGCCGATCGTCGAACTGTCGAACGCCGGCCTGCAGCTTGAAGTGATCCAGAACGAAGCGCTCGTCACCGAGCAACTGAATAACCTGCGCACCACCGAACTCGGGCTGGAGCGCAACCGGCTGGACCACAAGCGCAACCTTGTTGAAATCAATTACGAGATCACGCGGCTGTCGCGTCAGGCCGAGCGCGAGCGCGACCTGATCAAGACGGGTGCGGTATCGCAGGCCAAGCTCGATGATACCGAAGATGCGCTCGCCTATTATATCGCCAAGCGCGATGTGACGGTGGAAAGCCAGGCGACCGACATGCGGATGCAGAAGCAGCAGCTTGATTTCCTGCAGAAAGCCGGCGGCCAGCTTGAAAAGAGCCTCGAGTTCGCCCGCGGCAACCTTGAAGCCCTTGAAGTGAAAGCGCCGGTCGACGGCAAGCTTTCGGGTTTCAACGTGGAAATCGGCCAGAGCATCGAACGCGGCGGCCGCCTTGGCCAGATCGACGATCCGAACCGCTTCAAGCTCGAAGCCGAGATTGACGAATTTTACCTGAACCGCGTGGACCTTGGCCAGATCGCGACGTTCGAACAGGGCGGCAGCGACTATGCCCTGCAGATCGCCAAGATCTATCCGCAGGTCACCGGTGGTCTCTTCACGGTCGATCTGGTGTTCGACGGCGAGGAAGCCAAAGCCATCCGCCGCGGCCAGACGATCCAGCTGAAACTGACGCTCGGCGATGCCAGCGAAGCCCGCCTTATTCCGAACGGTGCCTTCTTCCAGGATACCGGCGGTCACTGGGTCTTCGTCGTCTCGTCCGACGGTACGGAAGCCGTGAAGCGCAACGTGCGCCTCGGCCGCCGCAACACCCGCCATATCGAAGTCCTTGATGGCCTCGACCTTGGCGAGAAGGTGATCACGTCGCCCTATACGAACTTCAAGGACATGGACCGCCTGAAGCTTGGTGAAAAATAAGGTCTGAACAGCGAGAAAACGGCCATATCGGCCAGAGTGACGACAGCGATAAACGGGAAGGAAATACCATGCTCAAGATGCACAATCTTTCGAAAATCTACCGCACCGACGAGGTCGAGACCATCGCCCTCAACAATGTGAATATCGAAATCAACTCTGGCGAATTCGTCGCCATCATGGGGCCGTCGGGTTGCGGCAAGTCGACGCTTCTCAACATCGTCGGCATGCTCGATAACCCGTCGGAAGGTGAATATGTCTTCCTCGGCGAGGACGTGGCCCGCTACTCGGAAGCCAAGCTGGCGAACATCCGCAAGCGCCACATCGGCTTCATCTTCCAGTCGTTCAACCTGATCGATGAACTGACGGTCGCCGAGAATATCGAGCTCGCACTTCTCTACCACGATATCGCTGCCAGCGAACGCCGTGACCGTGTGGCCGCCGTGATGGACAAGGTTGGCATCGCCCACCGCGCCAAGCATATGCCGAGCCAGCTTTCGGGCGGTCAGCAGCAGCGTGTGGCCGTTGCCCGTGCGGTTGTCGGCAACCAGTCGATGATCCTCGCGGATGAGCCGACCGGTAACCTCGACAGCGCCCACGGCCAGGAGGTCATGGAAATGCTGCAGGGCCTGAATGAAGAAGGCACCACCATCGTGATGGTGACCCACAGCCCGGCCCATGCCGACTATGCCCGCCGCACCATCAACCTGTTCGATGGCCAGGTGGTAACGGAAAACCTGCGCGCCGCATAAGGCGCGCAGCCGACTGACAAATAACAAACAAAAACGAACACGACAGCGGGGAGGCATCCCATGTTCAGCAATTATGTCAGCGTCGCGCTCCGGAACCTTGTGAAAAACAAGCTCTATAGCGCCATCAATATCGTCGGTCTGGCCATCGGCCTTGCGGCCTGTATCCTCATCACGCTTTTCGTGCGCGATGAGCTTTCCTACGACCAGTTCTGGACAAAGGCCGACCGCCTTTACCGCCTGAACACCACCTTCGCCATTCCGGGACGCGAGCCTTTCGTGACCGTGGTGTCGCCCGGACCGTCGAAAGGCGCGCTGGAGCGTTTTTACGCCGAGGAGATCGATCAGGTCGCCCGGCTTCAGTCGCTGAACCCGGTCGTCCAGATCGGCAACGCGCTTTATACCGACGAAATGATTTTCGCCGACACGAATGTAGGGAGCATCCTCGATTTCGATGTTGTTTCAGGGGACATGAAAACGGCCCTGACCGACAACAGCGCGATCGCGCTCTCTGAGAAAATGGCCCACAAATATTTCGGCGACAAGCCGGCGGTCGGGCAGGTGATGACCATCACCAACTATGACCTGAAGCGCGACTACCGCGTTGCTGCCGTCTTCAAGGACCTGCCGCACAATACGGTGCTCGCCGTCGAAATGCTGGCTATGATCGACGAGAATGACTGGCACACCCAGCCGTTCCTGTTTGACAGCTGGTTCTCGGTGAACAACACGGTCCTCTTCACGCTGAAGCCGGGTGTGGCGATTGATACGGTCAGCAGCCGTTTCAACGCCTTCGCTGACGACAGCATCGAGATCCCGTCCCAGATTTCAGATGGCAAGGGCGCGTCGGCCTTTGTGCAATTCGGCACCACCAAGCTTGTGGACGCCCAGCTGCATCCGGCGGGCCTTGGCGAGATGAAGCCCACGGGCAATATCACCACCGTCATCATCTTTGCTTCGATCGCCGGCCTGATCCTTGTGATCGCCTGCATCAACTTCATGAACCTGGCGACCGCCAAATCGACCCAACGTGCGCGTGAAGTGGCGCTCCGGAAAGTGCTGGGCGCGGGCCGCGGCCAGCTGATCGTCCAGTTCATCGGGGAATCGGTGCTGATCGCCCTGATTGGTCTGATCGCCGGTGTCATGATTGTTGAAGCGGCACTGCCCTTCTACAGCGATTTCATCGGTCGTGACCTCAGCTTCGATTATACCGACGGCATGACGCTTGCGATTCTTGCAGGCCTTGTGGCCACGGTCGGCATCGTGGGCGGCGTCTATCCGGCGGTCATCCTGTCGGGCTTCCGTCCTGCCTGGGTCCTGAAAGCCAACAAGTCGGCGGAATCGTCGGGTTCGGCAGCCCTGCGCAGCGGTCTTGTGATCTTCCAGTTTGCGGTTTCGATCGCGCTGATCGTGGGCACCTCCGGCGTGTACGGCCAGCTGAAGTACGCCACGACCATGGACCCTGGCTACACCAAGGAAAACATGTTTGTCCTGCACCGGACCGACCGGAAAGGTGTGGAAGAGCGGCGCGACGCCATCAAGGCTGAAATCGTGCGCCTGCCGGGTGTTGTATCGGCAGCCTTCTCGGGCGATACGCCGGGCAGCTCGGACGAAAACAACACGTCTGTCGAAATTCCGGGTCAGGAAAACACCGGCACCATCCTTATCGGTGTGCAGGATGTGGATCATGACTTCTTCAAGACCTACCAGATCCCGATGATCGCTGGCCGTGATTATGATCGCCAGTATGCGGGCGACACCAAGCCGAGCGTTGAAGGGCTGAAGGAAGGCGACATCGTCAACAGCAACATCATCGTCAACGAAAGCGTGTTGACCCGCCTTGGTTTCGGTACGCCCGAGGAAGCCCTTGGCAAGGTCTTCGTGATCGGTCGCGGCAACGGTGTCAAAAACTACCTGACCATCGTGGGTGTTGTGGCGGATATCAATTTCCAGTCGCTGAAGACCTTGAAGCGGCCGGAGATGTATCTGCTCGACTCCGATAACTACGGCAACCTGACTGTTCGCTTCTCGGGTGATCCGAAAGCACTGGTCGCAAGCGTCGAGCGCATCTGGTCGTCCATCGTCACCGAGGTGCCTTTCTCCTACGAATTCGTGGATGAGGCGCTGGCTGAGGAATTCGATCAGGAAGAGGCAACGGCCACCATGCTGGCGCTGTTTGCCGGGCTCGCCGTGTTCGTCGCCTGCCTCGGTCTCTATGGTCTTGCCGCCTTCACCGCTGAACGCCGCACCAAGGAAATCGGCATCCGCAAGGTGATGGGGGCGACCGTGACCGATATTGTCCGCCTGCTGCTGTGGCAGTTCTCGAAGCCCGTCATCATCGCCAACCTGATCGCCTGGCCGATCGCGGTCTGGGGCATGCTTTCGTGGCTCGAAAACTTCCCCTACCGGATGGAAGCCTGGGTGCTGGGGCCGCTTTGCCTGATCGCCGGCCTGATCGCGCTTGGCATCGCGTGGGCAACAGTTGGCGGTAACGCGGCCCAGGTTGCCCGCTCCAACCCGATCAAGGCGCTGCGCTACGAATAACCAGAGCAAACGGGGCCGGGCAATGCATCCGGCCCCGATCAAACGACAGCAGGGAGTGGAGGCATCATGCTTCAGAATTATATAAAGACCGCGCTGCGCAATCTGATGCGGAACAAGCTTTTCTCGGTGATCAATATCGCCGGGCTCGCCATCGGGCTTGCGGCCTTCATCCTGATCGTGCTGTTCGTGCGCGATGAATTCTCGTGGGACGATCATTGGGCGCGCGCCGATGACCTGTATCGCATCGAAAACACCTATGTGCTGGCGGGCCACCCCGACCGGCGCACCCCGAATGCGGTCGATCCCCTGAAGGACCTGATGTTGGATACCTATCCCGAGGTCGAGGATATCACCCGCTATATTTCGGCCGATGTGACGATCCAGTATCATGATGATCTCTACGCCCAGCAAGTTGTGGCGGCGGACGAGAATTTCCTCTCCTTCTTCCAGTTCCGGTTCCTTGAAGGCGATGTGGCGACGGCCTTTGACGACCCGCGCAGCATCGTTCTCAGCCACCGCACCGCGCAGAAATACTTCGGCGACGCACCGGCCCTCGGCAAGGTGCTGCCGATCCGCCTTGCCGGTCAGTTTGTCGATTTCAAGGTCAGCGGTGTGATCGAGGATCCGGTGGTCGATACCACGGTTCAGTCAGATTTTATCGTCCCCTTCGTCCGCGACTATTTCCTTGCCGCCCGCTGGTTCAGCGAGGACTGGCGATTTGCTTATCGCAGCACTTTCATGCGCGTCGCGCCGGGCACTGATGTGGACTTGATCCGCAACGATTTGCCCGCCCTTGTGGAGCGCCATATGCATGCGAGCGGCGATGGCATGGAGACCGGCACCAGATGGTCGGTGAAAACAAACCTTGTCCCGCTTGGCAAGGTGCATCTGGAAGGCGCCAATGCTGCCGGTGATATTGACGTGCTTTACGGCTTCCTTGGTGTGGCGCTTCTTATCCTCATCATCGCGGTTGTCAATTTCCTCAACCTGTCGATGGCGCGGACGGCGCACCGGGCGCGCGAAGTGGCGATGCGTAAGGTGCTCGGTGCTGCGCGCCGGCAGATCGTGCAGCAGTTCCTCGGGGAATCAATCCTTCTGGCATTCGTGGCCCTGACGATCGCACTCGCGCTCGTTGAAGTGGCGCTGCCGCACTATAACGCCTTCCTGTCGTCGGTCGTGGAGCTTGATCTGGTGCGGGAGCCAGCGGTACTTCTGCTGCTTCTGGTGCTCGGCCTTGGTGTCGGGATCAGTGCCGGCAGTTTCCAGGCGGCCTATTTCGCCATGCTGCGCCCGCACGATGTGCTTTATAGCAGCACCAGCGCCGACAATGGCACCGGCCGCTTGCGCCAGCTTCTGGTGGTTGCGCAGTTCTCCATTTCGGCGGCACTGATGATCATCGCCTTCTTCGTGAACAAGCAGACGCAATATATGCAGGCGCTTGATCTCGGCTTCAATCCGGACAATCTGATCGTTGTCGCGGGTACCAATAACGAGCAGTCCGAGACACTCAAAAACCGCCTGCTCGCCAGCCCCCATATCAAAGCCGTCGGTCGTTCGTCGGACGTGCCGACCGAAGGCAGCGAGGACCGGCTGCAGATGCGCCCCGTGACGGGGGGTGATCTCGTCACGCTTGATGGCCTGACGATCGGCCCGGATTTCTTCAAGGCTTACGAGATTGACCTTTTGGCCGGCCGCTATCTGTCCCCGGCAGAGGCCGATGTCATGCGGGCTCGTGCTGACGAGGCCACCTACAAGCAGACGGGTAACATCGTGATCAATGCGTCAGCTGCCAAGCTGCTGGGCTTCACAGGGCCGGACGCAGCCATCGGCCGGCAGGCGACGGTGCATCTGACAAGCGACCTGCTGATCGATGCAACCATCGTCGGTGTCGTGGATGATTTCCATTTCGACAGCGCCCGCGATGTGATCCGCCCCGGCATCTATTATGTGGACGAGCAGCGCCAGTCCGACATGTCGGTGCGCATTGATGGTACGAACCGCGATGCGGCCCTCGAGGCCATTCGGGATGCTTGGCGGGAAACCTACCCGGGGAACATCCTCGATTATCGTTCGATGGCGGAACTGGTCGAGCTTCAATACCAGACCGATAACCGGCTCGGTGACATGCTCACCATCTTCACGCTGCTGGCGGTAACGATCTCGGCCATGGGGCTTTACGGCCTTGCGTCCTTCACCGCCGAACGCCGCACGCGGGAAATCGGCATCCGCAAGGTACTGGGGGCGAGCCTCATGGACATCGTCACGCTGTTCCTGTGGCAATTCTCGAAGCCGATCCTGATTGCCAACCTGATTGCCTGGCCTGTGGCTTTCTATTTCCTGTCGGGCTGGCTTGACGGCTTCGCCTACCGGGTGGCGCTCAGCCCGTTGCCGTTCGTGATGGCTGCACTGGCGGCGCTGCTGATCGGCTGGATCACCGTTGCCGGGCGCGCCTTCATGGTTGCCCGCGCCAACCCCATCAACGCCCTCCGGTACGAGTGAAAGGGACGCTATCATGATTGCCAACTATCTTCGTAGCGCCCTTCGGAACATTGCCAAGGAACGGCTTTATAGCGTCATCAATATCGGCGGCCTGGCCGTTGGCCTGATGGCGGCGTTCCTGATCCTCTTGTTTGTCCGGTTCGAACTTTCCTACGACAAGAACTGGGCGAATGCAGACCAGCTGTACCGGATGGACACAAGCTTCCTGACAGGCCCCGAGCCGAAGGCACGGCTGCGCCGGCTCAGCGGCCAACTGCAGTCAGCGATGCTGAGCACCTTCCCGGAAGAGATCGAGGCCGCCACGCGCCTCCGCGCGCTGGAGCCGACAGTTCGTGACGGTGACAAGGTCAGCGACGAATTCGTGCAATGGGCCGATCCCGATCTTCTGAAAATCTTCCAGTTCAAGGTCCTGAAAGGCGACATAGGCGCTGCCTTTGCCGATAAATCCAGCCTCGCCATCAGCCGTACCTTTGCTGAAAACCATTTCGGTGACGCCGACCCCTTGGGCCGCGTGCTGAATCTGAAAATCTATAATCTGGACCGCGACTATCGCATCGTCGCTGTCTATGAGGACTTGCCGAGAAACAGCGAGCTGAACATTCCCGCTGTCGCCCTGATGGACGAGGAAGCCTTCTCCGAGCCGCATTGGCTGCTTCGGAACTGGGGATCCACGAGCGTCGAGCAATATGTGCTTCTGAAGCCCGGTGCTTCATGGTCGACCATTCAGGCTGGCATGCCGGCACTTCTCGACAAATTTGTCGAAAGCCGGTCTTCCAACGGGTCGGCATACCTTGCCATGGATGGCATGAAATTCTCGGATTATCACGCAGACTTTGTTGTCCTCGACGAGATGTCGGTGATGGCCAAGATGCAGATACTGATTGCCATTGCGATTGTCCTTGTGCTCGTCGGTGCCATCAACTTTGTCAATCTGGCGACCGCGCAGGCGATCCGCCGGACGCGTGAAGTGGCACTGCGCAAGGTGCTGGGCGCCGGACGTCCGCAACTGATCGTCCAGTTCCTCACGGAATCGGTCCTGATCACATTGATCGCGGCAATGCTGGCAGTCGTTCTGCTGGAATTCAGCCTGCCGAGCTTTGCGGAGTTTCTGGATGCGCCGCTGAAGCTTTCCTATGACGATGGCGTCTTCTGGGCGTCGCTCGTTGTGATCGTGCTGCTGGTCGGCGGTCTCGCCGGTTTCTATCCGGCTTTCGCAATCAGCGGCAGCCGCCCGGGCCGAATTCTGATGGCCAACAAGTCGTCGGAAAGCCGGGGGACCATCATCCTTCGCCAGGTGCTGGTGACATTCCAGTTCGCGGTGTCGGTGATCCTGATCGTGTCCACGATCATCATCTATGGCCAGACCTGGTTCGTGACCAACATGGACCCAGGCTATGACCGCAACAACCTTTTGGTTGTGCAGGGCGTTGATCGCGGCGACATGAAGGACAAGCGGGCGACCCTACGGGACAAGGCGCGGAACCTTCCGATGGCGCGCGGGGCGAGCATGTCGTCGGAAACGCCATCGGATGGCAACAACAGCGGCGGCAATTTCGGCCCGACCCCGGTCAGGGACGAACAGATCAACATGGGCGAGATCTGGATAGATGACGCCTTCTTCGATACTTACAAGGTCGAGATTGCGGCGGGGCGAAATTTCTCGGGCGCGAATGAAGCTGACGAGTTTCAGGACAATGATGACGACGAAAATCCGGTCGAAAACCGGGTCATGCTGAATGCTTTCGCAGCTGAACAGATGGGCTTCTCGTCGCCGGAAGCAGCCATCGGTGCACTTGTCTATAATGGCACGCGTCCGCTGAGGGTGATCGGGGTGGCGAAGAATGCCCGCCTGCAGGACATCAATGATCCGCAGCGTGCGGAAGTCTACTATTTCACACGGGACAGGGGCTACAATCTCACCGTCCGTTTCGGCGGATCACCCAGCGAGGTTGTGGAAGCTGTCCGCAAGGTCTGGATGGAGCTCGCGCCCTTCACCCCGTTCGTCTTCACCTTTGTCGATGACGCGGTGGCGGAAGAGTTCGAGGAAGAAGTGCAGATGTCCAGAATCCTGACCTTCTTCTCCGGCCTTGCCGTGCTGATCGCCAGCATGGGGCTTTATGGCCTTGCCGCGGTTTCGGCCGAGCGGCGCACCAAGGAGATCGGTATCCGCAAGGTGCTGGGTGCGCGGGTGCGTGACATCGTGATGATGATGGTGTGGCAATTCTCGCGGCCCGTGATTGTTGCCAATCTTATCGCATGGCCGGTGGCTTTCTTCACCATGTCGGCGTGGCTGGAGCAATATCCGAACCGGATCGACAGCTGGCTGATGCTGCCCGCCTGCATGGCGGCGGGGCTGGCTGCGTTCCTGATTGCCTGGGCGACGGTTGCCGGGCGGGCATATCTGGTGGCCCGCGCCAAGCCGATCAACGCACTGCGTTACGAATAAGACTGACCAGAGAAGCGAGGAGAAGAAACGATGTTTCGCAACTATTTCCTGACCGCCTGGCGGCATGTGTTCAAGAACAGGCTGTTTTCCTTCATCAATATCTTCGGCCTCGCGATTGGCCTGATGAGCTGCATGCTGATCTTCCTCTTTGTGGAAGACGAGCTTTCCTACGATGACTGGCTGCCGGAAGGCGACCGTATCGTGCGGCTGCACAGCGCCTTCCTGTCGCCCGACCGGCCGGCGTTCCGTACGGTTTCGGCACCCGGCTTCTGGATGGATGCCCTTTCGGCCTATGCTGCGGCAGACGTTGAAACGGCGGTGCGCCTTGTGCGCGTCGGCCAGACCGTGATCAAGGACGACAAGGTCTTTGATGAGCAGATCACGTTCGCTGATGGCACCTTCTTCGATATCTTCAAGCTGCCTTTTGTAGCGGGCGATGCCCAGAGCTCCTTCGCCAAGCCGCTTGATCTGCTGATCAGTGAGGAGATGGCGCTCAAATATTTCGGCCGCACCGATGTGATCGGTGAAACGCTCACGGTTTGCTGCGCGGAGGAACGCCAGATGGAGGTGAGGGTTGCCGGGGTGCTGAAAGACATCCCGAGAAACAGCCACCTCGACATCGATATGCTGGTCTATCTTGAGCCCTCCATTTTCGACTTCGCCCCGAATATCCTGAAAACATGGACGAGCGTGAACACCCTCACCTATTTCAAGCTGAAGGAAGGCGCGACCGTCGAGGGCTTCAAGACCCGTGTCTATGAATGGCTGAACCGCGAAAGCCCGTTCCTGAAGATGGGGGCGGATGCGGGGATGACCGGCCAGCCGAGCGATTTCCTGCGCCCCAATGTGATGGCGGTGCCGGACCTGCACCTTTATGCCCGGCCGGATGCTGGCAACTTTGGCGACATGCGGCCGATGGGCGATATCCGCTTCGTCTATACCTTCTCGGCCGTGGCGATCCTGATCCTTGCCATCGCCTGCATCAACTTCATGAACCTGTCGACCGCACGGGCAACCCAGCGGGCACGTGAAGTGGCGCTCAGGAAGGTGCTGGGCGCCTCGCGCACACAGGTGGCCCTGCAGTTCCTGGGGGAGGCAGTGATGCTGTCGCTCCTCGCCCTTATGCTCGGCCTGATGGGCGTCGAGATGGTCCTGCCGGCCTATAATGATGTGCTTGGCCGTTCGCTTGAAATGACGATCACCTCGAACACTGGCCTCTTGGCCCTCGCTGTGAGTGTGGCGGTATTTGTGGGCGTGATCGCGGGCAGCTATCCGGCCCTCGTCCTGTCGCGCTTTGCCCCGGCCCGTATCCTGAAAGCCAACAAATCGTCGGACGCGGAAGGCTCGGGCCGCCTGCGGTCGCTGCTTGTTGTCATCCAGTTTGCGGTCTCGATCGGCCTCGCTATCTGCACAGCAGTTGTTTACGGCCAGTCGATGTATGCGCAGAAGATGGATCTCGGCTTTGAAACCGAAGGCAAGATCGTGATGCGCAACTTCCGGGCAGCGCCGATTGCTGAACAGCGGGAATCGATTGGCCGCGAACTGGCAACTATCCCCGGTGTTGAGAGTGTCGTCTTCTCGTCAGAAGTGCCGACCGACGACAACGAGAACAACACGGGCTTCCAGCTTCTTTCATCGGCAGGTGATGCTTCGGCCAATACCGAGCAGCGGATCATCAACTATTTCTCGGTCGATTTCGGCTTCTTCGAAGCCTATGGCATCGATCCGGTTGCTGGCCGCACCTTTGATCGCTCCCGCGGGAATGAGGTGATCGAGGCACCGCTTGAGGACAATAGCATCCGCCGCTCGGCGTCCGTGGTCATCAACGAAATGGCCGCCCGCAATCTCGGTTTCAGCAATGCAGCTGATGCTGTGGGTCGTGTCCTGCGGGCAGGTATCTATCGCGCCGGTCCCTATGACCTCACCATCGTTGGTGTTGTGCCGGACGTGCATTTCCGCTCCATCCGGTTCGGCAAGCAGCCGAGCGTCTATTTCGTTCAGCCGACCAATATGGACGTGGCGACCGTTACCTACCGTACCAGCGATCTGCCGGCGCTTGTCACGGCCATCGGTGGCGCGTGGCGGCGGCTTGCTCCGAACGTGCCGATGGGGATGAGCTTCCTGAATGACATGATCGCCGCACAGTATGCCGACGACGTGGCACAGGGCACGCTCTTCGCCGCCTTCTCGGGCCTCGCGATCCTTGTGGCTTGCCTCGGGCTTTATGGCCTTGCTCATTTCACCGCCGAACGCCGCACCAAGGAGATCGGCATCCGCAAAGTGATGGGCGCTCGCACGCGGGATATCGTCCGGCTGCTTGTCTGGCAGCTTTCGAAGCCCGTTGTGGTTGCAAACCTGATCGCCTGGCCCGTTGCCTGGTATCTGATGGTCGACTGGCTGCAGGGCTTCGAATACCGGCTGGGGCATGGCTACATCTTCGTGGCTGCCGTGGTGGCCGGTCTCGTCGCGCTCATCATCGCCTGGGGCACGGTGGCCGGACGCGCCATCCGTGTGGCCAGCGCAAAGCCTATCCACGCACTCCGCTACGAATGACGTTTCCGTAGCTGGGTTCGCCCACTTGCCGGCGGCCACAACTGGTCGCCGGTTTTTTCTTCGTTTTTTATCGACCTGTACGCGAAATATTAATTTCCCTGTGCCACTATGTGTCCCGAAATAGAACAGCGCAAAGCGCTATTTCAGGCAAAAATTGGCGAACTTTAGAACGGTGCAGGATGATGCTTATCGATTCCGTCAAGCTTGAAAAAATGATGCTGGCCAAGCGTGTGGCCAAATTCCTCAATGGTTCGCAGTCCGATGATGACCGCATTGCCGTTGAGGATGTGGCACGCCTTCTGGCCCGCGATCTTTCCACGCAGGTGCGTGAAGTGCTGGCGTTCGAACTGCGTCACTGCGATGTTCTGCCGTCTGATCTTGCTGAAAAAATTGCCCGCGATGTGGAAGATGTGGCTTCGCCTTTCCTTTCCTCGACCCATGCTTTCAACGATGAAACGCTCGCCGCACTCATTCCGTCGCTGGCCGAGCATGCCCGTGTGACGATTGCCCGTCGGCCCGATCTTGGCGGCCTTGCCGTCAAGGCACTGGCCGAGCATTCCGAGGCGCCGGGTGTGACCACGCTGGTGCGCAACGACAGCGTCGGCCTCAGCCAGGAAGCCTGCGATGCTGTGGTTGGCCGCTTTGGCGACGATCGCCGCCTGATGGACCAGCTTTCGGCACGCGCCGACCTGCCGCTCGTTGTGGTCGAGCAGATCATCGACAAGGTTTCGGATCACTGCCGTGATACGCTGATGCAGCATTATGCCGTTGATGGCACGCTCGCCGAGAAGATCGCCGGCGGCAGCCGTATCGAGGCCCTGTGGCAGCAGATCGCGAACGCCGCCCCGCAGCAGGTGCATGCGCTCGTCAACGACATGCGCAAGCAAAAGCGCCTGACCCACCTTCTGGTCGCCGAAATGGCCGAGCGTGGCAGTGCGTCCTTCCTTGAAAGTTCCTTCGCGCTGGAGGCCGGCCTGCCGATCATCCAGGTACGCGAGGCCCTGAACCTGAAGAAGGCGCAGGATTTTGTGGACCTGATGAAGCGGATCGGCGTTTCGAAGGCGATGGCGCCGCGGTTCCTCAATATCGCCCGCAAGCTCTATGTCGAAGGCGCCCACGGCACCAACGACAATGCTGCGCCGTCTGCGGGTCTTGCCGGCGAAGGCTGATCTCCGCCTCACCAAGTGATACGCCGCAGCCTTGCCCCGGAAGGCGCTTGCCTTTGTCATTAATATCTATATATCTTGATATATGGATATTAATCAGAGCCTTTCCGCTTTCGCCGCCCTCAGCCAGGAAACCCGGCTGGAGGTCTTCCGCTTGCTGGTGCAGGCGGGGGGCACAGGCATGCTGGCGGGCGAGGTAGCCGACAGGCTGGGCGTGCGCCAGAACACCATGTCCACCAACCTGAATATCCTGTTGCGCGCCGGGCTGATCCGCAACGAGCGGGAAGGCCGGGCGATCCGCTATTTTGCCGATTTTGACGGGGTGAGGGGGCTCTTGGGCTTCCTGATGGAGGAATGCTGCGGCGGCAAGCCGGAGCTCTGCCAGCCCGTTATCGATACGCTTGCCTGCCATTGTCCGTGAGGGAACCATCGTGACCGAAAAGATGCTCAATGTCCTTGTGCTGTGCACCGGGAATTCCGCCCGCTCGATCGTGGGCGAAGCGGTTTTCAACCATCTGGGGCAGGGCCGCATCCGGGCCTATAGCGCCGGCAGCCAGCCGACCGGCAGGCCGAACCCGGCGGCCATCGCGCGCCTCATGGAAGCGGGGATCGATACCTCCGCTTTTCGGTCCAAAAGCTGGGACGAGTTCGCGGGCGCGGGTGCCCCCCAAATGGATATGGTGATCACCGTTTGCTCGTCGGCAGCGGGTGAAGCCTGCCCGGTGTGGCCCGGCGCCCCCGTGCGGGCGCACTGGGGATATCCGGATCCCGCCCATATCCCGGACCCGGCCGAAAAGGCGGCGGCCTTCGATGCGCTTTACAAAGATTTCTCGGGCCGTGTGGCAGAGCTGCTGTCGCACCCGCTTGAAGGCATGAGTGCCACCGAACGCCGCGACCTTCTGGTGAAGCTTGCACCGGTGGAGGGCTGACCCGATGACGCTTGCCCGCAAACTGACGGCGGAGGCCGTCGGCACCGCCTTGCTCCTCGCCACCGTTGTCGGCTCCGGCATCATGGGGGAGCGCATGGCGGACGGAAACGACGCGATTGCCCTCCTTGGCAACACGATTGCCACGGGCGCCATCCTTGTGGTGCTGATCCTGATGTTCGGGCCGGTGTCGGGCGCACATTTCAACCCGGCGGTCACGCTGGTGATGCGGGCGCGGGGCGAAATCGGCCGGGCGGAGATGGCGGGTTACCTGTTCGTGCAGGTGATCGCTGCCGTCGCGGGTGTGGTGCTGGCGCATGCCATGTTTGAGCTGCCCCTGCTGCAGGCTAGCCAGCATGTGCGCTACGGCCCCGCCCAGTGGCTGAGCGAGGCGGTGGCGACCTTCGGGCTTCTGTCCACCATCCTCTGGGTCGCGCGTTCGAAAGTGGAAGCCGTGCCCTATGCCGTCGGGCTTTATATCACCGCCGGCTACTGGTTCACCGCATCCACAAGCTTCGCGAACCCTGCCGTCACGATCGCCCGCAGCTTCACCGACACCTTCTCAGGCATCGCTGAAGGCGGCGTGATCCCCTTCATCGCCGCCCAGCTTGTGGGCGCGTTTCTGGCGCTGGGCGTGTTCAGGCTGGCGGGTGAGCGGGGCTGATCAGCCCCGTTCCACGGCCTCGAGAACCGCTGACATGCAGGACCGGCCAAGCGCGATGGCGCGGGTCGGGCTCCAGCCCTCGTCGGGGTTCGGCAGCAGGTCGTTGTCCTTGAAGGGCATTTCAAGCGTCATGGCGAGCGCCTTGAACTGGTGCGCCGTCCAGTCGGTGCATTTCTTCAGGTCGCTCGAATTGGCCTCCCCTTTGCCGTAGCCGCGCTCGCGCTGGAAATCGGGGGAGATGCGGCAAAGGCTTTCCTCGAAATCGAGGAACTTCTGATAGTGCGCGGGATCAAGGTTCGGGATCGTCTCATAACCCGCCAGGAAGTTCACCGGCAGGGCCTCGTCGCCGTGAACGTCCATATGGATATCCACGCCCGTCTCCAGCATCTTCTGGCGCACCAGATAAACCTCGGGGCTCGTTTCCATGTCGGGCTCCGCCCAGGCACGGTTGAGGTTCACGCCTGCTGCGTTGGTGCGCAGGTGGCCGCGCTTCGATCCATCCGGGCACATGTTCGGCACGATATAGAAATGCGCTTTCTGCAGGAGCTTTGCGGCAACCGGATTGTCGGGATCGAGAAGCACATCAAGCGCCCCTTCCATCCACCATTCAGCCATTGTCTCGCCGGGGTGCTGGCGGGCGATCAGCCACACCTTCTTCCGGCCCTCGGGCCCGTGGCCGAGCTCGATCAGGTCCATCGCCTGACCGTCCAGCGTATGGCCCAGAACATGCGTCTTCACGAGCGGCGACTGGGCGGCCTCGGCGATGAGGTCAGCGTGGCGTTCCATCGAATAGGGGGCGAAATAGGCGAACCAGACGCTGTCCTGATCGGGTTCGATCTCGAAGGTCAGTTTGCCGTTTGCATAGCTTGTCGGAATCTGGAACCAGGTTTCGCGGTCGTAGGACGCGCGCGCCTGATAGTCGGGCCAACCTTCAGGATAGGCGGAATCACCCGCATTTTCGATCACCAGTTTGCACGGCGTTTCGGCAACGCCGGACAGGCGGAAATGGAACCATTGCTGGAAATCGGACATATGGTCTTTGCGGATCGCAAGACGGATGTTCGAGGGGCTATCTGCCTGAATGACCTCGATATTGCCGCTATCGAAGGCGCTCGTGATGATCATGGACCGTTCCTTTTCTTCTGTCCGTTGCGCTTTGCTACCCTGCCGCGCCGCTGCCGTCAATCGCCGAAAGGCGCAGAATTCCGGGCGAAAGGCCGTGACTCGTTAGGGCCACTCTGGTACTATCAGGGTTACTGACGCTAAGGCGTGAGCGGACACCCCCGCTATCTGAACGGGGGAATTGGGGCGTCCTGCCGGGCATGGGGGACGCCTCCATTTTGTCCGGGTGCCGGCAGCGGGATGAAGCCCGTGTGCCAGCAGTCATTTTTCACCGGTTCCGACCCTTGACAGTACCGGGGCTCGCCTATATGGTCCGCCGCCAATGGATTCGAGGATCGGCAGCAATGCAGGTCCTGCCTTCCGGATAGCGGCCGAAAGCGGCGGTGGTTCAGAAGGTTCTGTCAACTGCAGAGTTAGAGAGATACATTATGAAGATCCGTAACAGCCTGAAGTCGCTGAAAGGCCGTCACCGCGACAACCGCGTGATCCGCCGTAAAGGCCGCATCTACGTTATCAACAAGACCCAGCGTCGCTTCAAAGCCCGTCAGGGCTGAGCCGAGGCCGCCAGCTTTTTGCTGGCAGGTTTTCGCGCCGTGCGTCTCACCCGAGTCGCGCGGCGTCGTCATTTGAGGGGGCTTGAGGCGTGCGAATCACCGCTGTTGTTTTCGATATCGGCAATGTGCTGGTCCGCTGGGATCCGCGTCTCCTGTATTCCAAACTGATTCCCGATGCGGCGGAGCTTGACCGGTTCCTTACCGATATCGTCACGCTGGAATGGCACACGCACCACGACAAGGGCCGCCCCTTCGCTGAAGGCGTGCGTCTGCTGTCAGCGGAGCATCCCGAATATGCTGACCTCATTCGCGCTTTTGATGAACGCTGGGACGAGACAATCGGGCCGGTGATCGGTGGCACAGTGGCCCTGATGGAACGCCTGAAGACGAACGGCGTGCCGCTTTACGGCCTCACCAATTTCTCGGCCGAGAAATGGGTGCCGTTCGCCCGCGATTATGCCTTCGTGAAGCTCTTCGATGGTGTGGTCGTCTCGGGCGAGGAACGCCTCGTGAAGCCTGATCCGGCGATCTTTGAACGGCTCGCCATCCGCTATGGCCTGAACCCTGCCGAAACGCTTTTCATCGATGACCGGGACGAAAATGTGAAGGCAGCCGAAGCGCTCGGCTTCCGGGGGCATGTCTTCACGGGGCCTGAGGGGCTGGAAGCTGCCCTTGGGGCAGCAGGGCTCATCTAGACGCGTCAGGCCCTCTCGGCGCAGCGTTCTATCCAGTCCCTGTTTTCTTCATAGCCGAGCTTTTCAAGCGCCCGCTGGTGCGTCGCTGCAAACTCGCGGGCGAATGCGCGGCTGAAGGCGTCCGTCCATTGTTCCTTCTTGCCCGAGCGCACATGGTCCTTCCGGACGCTTTGCCCGAACAGGGAATTTTCCACAAAGATCGGCGCGCAGAGTTCGAAGGGCAGGTCGAGATGATCGCAGATGCTGCGGAACATGGTTGTCTCAACGTCCTCGATCAGCGTCTCGTAGCGTACCATCAGGAAACGCCGCTCGATAAGGTCCCGCATAGCCCTGTTGCCGCGTGAGACGGTCATGCTGCGGATGGTGCCGCGGCTGAAATTCTCCATCTCGAACCGGTAGCGCGCGTCAAGGCCGTCAAGGCTGTTGATCATTTCCTGGTAGGAGAGGCCGCCGAAGCGATCCTTCTTCACCTGCAGCCACGGCTCGGTTGCCTTCATGTGATAGTGCGCGCCCGAGATGACGATGTCGCGAGGGTCGCGCACGATCCGGAAGCCCCTTACATCTTCCCGGTCGAACGCCGGGGAGAAGCGACTGTCCCACTGGAAATAGATCGTGCCCGGCTTTGGCGTGACGGCGTTGAAGGCATTTGTGGGCGTGTTGACGAAGTCGAGCCCGAGCCTTGCTGCGATCTCGGAAAACACGGCACGCATCCAGACCGTGCCGGCCTTGTGATACGTGCCGACACAGCGGATGAGGTTGCGGTTGATCATGGATGCAGCGCCGGGTGCGATTACTTGCGGCCCTTCAGCTCGTCATGGCCGACCCAGGCGATATGCAGCACGTTGGTGGCGCCGGGGGTGCCGAAGGGCACGCCGGCGGTCACCACGATCCGGTCTCCCGGCTGGGCGAGATCGTGCCTCAGCGCCATGCGCTTCGACTTGCCGATCATTTCTTCGAACGTGTCCACATCCTGCGTCTTCACGCAGTGCAGGCCCCAGCCGATGGCCAGCCGGCGCGCGGTCTGGATCTTCGGGGTCAGGGTCAGGATCGGGACGCTCGGACGTTCGCGAGCAGCACGGAGCGCGGTGGCGCCCGACGAGGTGAAGGTCACAATAGCCTTGGCGCCCACGGTGCGGGCCACCTGCCGCGCGGCTGCGGTGATCGCGTCCTCGCTCGTTGAATTCGGGTTCATCCGAAGGTCCGACGGGCTGTTCATGTAATCAGCTTCGCCTTCCACCTTGCGGGCCACGCGGTCCATCACGCGCACGGCTTCGTCGCCGTAATCGCCGACCGCCGATTCTGCCGACAGCATCACGGCGTCGGCGCCGTCCGCCACGGCGGTTGCCACGTCCGAAACCTCGGCGCGGGTCGGTACTGGCGACTTGATCATGGATTCGAGCATCTGGGTTGCCACCACCACCGGCTTGCCGGCAAGGCGGGCGGCTTTCACGATGCGCTTCTGGATGCCCGGCACATTCTCGGCGGGTTCTTCAACGCCAAGGTCACCCCGTGCCACCATCACGCCGTCGGCGAGATCGAGGATGTCGTCAAGGGAGGTGACAGCAGCGGGCTTTTCGATCTTGGCCATCACGGCAGCCTTGCGGCCCACCAGCTTCTTGGCCTCGGCCACGTCATCAGCGCGCTGCACGAAGGAAAGGGCAATCCAGTCGCAGCCATGCTTCAGCGCGAATGCGAGGTCGCGGCGGTCCTTGTCGGTGAGGGCAGCGAGCGGCAGGATGGCGTTCGGCACATTCACGCCCTTGCGGTCGGAAAGCTGGCCGCCCACAAGCACGCGGCAATTGGCATGATCCGGCAGCACGTCCTTCACCTCAAGGCGCACCTTGCCGTCATCCAGCAGGATATGGGTGCCGACCTTGATGGCCTCGAAAATCTCGCGGTGGGGCAGGCTCACGCGGGTGGCGTCGCCCGGCTTGTCGGTATCGAGGTCGAGACGGAAGTTTGATCCTTCCTCGATCATCGCCTTGCCGCCTGCGAAGGAACCGATCCTGAGTTTCGGGCCTTGGAGGTCCGCCAGAATGGCGATGGGGTGTGAAAACTCGGTCTCTACCGTGCGGATCGCGTCGATCAGCTTGATCTTGTCCTCATGCTCGCCGTGGCTCATGTTCAGCCGGAACACATCGACGCCTGCAAGGAACAGGGCACGGATGCGCTCGAGGCTTGATGATGCCGGGCCGAGCGTGGCGACAATGCGGGTCTTGCGCTGGCGGCGGATAAGGGGTGTGATCGCTGACATATGGCCTCCGGAAAGGCCGGCAGAAGGGGCGGGTGTTGACTTGCCGAATCAGCCGGCTAATTTGGCCGCTATGCTGCCGCCAAACGCCCCGTCGGTCCAGTGAAATTCTGGCGTCAGCACCGGGGCTTAAGGGGTGACAATAAGACCAATTGCAGGACAAGCCCTGATGCAACTGACCCCCATCTCCCCGGAAATCCTCAACTTCGATGCGAAGGCGCCCCTGGTGCTTCTATGTGACCACGCATCAAACGCAGTACCCGCAGAAATCGGCGATTTGGGCGTACCTGCGGCCGCCATGCAGGATCATATCGCGTGGGACATCGGCGCCGAGGCCGTAACGCGGCGGATGTGCGAGATGATGGGGGTGGCTGGCGTCATCCAGAAAGTCAGCCGGCTCGTCATCGATGTGAACCGGGATACGGATCAGGCCGGCCTGATCCCCGAGGTCAGCGACAAGGTGCCGGTGCCGGCCAACCAAGGCCTTTCGGATGTGGCCCGTGCGGCCCGCATCGATGCCTACTGGCGGCCCTTCCATGCAGCCTGCGAAAGCGTGATCGACGCGCACCAGAAGGCAGGGATCAATCCGCTGGTTGTTGGTATCCACAGTTTCACGCCCGCAATGAACGGTGCGCCGCGGCCGTGGGCCATCGGCTTCCTGTGGAACCGCGACCCGCGCCTCGCGCAGGCCATGATCGGGCTTTGCGAGCGCGAAACCGGGCTTATCGTTGGCGACAATGAACCTTATTCCGGCAAGGCCCTTTACTATACAATGCAGCGCCACGGCGCCGACCGCGGCCTTGCGCAGACAACCATCGAAATCAGGCAGGACCTGATGGCCAATGAACACGAGATCGACCAGTGGGCTGCGCTCCTTGCCGACCTGCTGGACGAGTGCATGACGCGCCCTGATCTCATCACCCCGAAAGTATTTCCATGACGCCCACCGTGAATGAACAGAAATCGATCGAAGCCGCCGTGTTCCGCCGGTTGATCGAGCATCTCTCGGTCCGCACCGATGTGCAGAATATCGACCTGATGGGCCACGCCGGCTTCTGCCGCAACTGCCTGTCCGACTGGTACGCCGAGGCTGCGAACGCCATGGGTGTGACGATGGACAAGGATACGGCCCGCGAGGCCATCTATGGCATGCCCTACGACACCTACAAGGCTGCCTACCAGACGCCCGCCACCCCCGAACAGCTCGCCCTGATGGACGAGAGTGTGGCTAAAAACAAGGCGATGCGGGAAGGCCGTTGAAGCCCATCCCGGCACCCGCTATGGTGCGCGCCAAGTGGTAGCCTAAACGCTACCGTTCGGTCTGAGGAGAGGCGTAGCCTCGTCTCGAAGACCGCGCCACAAAACACCCTTCGAGACGCGCTGGCGCGCTCCTCAGGGTGAACGGACAAAAGACCCATAAAGTGACGGGAGATCAATATGGTACAAGCAGGCGGCGTCGCGGGCGAACAGCTCCGCTCCTATATCGAGCGCATCGAACGCCTTGAAGAAGAGAAGAAGGGCATCGCCGAGGATATCAAGGAAGTCTATGCACAGGCCAAGGCCGTGGGCTTCGATACCAAGATCATGCGCAAGGTGATTTCCATCCGCAAAATGGATGCGGCCGACCGTCAGGAGCAGGAATCGCTCATCGACGTTTACCTGCATGCCATCGAAGGCGGCGACCTGCCGACCCGTACGGCGCCCTCGCAGCCTGACGACATGGACATGGATGCCGACGCGGCTGAATAAGCCGTCTGTCAGGCAGCAAAGCCGAGAATCAACCGGGGTGCCTTAGGGTGCCCCTTTTGTTTTGTCCTTGCGAGGTGTGGCAGATCATATATTGCAAATGATTATCAGTAACTATATGGTCGGCGCGATTGTGTGAAAGGACGGAGCAAACAAGGGTGGCAGGGGTAGCAGCGTCGGGCAGGGAACCTGCAGTCGGGCGAAGGTCGGCGATCTGGCAGGTGGTGCTGCGCACGATTGCGGCGACCGGCGGCAATTATCTCCTTACCTCGCTCATTGCTGGCATGATGGCGCGCCTTTTGCCGCTTGCCCCGAGTGAGGCAAGCATGACGGCAACGCTGTCCTCCTTCCTGATCTTCGCACTCATTGCCATGTGGGTTTTTGCGGCCCGCTCCGTGCTTCGGGTCTATGTCCTGATGGCAGGCTGGTCGGCTCTGCTCGGTGTTGTCATCTGGCTCTCTCTCCAGGCGGGGGGGCGGTTATGAAGGCGGGTTTGCGGCAATCCATGGCCTGGCTGCATACCTGGACCGGGCTTCTCTTTGGCTGGCTTCTGTTTGCCATGTTCCTGACTGGTACCGCCGCCTTTTTCAATGACGAAATCACGCGCTGGATGCAGCCGGAAATTGAGGGTGAGGCCGACCCTGTCGAGTCCGCGATCGGTGCTGCCACCTATTTGCAGGAAAAGGCCCCGAACTCGCCTTTCTGGTTCATCACGCCGACGAGCGAACGGCAGGCGGTGACGACTGTCTTCTGGCGGCCGGCGCCGGGTGAAGAGGGCGGGCGACGCGGTCGCAGCGCAACGCTCGACGGGCAGGGCGCGGAGGTTGACCTGCGCGATACACGGGGCGGCAATTTCCTGTATCGGTTCCATTTCGATCTTCATTATATGCCGGTGATCTGGGCGCGGTATCTGGTCGGTGTGGCTGCCATGTTCATGCTGATTGCCATTCTCTCCGGCGTGGTGACCCACAAGAAGATTTTCGCGGACTTCTTCATGTTGCGGTTCGGAAAGGGGCAGCGCAGCTGGCTTGATGCCCACAATGTGACGGCGGTGATGGCGCTGCCGTTCCATCTGATGATCACCTACACCGGCCTCGTCACCCTTGCCACGCTTTACATGCCCTGGGCGATTGCGGCCAACTATACGGACAGCGGTACCTATTTCGAGGCGTTGTTCCCGCAGGATACTGTGGAGGCAACGGGTATCGCTGCACCGCTCACGCCGCTGCGCCCGGTGGTGGAAGACGCCCTTGCCTATTGGCCGGACGGGCATCTCGGCACCGTACAGGTCAGCAATCCCGGCGATACGGCTGCGCGTATCATGGTGTTCCGCTCGCCGGGCGATACCGTTGGCACACGTGCAGAACGACTGGTCTTTGACGGGGTGACGGGCGCGCTTCTGTCGACGCCGCCCGAGCGCGGCACCGCGCGGGAAACCGAAAGCGTGATGGTGGGTCTGCATGCCGGCCGGTTCGCCGGGCCGGCCCTGCGGTGGCTCTATTTCCTGTCAGGCGTCGGTGGCACGATCATGGTCGGCAGCGGCCTTGTGCTCTGGACCGTCAAACGCCGCCAGAAACTCGCGGACCCTGATCGGCCGCATTTCGGCTTCCTGTTCGTGGAGCGACTGAACGTTGCGGCCGTTGCCGGGCTGCCTGCAGCTGTCGCGGGCTATTTCATTGCGAACCGGCTGCTGCCCTTGGACCTCGAAGCCCGTGCCGAATGGGAAATCCACTGTCTTTTCATCCTGTGGGGGGCAAGCCTTGTATGGGCTATCGCGCGCCCGGTGAAGCGGGCGTGGGTTGAGATGCTGGCGGCTGGCGCCTTCCTTTATGCCGCTGTACCGCTCGTGAATGCGATGACGACAAGCCGTCATCTGGTCGCCAGCCTTGCGAAGGGTGATTGGGTGTTCGCGGGCTTCGATCTCAGCATGCTGTTCTTTGCGACACTTATCGGCTTCACCGCCTACAGGCTCGCGGTCCACAAACCCAAGGAGCGCCCCCGACGGGCCCGTGGCGCCAGGCCAGCCGAGGCCATGTCATGAGCCATCTGATTGGTACGCTCCTTTCGTTCGCGGGCTTCGTTTGCCTTTGTCTCGCCATGCCGCGTCACCAACGCGACCTTCTGGGGCGGTTTTTGGCGGATGGCAGGGGCAGGGCACTGAAGATGGCCGGGTATGGCCTGCTGATGCTCGCCTTGCTGCAGGTATCGTTTCGGCTGGGCTGGGCTTATGGGGCCATCAGCTGGCTCGGCCACATGAGCCTCGCCGCCTGGATATTGATCCTGCTGGTCAGCTGGCGAACCCGCGGAGCCTGAACCGCTAAAGGCCCAAAAGAAAAGCCCCGGCAAGCATGCACTTGCCGGGGCTTTTTGTTCTGGTGTCAGGCGCCTCAGAAGGAGTAGCGCGCCCGGACCGTGAAGCGGCGGGGTTCGCCGTAAGCCAGCTGGCTGTAGAAGCCGATCTGGCTGTAATAGGTCTTGTCGAACAGGTTCTCGACGTTGGCCTGCAACGACAGCGCTTCCGAGATGTCGTAGCGGGCCATCAGGTTGGCGAGCACATAGGATTTCTGCACCAGCCGCTCGGCATTGCCGGTCACCGGATTTGTGGTGTCCGTATAGTTGCGGCCTTCCCAGTTCACGCCGCCGCCGATGGTCAGTTTGTCCCAGTCACCGGGGAAGGTGTAGGTGGAGAAGACCTTCAGGAGCTTGCGCGGCTGCGAGGTATTCACCGCAACGCCGTCCGCATCCTCGGCCTTGAACTGGGTGTAGCCGAGGCTGACATTCCATCCTTCTGCCAGTTCACCCACGGCTTCAAACTCGAAGCCCTTGCTTTCGGTGCCCATGGCGGCGCGGGAGGCTTCGAAAATGGTGCCGGGGATCAGATGGCCGGGGTCCGGCTGGGCCAGATTGTCCTGTTGCACGAGGAACAAGGTTGCGGTGGTGTGCAGCCTATCGTCGAAGAAGGTGCTTTTCAGGCCGATTTCATAGTTCTTGCCCTCGAGGGGCGGCAGGAAGTCGCCGTTGCGGTCCTGCGCGTTCTGGGGCTCGAAAATCTCGGTATAGCTGGCATAGAGCGTATGATTTTCGGTGAGGTCATATAGTGCGCCCACATAGGGGATGAAGACACCGCTGTCGCCATAGTCGCGCGGCGAGCCATAAAGAACGCCCTTCTGCGTCCATTTAGAAAGACGCCCGCCGAGAACAATCTTGAATTCGTCGCTCACATTCAGGCGGGACGCGGCATAGAAGCCGGTTTGCTTGGTATCATAGTCGCCGCTGAGGCTGCCTTCAGTGCCCCAGGTCGGCTCAGCGTAGGAACCATCCCATTCATTGAAGTTGCCAATCGCAGAAACGTTGCTGGCGGCGTAGGTATAGCCTTCGGTGGCCTGCTTGCTGTGCAGGCCGCCGAACACCAGTTCATGTTTGCGGCCAAACAGGCTGAAGGCACCTTGCAGCTGGAAGTCGATGCTGTCCTGGTTGCTTTCCGTATCGGCGCGGTAGGGCGAAGCGCCAAGGCCGACACCCGTTTCGCGGTCCGGCACACCATACAGATACAGAAGCTTCAGATCGGCCGAGGTTTCATTGCGGTTGAAATTGACCCTCAGGCTCCAGTCCGGGGCGAAATCATAGTCAAGCGCTGCGAAATAGTTGCTTCTTTCCGACGCCCAGAAGGACCAGTCGGGGGCGATGGATTTCTTGCGGTCCCAGTTGGTGCGGCTGCCATCGGCATACCAGGTGGAAAGGCCGCCCCAGGTAGAGCCAAGCGGGTCGTTGTCCTGATAGCTGGCGCCGGCGCGCAGCAGCAGGTTGTCGGCAAGGTCAGCCTCGATGGTGCCATACACTACGGTTTTCTTGTCGCTGCCCCGCTCGCGGAACGAGTCACCATCCTGATAGCGCGCAACGACGCGGGCGCGGATGCTGCCGGCTTCGTTCAGCGGCGTGGCAACATCGCCCAGGATGCCATAGGTGTCCCAGCTGCCGGCATCAACCGATACGAATCCGGTAAATTCGCGCGCGCTGGCGGATTTGCGCACAAGGTTGATCGAGGCAGACGGGTCGCCAGCGCCGGTAAGGAGGCCGGTGGCGCCGCGCACGATCTCGATCCGTTCATAGAGGGCGGTGTCGATCTGGGTTTCGCCGGAATCGCCGCCGGGGCTCCATGCCAGCGGCACGCCGTCCAGCTGGTAATTCTGGATCGCGAAACCACGCGCCGAGAAGCTGAAGCGGGTGCTGTCCAGTTCCTTTGCGGAAACGCCGACGGCATTCATGACGATATCGGTGAGCGAATCCAGATTCTGGTCGGCGATGCGCTGGTAGGTCATCACGCTCACCGACTGCGGCGTATCCTGCGGCGAAAGGCCAAGGCCGGTCGCGGAATCAAGCAGTTCGTTGGTTGTATAGCTGCCCTCGACGATGATTTCCTCGATGCCGGCATCGTCGGCGCCGGCAGCATCCTGTGCCTCGGCAGGCGCTGCGACGAGTACCGATGATGCCATCAGCGACAGGATCAGCGCGCGGCGGGATTGATGGGGGATAATATGAGAAGACATGACCAGACCTTTCCTCCGGGTGGCACCCTTGGGGATTGGGCGCCCTTATGAGATATTAAGAATGATTTGCATTCTTATAGGGGAAGATCAGAGGCGTCCAGTCCTTTCATGACAGTTTTGCGGCAGGCCCCAAAAAGGATGCGCCCGGCCCCGGGGGAAGGGGTCGGGCGCGCTTTTGCCTTTGAAGGAGACACAAAGGCGGGGCATCGGGCGGAGGCCGATCAGGCAGCCTTGCTGGCGGCCTCGGTCGTCACCAGCGGGAAGTCCACTTCGGTCGCGGCGATATGGTTCACATAGTTGGTGAAGGTGTTGATCGCGACAACGGCGATGATCTCGAGGATTTCGCCATCGCTGTAACCGGCATTGCGTACAGCGGCAAGCTCGGCGTCGCTCACGCGGCCACGGGTGAGGGTGACATTGCGGGCGAAGACGAGGGCAGCATTCACCTTGGCGTCCGACGAAGCGGCGTTCAGGTTGCGGGCAAGCTCAGCTTCTTCCAGTTTGAACATCTTGCCGATGGTGGTGTGGGCCGAGGCGCAATAGTCACAGCCGTTCGCGCCGGCAATGGCAAGGGCAAGCTGTTCACGCAGCGAAGCCGAAAGCTTGGCTTCACCGATGGCGCCGCCGCCGGCCAGATAGAAGCCGAGGGCTGCGGGCGAATGGGCAAGGGTGGTGAAGAGGTTCGGCGTACCGCCGAGTTTCTTTTTAACTTCAGCAAGAAGCGCCTGGGATTTTTCCGACGGGTTCTGTGCGGGGGTGATACGGGCCATTTTGAATTCCTTTCAAGCTGTCTGTGAATCGGGTCAGTGTTTGTGTTTGCAGGTAAACTGTTCGGTTTACATCGCCATAGGTAAACTCGTCAGTTTACATTGTCAACAGGCTTTGCTATAAAAATTTTCAGTAAAGGAGTTTGTCATGCTGGAAACCAAGCGGGACGAGATCGTCCGCAGCGCCTTCAACGCCTTCTATACGAGGGGTTTTCTGGCCACGCCCGTGGATGCGGTGCTGGCGGATACGGGCATTTCAAAGCGCACGCTTTATAAATATTTCCGTACCAAGGAAGCTTTGGTGGAGGCGGCGGTGGACTATTACAGCCGGGCGGCACTTGAAGGCATCGGTGCCGAAATCGAGAAGCGCGCCACAGACCCCAAGGGCCGCATCCTTGCGATGTTCGATATCAAGAGCGAGGCGATTGCCGCCGGCGACTTCAGCGGCTGTTTCGCGATCAACGCGCGGCTCGAATATGACGGCAAGGAACCGGGGATCGAGGCAGCCTGCGACAGTTTCTTCGCCGAGCTTGAAGCCGTGATCATCGGCCTTTGCACCGAAGGCGGCGCCGTGGACCCCGCGGCCCTTGCCCGTCAGATCGTGGTGCTTCTGGAAGGCGCCATTGTCTATGGCCGTTTCCGCCGTGACCCGACCGTTGCCATCGCGGCGCGCGAGGCGGCCCGTGCACTGCTTGACCGGGATTTCAAGGCTGCCCCTTCAGCGAACGAAGCCTGAGTGCAGCCGCGCCCGCAACGTCAGAATCAAGTAAAATCTATGCAGTAACGGCACCCTGTGCTCGCCGCTGGCGTCTCTGGATTTCGCCAAATACGCGAAAGGAGGGATGACGCGCGTTTCACTTGCTGCTAGGAAGGAATCTTGTTTTGCGTAGTCAGGAGATGGTCTTGCAACGGTTGCGTGCGCCAATCTTTTTATTGTGTATAGGGATTTTGGGCTCCCTTTGGCCGGCAACTGCACACGCTGAAGACATCCGCCTATACATGTCAGGGCAATCGCGCGAAATGCTGGATGCCAATGATCCGATCGTGACCCCGATGATGGCGCGCACCGACGCCTTTCTGGCGAGGGCTGGCCTTGTCCCTGAAAAGATCGTCGCGCCGCTCGGGCGAACGCTGCAACGTGCTGCGGTTGATCCGCGAAGCCTCGTATTCGGGGTGCGCCGCCGCCCGCGGATGGAAGATCAATATCACTGGATCCTGCAACTGACCAAGCCGTTGAAACTGGCGCTTTATGCGCGTACGGGGGACCCCGAAGCCGTCAAGGAAGGCATACCGAAAAAGGGCATGATTGCTTGCTATCTCAGAAGCTATGAATGCGAGTTCATGCTGGGGCTCGGGGTGCCGGCCTCGCAATTGATGGCGGTGCCGCAAGGGGCACAGGGGCAGATTGAACGCCTGCTGCTCTCCGGTCGGGTCCGCTACCTCGCCCAGTCGCCCGGCTTTGCGAAAACCAACCTGAAACGGCTTGGATACGGCCCCGAGGCCTTCCGGGAAATCTGGCTGAAGGATTCTTCCGCCATCTATCTGGTTGCCGACAAAACGGCAGACAAGGTGATGGTCGACCGCCTTCTCGCGGTGTCGCAGGAAGACCTGCCGCTGCTGGCGTGTGACTGAGACTATCAGCGGCGCTTCCGGAAGCGCCGGATATAGGCGACGAGCCCCAGATAGCTCAGATAGACAATACCTAGGCCAATTGCCCCCACTAGCAGCCGGTAGCCAAGGCCGCCGACCTTGCCCGAATGCAGGGGATAGACGGCGTCCGCAATCCTGTGGCCCGTTCCCGCCTTGGTGGCGTCATAGGCTACGAGGGTTCCACCGTCATTGCTGGAAAGCGTTGACCGGCCGTTCGGGTGCCATTCGGCGGGCATCTTCACGCGCAGGGAAGGCTCGGTCGCGCTGCCGCGCGGCAGGATATAGAAAACAGGACGACCGTCGGGCAGGGCGGTAGGCGCGTCTGCAATCAGGTCGCCGGTCGTCCTTGCGGGCAGGGAGGCCACAGGCCGTTCGCCGCCGAACAGGGCAGTGAGGCCGTCGCGCACGGCGGTCGAATAGATCATCGCACTGCCCGTTATCACGGTCATAAGCAGGAACGGGGCAATCACGATGCCGCTTGTCAGGTGCGCTGTCCGGTAAGCCACCGCATTACCGCCGCTCGGGCGCATGCGGGCGAGGCTGAAACCGCGCCGCCACGACCACCAGAGATAGATGCCGCTGACCGCGATGAAGAGCGTGGTGAGGCCAAGGATGCCGATCACCTCTTCCCCCGCTTCGCCGAAGGTCAGGCGGTGATGGAGGTCAAAGAGGGTGACGAAAAAAGCATCGAGATGCAGCGGGTCCGCCACGGGCGCAAGCGTGCTGCTATCCAGCAATAGCTCGCGGTGATCAGGCAGATAGACGCGGTAGGCATTGAAGCCGTCTTTCGGCAGCTTGATCGTGCGCAAGCCGGCATCTGCATAGGTCGCCACGATACGGTCGATCATCGCCTGATCGGTTGCCGCTGCCGGGGTGTCAAGCCCCGGCAGGCTGGCGGCGAGGATATCCTCGCGGAAGGTGAGGAGGGTGCCGGTGACGCCCATCAGGATCATATAAACGGCAATCACGAGGCCGATGACCTCGTGAAGCTGTCTGATCAGGGGGCGCATGGTCGGCAATCCCCGAGGCCGCCTCAGAAGGCGGTCTGGAAGGCGAGGGTGAAGGTCCGCCCGCGACCGGCGAAATAGCGGTCGTCGCGGTTGGAGCCGGCCTGCCCGTAGTAGGTGATATAGGTCTTGTCCATCAGGTTCTGGATGCCGAGGCTGATGGTGCCAACCTCAAGCTTGTAGCTCGCGAACAGGTCGACGGTGTCATAGCCCTTGAACTCGGCGGCGATGGCATCGGCGGCATTCGTGAAGTCACGGTCGAAGAGATGCGACCATTGCACGCGGGCCGAAATGTCGCCGCTCCGGTAGCTTGCGAACAGGTTGGCGCGGTCCGCACCGATGTTCGCGGCATCAAGATCGGCGTCAAGATCACCGTCGCCGTTCGTATCCACCCGGCCGCGCTGGACGGCAAGGTTACCGCCAAGGCGAAGTTCATCGGTGATGGAGGCCTCAAGGATGGCTTCAAGGCCGCGGATGCGGGTCTTTTCACGGGTAACACGCAGGAAGCCGTCGCTGTCGGCCACGTAACGCACACCAGCGTCCGAACGGGATTCGTAATAGCTCGCCTGTGCATGGAAGACACCGTAGGTGAAGGTGGTGCCGATCTCGATATTGTCGGCCTTCACGGGCTCCAGATCAAAGAGGTCGTCAACCGAGCTGTTCGCCACATTGATCCCGCGCAGCACACGGCCAACATCCGGCATCGTGAAGCCTTCCGAATAGGAGGCATAGACGGTCCAGTTGTCATTGATCTTGTTCACGATGCCAGCGTTGATGATCAGGTCGCTGAAGGACGGCGAGCCGCCGCCAACGGTTAGGATCGTGAAGTCCGCCGTGTTGGCGGCAAGGGTCTGATAGTCATCGACCCTCAGCTTGGCATTCTCGTAGCGCAGGCCGCCCGAAAGGGTGAGGCCGTCTACAAGCTCATATTCGCCTTGCACGAAGGGGGCGATGTTTTCGAACTTGGTTTCCGGCACCCAGTTGCGGTCGGTTTCGCGCAGGCGCTGGTAGGTGGTGTCTTCAAGATAGTCGGCACCGCCATAAAGGTGCAGGCCGGGCACGATCACATCCACGCGGTCCCAGGTCAGGCGCGCGCCTTTCTTTTCCGAATTGTTTTCGGACTGGTCGAAAAGCGTGCCGACGGGGGCGATGGCCGGGTCCTGGAAGGAGGCAAACGTGCCGCCGCCGAAGCTGGCGCGGAAATCCTGCAGGTAAAGCTGCAGGCTCAGCGTACCGCCGGCAACCGCCTTGTTGCTGTAGTCGAGCGAAACGGTGGTCACATCGTTGGTGGCAGGCTCGCCTTCTGGCGCGCCTTTCACGGCGGTGGCGGGGATGCCGTCCGCACGGGTGCCTGCGAGCGTGCTATAGTCGCCGTCGCCTGCCAGTTCATAGTCGTTGACCATCAGCTGCAGGCGCTGGTTCTCGTCGGGCTCGAAGCCGAGTTTGACGAAGAAGTCGCGGCTGTCGCTGTCCGAAAGGTCGCCTTGCGTCGCGTCCACGCCGATGCTGCGGCCTTCGCCGTCATAGAAAAGGCCACGGCTGACGAAGCTGACCGATGCCAGATAATCGAACTTGCCAACCTTCTGGCCGGCGTAAACAGCGATCTGTTCCTCGAAGCCCTTGTCCTTGAAGCCGTCGGCTGCGGTGATCGAGGCACGACCGCCGATCTGCAGGTCGCCGCTTGTGTCGGCTTTCTTGGTCACGAAATTGATGATGCCGCCAGTGGCGCCAAGGCCCTGGATGGCGTTGGCGCCGTGGATCACTTCGATGCGTTCGATCACCGCCGGGTCAATCGTGTAACCCTCGCGGCTGGAATCTCGTAGCGGGGTCGATTGCGGCACGCCGTCGATCAGATAAAGGGGCTTGCGGCCCCGGAAGCTTTCACCCACGCCGCTCATCTTCTGGCGGCTGGGGCTGAAGCCCGGCACCAGCTGGCCAAGGAAGCTGGAGATATCGGTGGCGACCGTCATCTGCTCCTGGATGTCTTCGGTGCTGATCACGCTGACCATGTTCGGGATGGCGCTTACCGGTTTCGGCGTGCGAGTGGCGGAGACATAAAGCTCTTCCACGTCGGCCGTGTCGGCAGCGGCCATCGGCGCAATGCAGGCGGAAGCCAGAAGGGACAGGATAAGGGGGGAACGGAATGGCATTGGAAAACTCCTCTGGGCCGATGATTCACGGTGCCTCTTTTGCGGGCCCGTCTCGGGAATCGGTTGAGGGCGTTTTAATAAGAATGATTATCAGACACAATATAAATCGGATCACAAATGCGAAGGGCGCGACCAATGGCCGCGCCCTTCGAGTTGTCAGTGTGTGTATCGGTCAGGCGACTGCAAAGGATCGCGGCGGCGGCGGGATATGTTCGAACCGGCGCAGGCCTTCGGGCAGATAGTCGGCAAGGCCGTTGACGGTTTCCGCGTCGCCGGTGGTCCAGAGCGTGACGCGCTCGCCAAGGATCGGGGCATCGTTCAGGCGAAACTCCGGATGGTTGGCGAGATAGGCTTCAAGCGCGGCGGCAACGATATCGGGCTGCGAGAAAATCTCTGTCTCGGGTGGCAGGGCAGCCTCGAACGCGGCTTTCACGAGCGGGAAATGCGTGCAGCCAAGGATGGCGGCATCGGGGGCGCCGCCGGTGGCTTCCAGCGTTTCGGCCACATAGCCGGCAATCATGCCTTCAAGCGGGCGCTTGCCGGCGCCGCCTTCGATAGCGTCCACAAGACCGGGGCAGGGCTTTTGTGTCAGCGCCAGATGGGGGGCGCGCTTGCGGATTTCTTCTGCATAGGCGCCGCTTTCCACCGTTTTCTTGGTGGCGAAAAGGGCAACCTTGCGGGCCGGATGCTGATGGGCCGGTGCTTCCTCCACGGACCATGGCACGCCGGTCACGGCCTCCACCATCGGCACCAGCACGCCAAGGATGCGGCGGTCGGGATAATGATGAGGCAGCCAGCTTTTCTGCAGGGTGCGCAGCGCCACCGCCGCCGCCGTGTTGCAGGCGAGGATCACAAGGCTGCAGCCTTCATCCATCAGCCGCGCCACGGCGGCTTCGGTCAGGTCCACAATCTGCGCGTTGGACCGGTGGCCATAGGGGGCGTTCTTGTGATCGCCAAGGTATAGGAACTTCTCTTTCGGGAAGCGTTTAACAAGCGTATCAAGGATCGTTACGCCACCGGAACCGGAATCGAACAGGCCGATCATGTCGGGATTTCCCCAAAATCTTTAATTGCCGGGCATTCTAGCGCCCGGGGCCTATCCTGACCAGCCTTTGCGGCGGAAATATGAGAAGGCCCGTCCGTCGATGGCGGCCAGTCCGACACCCAGACAGGCGAGGCCGAGGAAGGCGTCACCCGCCAGCTTTTCCCCAAGGAAGATCGTGCCCAAGAGAATGGCGCTGACCGGTACAAGGAAGGTCACGAGCATCACATTGGTGGCGCCTGCACTTGCCAGAAGCCGGAAATAGACGGTGTAGGCAAGTGCCGTGGAGAAGATGCCGATGAAGAGGATAGCGCCGAAGGTTGCCATATGTGGCATTGGCAGCGTCCAGGGCTGGTCAACGATCAGCATCATCGGGATGATGAGCATGCCCGAGCCAATGATCTGCCCGGCGGCGGCAACCATCGGGTCGATCCCTGCCTTTTTGAAGCGCCGGCCATATATGCCGGCAAACGAATAGGAAATGGCGGCGCCCACACACGCGAGCTGTCCCCATACATTGCCGCCGATGCCATTGAGGGCATCGGGCCCGATCATCAGAACAACCCCAGCGAAACCGACGACCACGCCAATGAGGCGATTGCCGGTCATCTTCTCGTCTGCGGTGAAAAGGTGGGCAACCACCACCGCGAAAATCGGCGTGGTGGCATTGAGGATCGAGGCAAGCCCGCTGCCGATCTGCGTTTGCCCCCAGACAAGCAGCGAAAAGGGCAGGAAATTGTTCATGAAGCCCATCGCGAGGAAATCGCGCCAGACGCCAAGGCCGGTCGGCAGGCGCTTGCCCATCATCCGCAGCATCACAAGGATGGCCAGCGCGCCGCAGGTGACGCGCCCGGCGACGATCGAGAAGGGCGGCAGGTCACGCAGGGCGATTTCGACAAAGAAGAAAGAGCCGCCCCAGACAAGGGACAGGGCCAGAAGCAGGCCCCATTCACGGGCGGACATGACAGGATGATGGGCGGACATTGTGAAGATACCTCAGGGATGGGAGGCCACTATGCCGTGCCATCATGCGCGATGCACGGGCCGAATGATCACGAGTCCGAGAAGCGCGAGCGGCCGTAGCCGCCCGCGCAAAGTGCAGGGATCAGAAGGACAGCGATACCGTCAGCATCGCCGAATGGCCGGTGAGGGTGCCATAGTCGCGGTAGTCATAGGCGATCCGGCCGGTGGCGCCGTTCCCAAAGAGGGCAACACCACCACCGAAGCTCTTGAGATTGTCATAAAGCTTGTCGGACTGGATGATGAAGGCTTCCTCGGCATTCTCGAAGCGGGCCGAGATGTCGGTATATTCGTCGCCGCTGATCGCCTTGGCGTAGGTGGCGCGCAGTTCCGGCACCAGCTTCACTGCGCCATTGCCGCGCCGCCATTCGATCTCGTACTGCAGACGGGCGCCAAGTTCGCCTTCCACGCGGTTCATGCTGCGCTTGCCAACCTCGTAGCCGGCGCTGAAGCCGCCTTCTTCAGTGTAGCCGCTTTCCTTGTAGTGCAGGGCACGGACTAGGCCCGTCGGCTTGAAGTGGAAGTTGCCAAGGGCCAGGTCATAGCCAATCTCGGCCGAACCGCTGATACCAAGACCCGTGGTGTCACCCTGAATGGTGCGTTCCTCGATATCGAGGATCAGGTCGCGCTCGCGGGAGATATCGGTGTAGCGCAGACTGGAGCTCAGGGCGAGGTGGGCATTGCCATAGCGGGCAAGGGCGTAACCGGTGAGGAACGGCGAGAACATCGAGATTTCGCTGCCGATCTCTTCCGTGCGGTCAGTCTGGTCAAGCACGAAGCCGGCGGCAATACCAAGGAGCCAGCTGTCGCTGACCGACTGGTCGATACCGAAAGTGAGGCCCGTGGAGGTGACAGTGCCCGGCAGCATCGCGCCGTCATCACCAGCAGTCAGGCGCTCGAAATGCTGGGCGCCCCAGATAGAACCATCGTCGTTGCGGGTGGTGCCGACCGATTCCAGACGCTCGCTGATCATGCGGCTGGTGCGGCGTTCCGACATCAGGAGGATGTTATAGCTGTCGTTCGAAACGTCGGGCATCAGGGCGCGGAAGGTGTTGTTCACCTCGCCTGCCGTTTTCAGGTTCGCGACATAGCTTTCGAGCGACGAGTCAAATTCGGTATCACTCAACAGTTCCGAATGGATGATCGCCAGCTGGTTCGTCAGGCCGAGTTCCTCGGCCGTTTTGGGGCGGAGGTTCAATGTGACCGAGGTGTCGGTCGCATCAAGTTCAACGTCGAAAAGGTAAGGCGTTTCGGCCAGTTCAAGCGAGGCGCCAGCGTCGGCAAAATCGATCCGGCCGGCGGTGATCAGGTTGAACGAACGGTCTTCGCGCACGAACGAGTCGAGTTCGGGGGTGATCGTTACCTTGTTGCCGATGCTGATGAGATCGGAAACCGCGATCTTGCCTGCGGTGTTGTTTGCGGCGTCAACGGCGATGGTAATATTGCCTTCGCCCTTGAAGTCGGCGGTGGTGGCGTTGAGTACCGATGTCGCACCAATGGTGAGGTCGCCACTATCGACGATAAAGGCAAGCGAGCCTTCATAGTTGATCGAGCCGGAGATCTCGCCGCCGTTCAGAAGCTGCAGCTTGTCGCGGCCGAGACCGAACGAAAGGTCGCCATCGATGGTGCCTTCGTCGACGATCACGCTGTCGTTGCCGCTGCCAAGGAGCACGTTCCCCGTGATGGTGCCCGCGTTCCGCAGCCAGGTACCGGTGGTGTTGGCTCGGAAGTCGATGGCGTTTGCGGTGCCGTTCGATGCAATGGCGGTGATGGTGCCGACGTTCTGGAAGGTGGTGATGGTGCCGGACTTGTCGAGAATGGCGGTTGCCACCTTGCCTTCGCCGGCGGCATCGGCCGAGATGCGGCCCGAGTTATAGATGCGGGAAACGTCGTTGCCGGCGTCGATCTGGATGGCGGTTGCGTTGCCGCCAGCACCATAGGTCACGGTGCCATCCGTGGCCGTCGTCGTGCTGCGGGTGGTGGCCGCCGCGATCTGTCCGCTGTTGAAGAAGCCCGGCAGGTCGACGCCACCCTTCAGGTGGATGCCGGTGGCGTTGCCATTGAGCGAAGTCACCGCAAGGGTGCCGAGGTCGAAGGCCATCTCGCCTTCGAAGACAGTCTTGCCGGCGCCTGATGCGGCCGAGCCGAGGATGATGCCAGTGGCGCTGATCCCGGCGCTTCCGCCCGTTACGCTGAAGTTGCCGCGGTTCACAAGGCTGAGATTGTCCTCGCCGTTGATCAGGCCGATGATCTGGTCGCTTTTGTCAGCACGGGTGTTTTCGATGATGAGGGCTGCTGTGCCGCCGGTGGTGATGACAGCAGAATCGCCGGTGATGTCGTTGGTGCCGTCGTCATTGAAGTCGAGGTCGTTGTTGGCGCCGATCCCCTGGAAGACGATACCGCCGTCCACATTGTTGCCGACATAAACGCCGGCCTTGGCCGCCGACGCGGGCTGCACAACGTCATCTTCGTCAGTATAGGAGGCGCGGCCAACCTGCACCGAACCGCCAACAGTGAAGGCTCCACCGATTTCACCAAGCGTACGGATGCCATAGGTGTCGGCGTAGCGCGCGGCTACGGCGCCCCAGCTTTCCACATTGCCCGAAACATTGCCGACGACGTCAATGGCGATAGCGCGGTTGCCCTGCATGCTGATGCTGCCGTTGTTGACAAAGTTGCCCGTCAGCGGCGCATCAATCAGCACGCCGCGGCCGTCGGCGCCGTTGACCGTCATCGCCGACCCGCTGTTGATGGAGAAATCGCCGGTGAAGCCCATGCCGCTGAGCTCAAGGCCCCGCACATTGGTGGTCGCGTCCAGATCGAAATCGGTGCTGGTATCGCCGATCACGAGGTCGCCGGTTAGGCTCAGCGAGGCATTCTGGCGACCTGCAGCCGAATTGAACCAGATGCCGCGACCGTCGGTCTTGCCGTCCGTTGTGATGTTACCCAATACAACCAGACGGTGAGGGCCGTTCACCTCGATTGCCGTGCCGCTGGTGACATCCACGCTGCCGTTCGTGCCGAGTGTCAGCGTGCCCGCAGCAGTGCCGATCTCCGTCGTCGAAGTAATCTTCGACGTGCGGTCGTCGGTGATTTCCTTGTCGGTAGCAGTGGCGGGAACGGAGGCAAGAGCAGTCAGGATCGCAATCAGCGAGGGCCGGGAGGCCATGCGGCGATATTCGAACATGGGGAGTCCTTCAAGGTATGGTCGGGTGGACCGTCGGTTATTCAGTAAATACGGCAAGAAAGAGGCGCGCCCTTCGTGCCTCACCCAACATGAATGTTCGCTTAACGGACAAAACGCGCGGATGACGTGTGCCATCCGCGCGTTTGCATTGTCTCGAAACAGGAGTGGGTTTCGTGCTTATTCAGCAGCAAGGTCGATGTGATATTCGGCAACCTTGCGGTAGAGGGTCGAGCGACCGATGCCCAGCCGGCGAGCTACTTCAGCCATGCGGCCATTGTAGCGGTCGATGGTGGCGGCAATCACTTCGGCCTCGATTTCCGCCATGCTGCGGATGTGGCCGTCGTCGCCCGCGATATCGAGGATGACACCAGCACCGGGGCCGGAATGAGCAATGGTCGGCCGGACGGGGAAGGGGATGGTATTGTTGCCCCCCTTCATCTCGGTCGGCGAATTGATCATGTGGGCGAAGTCAACCGGCTGCAGTTCCTTGCCTTCCGACATGATAACGGCGCGGAAGATGGCGTTCTGCAGCTGGCGGATATTGCCCGGCCAGTTGTAGCCCGAAAGCATTTCAAGGGCTGACGGCGAGACATTCTTGCGCGGCATCTGTTCCATTTCGGAAATCTGGTCGAGGAAATGGTCGACCAGGGCCGGAACGTCACTCATGCGTTCGCGCAGGGACGGCAGATTGATCGGGAAGACATTCAGACGATAGTAAAGGTCTTCACGGAAGGTGCCGGCCGCCACGAGGTCCGCCAGATTGCGGTTGGTGGCCGAGATCACCCGGATATTCAGTTTCACAGGCTGACGGCCGCCGACGGGGTCGATTTCCTTTTCCTGCAGCACGCGCAGCAGTTTCACCTGCATGTCGAGCGGCAGCTCGCCAACTTCGTCAAGGAACAGGGTGCCGCCTTCGGCTTCCTGGAACTTGCCGACACGGCGTTCGATCGCACCGGTGAAGGAGCCCTTCTCGTGGCCGAACAGAATGCTTTCCACAAGATTCTCGGGGATAGCACCGCAGTTCACGGCAACGAACGGACCGTTCTGGCGGTCGCTTGCTTCATGAATGGCGCGGGCGAAGACTTCCTTGCCGACACCGGATTCGCCGTCAATCAGCACCGGAATGCTGGCCGAGGCTGCCTTTTCGGCCAGATGCACCGCATGGAGCATCGGGCGGCTGGCACCGATCAGGTTCTTGAAGCCTTCCTTGGGGCGGCTCAGCTTTGCCGTCATCGGGGCAATCTCGCCAACCAGCGACGAGGTTTCGATGGCAGCAGCGATGGCCGTGCGGATGCGTTCGGCGCTTGCCGGCTTCGAGATGAAGTCGTTGGCACCGGCCCGCATCGCTTCCACCACCGTCTTGATGGAGGAATGTGCGGTCAGCATCACCACGGGCATGCCGGGCATCGAGGGGCGGATCTTCTGCAGAACCTCGATCCCGTCCATGCCGGGCATCATAAGATCAAGGAGTACGACATCGATCTTCGGTGCATCAGCGCGCATCAGGCGGGTGACCGCCTCTTGCCCGTTGGTGGCTGTTTCGATCTCGTATCCGGCGCGTGAAACCATCGACTGCAACAGATGCAGTTGGGTGGCTTCGTCTTCTACCAGCAGTACACGTTTCATTCCCATTTCGAGACACTCCTGTCCTGAGTCGGGTGTATCATTTCGGGACGCCGGTTAATGGAAACCTAAAGGTAAAATTGCCTGCTAAATTGCATAAAATTGTCTCTAAATCCTTGTATTTGCCTTGAGTCTTGAAAGCCGATCGGTAACAGTTCCAATGCACCTTCAAAGGAAGGGCCGGGTCTGTTCGGGGGCATTGATCCAGCGGCCATCAGAAGCTGCGGACCTGCAGACATCAGTCAGGAGGAACAGGATGAAGATTGCTGTCATCCGTGAGCGCCGCGAAGCCGAAAAAAGGGTCGCTGCGTCTCCAGATACTATAAAGAAATACAAGGGCTTAGGGTTCGATGTCGTGATCGAGGCCGGGGCCGGTGAAGCGGCTGCCTTGCCGGACAGCGCGTTGGAGGCCGCCGGCGCCACCATCGCGAAAGACCTGAAGGCCGCCATCGGTGATGCCGATGTCATTCTGTCGGTCCAGGGGGTCGAAGCCAAGGACGCCAAGCTCGCCAAAAAGGGTGCGGCGCAATTGTCGCTTGTTAACCCTTTTGCGGAGCCCGAACGGGTGCAGGCTTATGCCGACGCAGGCCTCGCAGCCTTCGCAATGGAGTTCGTTCCGCGAATCACCCGCGCCCAGTCGATGGATGTGCTGTCGTCGCAATCGAACCTCGCCGGCTACAAATCCGTCCTTGATGCGGCGGCACACTATGGCCGCGCTTTCCCGATGATGATGACGGCTGCCGGCACCGTGCCGCCCGCCAAGGTCATGATCATGGGGGCAGGGGTTGCGGGCCTGCAGGCCATTGCCACCGCCAAGCGCCTTGGTGCCATCGTTTCCGCCACCGATGTGCGGCTTGCCGCCAAGGAACAGGTGGAAAGCCTGGGCGGCAAGTTCGTGATGGTGGACGACGAGGAAGCCAAGGCGGCCGAAACCTCGGGCGGCTATGCCAAGGAAATGAGCGACGCCTACAAGGCGAAGCAGGCGGCCCTGATTGCCGAAACGCTTGCCAAGCAGGATATCGCCATCACCACGGCGCTTATCCCGGGCCGTCCGGCCCCGCGCCTGATCACCGCCGAAATGGTGAAATCGATGCGGCCGGGCAGCGTGATTGTCGATCTGGCGGTTGAAGCCGGTGGCAACTGCGAGCTTTCGAAGCCCGGCGAGATTGTCGAGGTCGGTGGTGTCACCATCGTTGGCTACAGGAATGTGCCGTCGCGCCTCGCGGCCGATGCGTCGCTCCTCTTTGCCAAGAACCTTCTCAATTTCATCACGCCGCACGTGAAGGACGGGGTGCTTGCCTTTGACTGGGACGACCAGATCATCAAGGAAAGCCTCCTCACCAAAGACGGCGCCATCGTCAACCCGCGCCTCGCGCCCGCCAGCTAAGGGAGGCTGATATGCATGACATCATTGTCAATCCGTTCATCCAGCAGTTCAGCGTTTTCCTGCTGGCGATTTTCATCGGCTATTATGTGGTGTGGTCGGTAACCCCGGCGCTGCACACGCCGCTGATGAGCGTGACGAACGCCATCTCGAGCGTGATCATCGTGGGTGCCCTGATCGCCGCCGGGCCAGAAGGCATTTCTGCCGCCAAGGTCCTTGGTGCCATCGCAATTGCGCTTGCAGCGGTCAATATCTTTGGCGGCTTCGCCGTCACCGCCCGCATGCTCGCCATGTATAAAAAGAAAAAGAAATAGGGAGCGCTGAACCATGACCCAGTTCTATGCGGACATGACCGCCGTTGCCTATCTCGTCGCCGCGGTCCTTTTCATCCTGTCCCTGCGCGGGCTTTCAAGCCCCGAGACCAGCCGCAAGGGCAATATCTATGGCATGGTCGGTATGGCCATTGCCGTCATCACCACCATCCTCAACCCCACCATCGTTTCCTATGAATGGATCATCGGGGCGATTGTCATCGGCGGTGCCATCGGCTTCGTGATTGCGCGCAAGATTGCCATGACGGCAATGCCGCAGCTGGTGGCCGCCTTCCACTCGCTTGTTGGCCTTGCCGCCGTGATGGTGGCGGCTGCCGCCTATCTTGACCCTGTGTCCTTCGGCATTGTCGATGCGGCAGGGCATATCTTTGCTGCCAGCAAGGTGGAAATGAGCCTGGGTGCCGCCATCGGGGCCATCACCTTCTCGGGCTCGCTCATCGCCTTTGCCAAGCTCAACGGCAATATGTCGGGCAAGCCGATCCTGTTGCCGATGCGGCACCTGATCAACCTCGCGATCGGTCTTGGCATCGTTGGCTGTATCGTCATCTTCTCGATGGCGGACCAGACAACGGCGCTCGGGATCGACCTGATGTGGTGGATCATCGGCCTGTCGTTCCTGATCGGCTTCCTGCTGATCGTGCCGATTGGCGGGGCGGACATGCCGGTCGTTGTCTCGATGCTGAACAGCTATTCCGGCTGGGCGGCGGCGGGCATCGGCTTCACGCTTGCCAATACCGCGCTTATTGTAACCGGTGCGCTTGTCGGCTCGTCGGGGGCGATCCTTTCCTACATCATGTGCAAGGGCATGAACCGCAGCTTCATCTCGGTCATCCTTGGCGGCTTCGGCGGCGACACGGCGGCAGCCGCCGGCGGTGTGGTCGAAGACCGCCCGGTGAAGCAGGGCTCGGCCGAGGACGCGGCCTTCATCATGAAGAATGCGGCCAAGGTCATCATCGTGCCCGGTTACGGCATGGCGGTGGCGCAGGCCCAGCACGCGCTGAAGGAAATGGCCGAAGAGCTGAAAAAGGAAGGCGTCGAGGTCAAATACGCCATTCACCCGGTGGCCGGTCGTATGCCCGGGCATATGAACGTGCTGCTGGCCGAGGCGAACGTGCCCTATGACGAGGTCTTCGAGCTTGAAGACATCAACAGCGAGTTTGCGCAGGCCGACGTTGCCTTCGTGATCGGCGCGAACGATGTGACGAACCCGTCGGCCAAGACCGATCCAGCCAGCCCGATCTTCGGCATGCCGGTTCTGGACGTTGAGAAGGCCAAGACCGTTCTCTTCATCAAGCGTTCGATGGGCTCGGGCTATGCCGGGGTCGAAAACGAGCTCTTCTTCCGCGACAACACGATGATGCTGTTTGCGGATGCCAAGAAGATGGTCGAGGAAATCGTCAAGTCGCTCTGAGGCTTCGACGTAGCAAAAACAAAAGGCCCGGTGGTGCGATCTGCCGGGCCTTTTTTCTTATGCAGCATCCTCGGTCTCGGCCGGCAGGACCTCGGGCGGAGGTGTCCCCGCACCGAGATCGATATAATCGATGCTGCAGATGCGGGACTCGTTCAGCCGGAAGGAGCCGGGCAGATATTCGTGGGGCTGGCCGTCCGTTGTGCGGATCTGGGCGGCGATCATCACCATATTGGTGCAGCCTTCCTTGTCCGCGAGCGGCAAGGAAAGCGTTTCGTAGATCCATTCGCGGGCAAACTGGTTGGGCACCCGTCGCACCATGTGGACACCACAGCCATGGTCGAAAATGTTGGCGACCACCTTGCGATGCAGCGCGACCTGCGGGTTTCCTACCACGATCTGATCTGCGGTCGAGGTGCCTGTCGGATCGCTGCCAAGGAATTCGACATTGGCGGTGCCAACGAGGCGCAGGCGGACGCAGCCGCCGCCTTCATAGTCGCACAGGTTGACAAAGGGGATGTAATCCTTGTGTCGCATCGGATTGAGGGCAGAGCGAAACGCAACGCCACTTTCCGGCGCCTTGGGCCATGCATGCCAGGCGTTCAGAAAATGGTCAAAGATATCCTCAGGCGCGCGTCTGACGATTTCCAAATCGAATTCCCCAATTCGTACGTAGAAAAATGTGACAGTGCTACCGGGGCGGGTCAAGCGATTGCGATGCACTATAACGTGCTTGGGGTCTTTTCAGCGGCGCCGGTTCCGGGCATGCTGCGATTCTCCATGGACAGGAAGCAGATGAAAGAAACCGACAACATCATCGATCTGATAGCCCGGCGGCTGGAAAAGCAGGCCGCGTCCAGCCATGCCATGGATATGGAAAGCGGGATCGATGCTGATTCGGCCGGGCGGCTGGCGGCAGAGATGGATGCCGTGCTCGTTGAAATGGTCGGTGAGCTGGAACGTATCGCCTCCTGTCAGCAGGACGAGCCTCGCCTTTCTGCGGCCAATGACGCGATGCCACCCTTCGAGGCTTTCTGCGCTGGCCTGCGCCATGTGGGTGCGAGCCTCCTGCCGGAGCTTTACAGCCGGTTCATTGCGGCCTGCCGTAAAGAAAGCGTGTCCTGCCGGTCAGCGCGCTGGATTATCGAAGCGCGCAGCGACGCCTATATCGCCTATCTTGTGCAGCTGGCGCAGGTGCATGGACTTGCCTTCGAGGGGGCGCCAAGCATGATTGGCGAGAGCGAGCGGCGGGCCCTCGCGTTTCTCGAAAATGCACTTCGTGCTTGCCGGGATGCGGCGGCAGATCGCATGCTAACATCGGAAGTCTGTTAATCATTATGTTGCAATTATGTTCAGCCACGGTTCAGGAGCGGCCCGATAATCTGTGTGCAAGCTTCGCTATAGAGGATTGTTCCCGATGAAACGAATGTTCCGCAATGTGACTGGACTGTTCACCCTGTCGGCCCTCGCTTTTGCCATGACTGCTCCCGTGATGAGCGCTGATGATGACAACACGCCGACCCGGCTCGAAAAGCGCAAGGCGGCCGTGATGGAAAAGTATGAGCGGACGGGAGAGGTGAAGCGCTGCGTACCGCTGCGCGAACTCCGGTCGTCGTCGATCCTTGACGAGAAAACGATCTTCTTCCGCACCAACAATGCCCGTGGCTATCTTGTGGAAATGAACAATCGTTGCCCGCGCCTCGCGTTCGAGGAACGGTTCGCCTACAAGACCTCGCTTGGTTCGCTGTGTTCGCATGACATCATCACGGTGATCGACAGTTTCGGTCGCGACTGGGCAAGTTGCGGTCTTGCAGATTTCCAGGTGATGAAGCGCCGCGAAACCCCGGCCGAGGATGGCACGGTGGATTCCGGTGACAGCGTTGATACAGGCAGCGCCAGCGAATAAACCGCAGATATAAGCCTTTAAACGCGCCGCTCCACGACGGGGCGGCCCGTCGCACCTGCCGAGCATTTTGTCGCAATCGGCTGTAATCCCCGTCACATTGCGCGCATACCCCATCGCATAAGCCCGAGACATGGGCAGCGAGGGGAAACGTTATGAATCTGACGGAGAAGAGTCTCAAGAATCCGGCCATTCTGGCCGTGATCACAGCAATGGTTGCCGCCCTTGGCGTCCTGATGCTGACACGGTTGCCTGTGCAGCTGTTTCCGAATATCGAACAGCCGCAGCTTGGCGTTCAGGTTTTCTGGCGCGGGGCGAGCCCGGCGGAAATCGAATCCGAAATCATCGAGCCGATCGAGGACGTCATGCAGGGCATGCCGGGGCTGGATGAAATGCGGACCTTCTCCAACAATACCTTCGGCTTCGTGTCGCTGACCTTCACGCTGGAGGCCGACATGGACCGCGCGCTGATCGAAGTGATCAGCCGCATCAACCGTTTGCCCCCGCTGCCGGCCGATGCCGACCGCCCGCAAGTGCTGATGAATGGCGGTGACCCCTCGGGCGAAACGCTGATCTATCTTTTCACCCAGTTCAGCGACGAAAGCACCCTGAAGCCGGACGAGTACACCCGCTTCATCGATGAATATGTGGTGCCGGAACTGGTGTCGGTCGAAGGCGTGTCGAACGTTTCCGTGGAAGCGGGCGCCGGCTTCGGCGAGCAGCTGCAGATCGAGTTTGATCCCGAGCGCGCTGCTGCCCTTGGTATCGATATCCGCAATATCGCGGCCCGCGTTGGCCGTACGGTTGACAGCTCGGGCGGTTTCATGGATGTGGGCCGTCGCCGCTATATGATCAACTTCCAGGGTCGCTATGAGCCCGAGGAACTGCGCGCCCTTATCCTTGACTGGCGTGATGGCAGCCCGGTGCGGCTTGGCGATATCGCCACGGTCAAAACCGGTCCGGCGCCCACCAACCAGGTTGTTTACCAGAACGGCCGCCCGGCCATCGGCATGCGGATCATCCGTGAATCCGGCGCCAATGTGCTCGCGACCATCGACAAGCTCACCGAAAAGCTCGACCAGATGAATGCCGGGCCGCTGAAGGAGAGAGGCATCACGATTGCCAAGTCCTTCGATCCGTCCGTCTTCATCAACCGCGCGATCAATCTCCTCAGCGGTAACCTGTTTGTCGGCTCGATGCTGGCCATCGGCATCCTGTGGCTGTTCCTGCGCCAGATCCGCGCCACACTTGTGATCGCCATGACGATCCCGATCTGTCTTCTGGCCACCATGATCGTGCTTGGCCTCTTTGGCCGGTCGGTGAATGTGATCTCGCTTGCAGGCCTCGCCTTTGCCTCCGGCATGGTGGTGGACGCCGCTATTGTGGTGCTCGAAAATATCGTGCGGCTGCGCGAGAAAGGCGAGAAGCCGACCGCTGCTTCGCTGTTGGGTGCCCAGCAGGTTTGGGGGGCGCTGCTGGCCTCCACTGCCACCACCGTTGCGATCTTCGTGCCGATCCTGTTCCTGAAGGATGTGGAAGGCCAGCTTTTCGCTGACCTCGCCATCACCATCGCCATCGGCGTCGGCCTGTCGCTTATCGTTGCCGTCACCGTGCTGCCGGTTGCAGCTGAACGCTGGCTCAAGAAAATGCCGCCGGCGGATGAACGCTCGGCCCGTGCAGAGCGCTTTTCGCACCGGCTGATGAAGCTTTCGTCCACGCCGCTGCGCCGCGGTGTGGTGATCGTCGGCCTTATCGGTGGATCACTCGGCCTTTCATGGGTGATGCTGCCGAACCTCAACTATCTGCCGCCGATCAAGCGCGATGCGGTTGATGCCTTCATCCTGTTCCCCTCCGGGGCCAATCAGGAAATGATCGAGAAGGAAGTGGTGGATGTGATCGTCGAGCGGCTCGACCCCTATATGAAGGGCGAGAAAGAACCGGCACTGCGTAATTATTACATCATCACCTTCCCGAACGGGCAGGGTGGCACCCTTGGTGTGCGCGCCAAGGACCAGAACAAGGTGAAGGAACTGCAGGAAATCGTGCAGAACGAAATCCTCGCGGGCTTCCCGGATATCTTCGCCTTCGCCCAGCAGGGTAACCTTTTTGGCGGCTTCGGTGGCGACGGGGCGGTGGAACTGGCGATCCAGTCCCGTAACCTCGATGGCCTCCGCGAAGCCACCACGCAGGCGATGGCGCTGATCAGTGAACATCTGCCGGGTGCCCAAACCCAGCCGAACCCCGATCCGAACGTGGTGACGCCGGAGCTGAAAGTATCGCCCAACGACCGTCGCCTCGCCGAGGTTGGCATGCGCCGGGATGATCTTGCCGCCATCGTGCGTGCACTGGGTGACGGCCTGTGGCTTGGCGAGCATTTCGACGGCGACAAACGCGTCGACATGATCCTGAAAGCGGACCATGAGCTGAGCCCCGAAGACCTGATGAGCATCCCGCTTGTCACCCCGCTTGGTGGCACCGTGCCCCTTGGCGAACTGGTGAATATCGAGCGCGGTGTCGGCCCCACCTTCATCCAGCGGATCGAAGGCCGCCGCAGCGTCAGCTTCAACATCAGCCAGCCCGACGGTATGGCGCTTGAGGACATGGTCGACATCCTGAAAACCAAGGTTGAGCCCGCCCTGCGGACCTACCTGCCGCCGGATGCAACCATCACCTATGGCGGCAGTGCCGACGCGCTGGAACGTGCGGTGACCTCGCTCAGCATGAACTTCGTGCTGGCGCTGGGCCTCCTGTTCATGATCCTCGCCGGTCTTTTCCGCTCGCCGAAGGATGCGGTGATGGTGGTGATCACCATTCCGCTCGCCACCGTCGGCGGTGTGGCGGCCCTGCAGCTGATGAACCTCGTCACCTTCACGCCCCTCGATCTTCTCACCATGATCGGCTTCATCATCCTTCTGGGGCTTGTCGTGAACAACGCGATCCTGCTCGTCGACCGCACCCGCCGGGGCGAGGCCGAAGGGCTTTCGCGTGTTGAAGCGGTGGAGCAGGCGGTTGCCCTGCGCCTGCGGCCTATCTTCATGAGCACTTCGACGACCATCATGGGCATGCTGCCGCTCGTGCTGTTCCCCGGTGCCGGCAGTGCCATCTACCGCGGTATGGCCACCACGATTGTGGGCGGTATGGCGGTCTCGGCGATCTTCACGCTCGTGCTGTTGCCGTGCCTCCTGAAGCTCGAAGGGCTCGGAAACCTGAAGCGGCTGTTCCGCCGCAGCGAAGCATACGGGGCTGCCGAGTGATCGGCATCCCCACCCAAAAAAGAACAGACACAGAAATGACTACAGCGAGGAACAAACAAATGCGCAACTTCCGGATTCCCCTGATCGTGGGACTGATGCATGCCCTGGTGCCGACCGCCGCAATGGCGCAAAACGGCCCGCCGCCCGCCCTTGTCGAGGTCGCCCCGGCGACCGAGGAACGGATGGCCCCGGTGATCACGGTGCCGGGCACGGTCGTCAGCCTTGGTGACAGTCGCATCGCTGCCGAAATCAGCGGCAAGGTCACCTGGGTGGCGCCTGAAGGCACGCTCGTGAAAAAGGGTGACGAGGTTGCCCGCATCGACGACCGCAACCTGTCGCTCACCCTTGGCCGCAACGAGGCGCAGGTGAAACGGCTGGAAGCCCGCCTTGGCTACCTGAAGCTTGATCTCGCCCGTCTGCACGAACTGGCAACCACCAACCACACGCCGACAAGCCGGGTCGAGGAAGCGACCAGCAACCTTGCGATGGTGGAGCAGGAACTGGCTGAAGCGCGGATCGTGCGCGACCAGACGAAGGTGGACCTTGACCGCACCCGCGTGCGCGCCCCGTTCCCCGGTCGGGTGGTGACGCGCCTTGCCCAGGTTGGCGAATATGCGACCCCGGGTCGCGAGATCGTCCGCCTTGTCGATACCGAACATCTGGAAGTGACGGCGCAGGCGCCTGTCAGCCTGTCGCATGTGCTTGAGGATGGCCTTGCCGTAACGCTGCGGAACGGGGGGCAGCTGGTGGCCACCAGCCTCCGCGCCATCGTGCCGGTGGGCAATACGGCCAGCCGCACGATGGAAGTGCGTGCCGTGGTGCCGGCGGACGCAGGCTTTGTGGTCGGCAGCCCGGTGCAGATTGCCCTGCCATCCAGCACACCCGAACGGGTTGTGGCCGTGCCGCGTGATGCCCTCGTGCTGCGCTCCGACGCAACCTACATCTACCGCATCAACGATGAGAACAAGGCCGAGCAGATCCTTGTGGAAACCGGCGCTGCCGATGGCATGCGTATCGCCCTCAAGGGTGAAGACGTAACCGCCGGCGACCGCATTGTTGTGCGGGGCGGTGAACGCCTGCGCCCGGGCCAGGACGTGCAGGTGAAAGCCGATCTGGCCGAGCTTTACTGACGGAGTAACGAGTAAGCCTTGACGCGATCAGCAAAAATGATTGGCGCGGCTGCCCCGTCCCCCCATAATGACGACACGTCCGCCCGCGAGGGCGGCGGCAGGGGGAATGCGAACAGGGCAGCCGCGTCCATGAATAAACTGTTTATCGACCGTGGCCGGACCTTCTGGATTTTCCAGTCGGTCGGCTGGCTTGGCTACGGGATGGTCCGGATGTTCCACGGCATGACCGTGGGCCAGCCGATGGCCGACTATTACAAGCTGATCATTGTTGCCATCGCCATCGGCCTGCTGATGACCAGCGGCATGCGCCGGGTTTACCATCTGGTGCGCGGCCTCTCGCTGCCTGTGGTGCTTGTCACCTCCATCGTCCTTTGCAGCGTTCTGGGGCTTCTGTTCTCGTCGATTGAAACAGCGATTGTGCCGATGCTGATGGATGGCTTCGAGCCGCCCGTGGGCCTTGCCCGCTTCGGCAACGCGATGTTCGAGGCAACGGCCCTGTTCGCCTGGACGGCCATCTATTTCGGCTATCACTATTACACCGGCTTTCAGGAACAGCAGGAACAGGCGCTGAAGGCGACCGCGATGGCGCACCAGGCGCAGCTGAAAATGCTGCGCTACCAGCTCAATCCGCACTTCCTGTTCAATACGCTGAATGCCATCTCCACGATGGTGCTGGAAAACGCCCGCGACGACGCCAACAAGATGGTGACGAAGCTTTCGGCTTTCCTTCGCTACACGCTCGTCAACCAGCCGACCCAGAAAGTGACGCTGGAGCAGGAGCTTTATGCCCTTGGCCTCTATCTCGATATCGAGAAGGTGCGGTTCGAGGACCGGCTGAAAATCGAATATGATATCGACGAGCGCGCCAAGCCGATGCTGATCCCCAGCCTGATCCTGCAGCCGCTTATCGAAAACGCCATCAAATATGGCATCGCGCCATCGATGGATGGCGGCACCATTTCGGTGAAGGCCCGCACGATGGTGGATGGCCGCCGGCTGGTGATCGAGCTTTCGGACACCGGCCCCGGCATTCAGGATATCGAGCATATCAAAAGCCAGTCGGGATCGGGCGTGGGCATCGCCAACACGCGCGAGCGGCTGGCGCAGATTTATCCCGGTGACCATGTCTTCCGGATCACCAACCTGCTCCCTCAGGGCCTATCGATCACCATCGATGTCCCGTCGGAGCGCGAAGCTCCCGCCATGGCGCGCAGTTACTAGGAGAGACCATCCATGAGCGCGAAAATCCGCACCCTGCTTGTTGACGACGAACCGCTCGCCGTGCGCGGCCTGAAGATCAGGCTGGACCCTTACGAGGATATCGAGATCGTGGGTTCCGCCGCCAACGGGCGCGACGCCGTGAAGCAGATCAAGGAACTGAAGCCTGATCTCGTGTTCCTCGATATCCAGATGCCGGGCTTCGATGGCTTTGCGGTGATGCGGTCGCTGATCGGCGAAACCGAGATGCCCATCGTCATCTTCGTCACCGCGTTCGACCAGTATGCGCTCGAAGCCTTCAAGGCCCATGCCCTTGACTACCTGATGAAACCGGTGGAGGAAGAACGCCTCGCCGAAGCCATCGTCCGCGTGCGCGAAGCCATGGCCCAGCGGCTGGCGGTGGAGCAGACCGCGAAGCTGATGGAGCTTCTGGATAATATGGACAACCCGCCGAAGGAGGCACTGACCGCCATCCTCGAGGCGCCGGTTGAAACCCGCGACGACCGCTTCGATCCGCACCTTCGGATCAAGGACCGCGGCCATATCACCATCGTGCCGGTTTCCGAGGTCGACTATATCGATGCCGCGGGCGACTATATGTGCATCCATGTGGGCGAAAAGACCCATATCCTGCGCGAGAAGATGAAACAGATGGAACGCCGGCTGGACCCCAAAATCTTCCAGCGCATCCACCGCTCCACCATCGTGAACCTTGAACGCGTGAAAGAAGTCCGCCCGCATTCAAACGGCGAATGCTTCCTGACGCTGCTGAGTGGCAAGGAACTGAAGGTCAGCCGCAGCTACAAGGACGTGCTGGGGCGGTTTCTTTAACCCTCCGTTCGCCCTGAGGAGCCCGAAGGGCGTCTCGAAGGGCGTGCCACCTTCCCGGTCTTCGAGACGAGGCTCCGCCTCTCCTCAGACCGAACGGTGCTTGTATGCCGCCGTCATGCCGGGCCCGACCCGGCATCCAGCGGCGTTTGAAACTAGCATGGACCCCGGATCAGGTCCGGGGTGACGATAGAGTTGAAAATCAAATGCCCTTCACCCATCGCCTTGCTACCTCTGCCGATATCCCGCGCCTCACCGAAATCATGGAGGCATCGATCAGCGGCCTTTTGCCGGGCTTCCTGAGTGCGGAGCAGGTGACGGCCTCGCGCGCGCTGATGGGGCTTGATACCCAGCTGATCGAAGATGGCACCTATGTGGTGGTGCTGGATGGTGATGTGATCGTCGGCTGCGGGGGCTGGTCGCGCCGGGCGACGCTCTATGGCGGCAATCATACGGCGGGCCGTGACGCAGCACTGTTGGACCCCGCCAGGGACCGCGCCCGCATCCGCGCGATGTACACCGACCCCGCCCACGCCCGGCGCGGTATCGGTCGGCTGGTGATCGAGCTTTGCGAAGCTGCCGCCCGCGCCGAGGGCTTCACGCGCTACACCCTGATGGCGACGATGGCGGGCGTGCCCCTTTATGAAGCCTGCGGCTACACGCCGGTGCGCGAAGAGACCGTGATGGTCGGCGTCGTCGGCGTGCCGCTGGTTGAAATGGCGAAGGACGCCTCAGATCACCAATAGTTGGTGTGAGGATCAGGGGCGCCAAAATCGAATGCTTGATGCGCTTCGATCTCCATGCAGTTGCCGGAAAGATTCACGCCCATGTCCTGCGGAGCGTTTACTGGATCGTCGCGCTTTGCCATTGCGGCCGGGGTCGGATTGCTGTCGCTAGCAGCTTCGACGCCGACTGCCTCGACAGTTGAGGTACTATAATGGCCGGTCGTGCCGCCATCGGCGCCCACTGCCACATAATATGTCCCACTTTCAGGTGCGTAAAACGTGACCTGTGCCAGATTCGCCGAATCGAGTATCTCGGCCCCGTCAACAGCGGTGCCTGCAGAATTGTAGACACCGACAATTTTGGGGTCGATGGTATAGCCGAAGAATGTTTCCGGGCTCATGCTGAAGGTATAGCTGGTGTCGGCGCTAAGCGAGATCGCCAGCCAGTCCACATCCCCTGGGGATTGGATGCCAGCGGCAAAATAGCTTTCGCCGTAGCTGTCCCAATGCATCTGTCCCGCACCGGACCGGCTGGCTGAATATAGATCAACCGTGGCTGACTCCCCCGCAGACAGCGTGACTCTGTATTCGCCCATCTTGCCGCCTGTGGCTCTAATGGACAGGAAAAAGTCGCCGGACAGCTTGGTGGCCATCGTTACGTAATGAAAACTGTCGTTCGTAGGACCCGAAATTCCGCGCAAGCCACCGGTTGTGTCTATAAGTCCGGGGTGAATGCCGATGTAGTCTGGATAGTCGAGTGTCTGTGGCAGGAAAGACAGATTTTGAAAGGTAAGGGTATAGAATCGGGCAGCCTCAAACGAGATGTTGATCCAGTCCTGATCAACGGCGGAATCCAGATAGCTGGTCAACGAGCCGCCAACGGCCAATGTCACGGTGGAACTTGTGTCGCCGGGGATATCGGCATCCGGTTCAGGTTCGGGTTCCGGAGGTGGTTCGAACGTGACCGCGATATCGTCGAGGTCGGCGACGGTGACTGCTTCAATGAACAGGCTGTTGCCGCCGCCAAGGTCGATCAGGGTGCCCGCCTTGCCGCCCTGCGTGGTGTTGCTGGAAGCCGAGATCAGGTCGTCAATGCTGGTGAAGTCCGCACCACTCTCGGCAAGGGCCAGTGTATCCGCGGCGATGTCGAAATCAGCGATTGTGTCGTCACCGCCGTTTGCCACGAAAATGAAGGTGTCGGCCCCGAGCCCGCCCGTCACTGTATCGTTGCCGGGCCCGCTCTGGATTGTGTCGTCGCCGTCGCCGCCCGCGATGACATCATCTCCGGTGCCGCCATACAGAAAATCCGCCCCGTCGCCGCCATCAAGGACATCGTCCATGTCGCCGCCATACAGTGTGTCGTTGCCGTCACCGCCCAGCACCGTATCGGTCCCGTTTGAGGCAAAGACCCGATCGTCGCCGCCGCCTGCTTCGATAAGGTCATTGCCGCCGTTCGCGCCAGCGCCGCCATAAAGGGTGTCGGCACCGACATTGCCGATCAGTGTATCGTTGCCCTGGCCGCCGCCAATCACATCGCCGGCCGAGCCGGCCTCAATATAGTCGTTGCCGTTACCGGCCCAGATGGCATTCGCCTGATCGCGGTCCGGCTTGCCGGGGAGCTTGCCGTAGATTTTATCGTCGCCCGCCCCGCCGTAAAGAGTGTCGCCCCCTGTACCGCCGTAGAGCATGTCGTCGCCAGCCCCGCCGGCCAGCACATCGTTGCCGCTTTCGCCGTAAAGTGTATCGCGGCCGGTATCGCCGTTGCCTGCCCATGCGACATCGTTACCCTTGCCGAGATAGACAAGATCGTTGCCCTTGCCGCCGAGCGTCAGGTCGTCGCCGTCGCCGCCCCTGAGTGTGTCGTTACCGTCACCGCCCCGGAGTGTATCGTCGCCGCCAAACCCCTCAATGATGTCTCCGTCAGGGCCTCCGACGAGGACTTCAGGCAGCGTCGTGCCGACGATTGTAAGCAGCGCCTTGACTGGCGGGCTCGGCTCGGAAGAATGGGCGGAGAGGGGGCCTGAAAGGGGGGCATCGGGCATGACTGGGCTCTTTCTGGTTCATCTTGCGGCCGGTTTTGAACAATAAGCCCGATCATCGTTGAGGTTGCGTTAAATAATTCCTAAAAGTTGCATTCATTCGTGGCTGTTCAAGGCTTGGACCTGTAGGGGTGCCATTGCATGCAGCTGCGAGGCTTGGCCAGCTCCAGAAATCCGCACCGGGCTTGCTGAATGGGAACTCATAGAATGAACCAGACACTGGAGATCACTGGAGATGTATTTCACACCGGCTGTCAGTTCAGTGCCGATCCGATCCTCTTCATCGGGGCCTCAATATCCCTGCCGCTGGTTGAAATGACAAAAGGCTGATCAGGGTCAAGGAAGCATCGCCCGAAAGATGGTAGGGGAAAGCATCTGCCAGATAGCGGGAGGTGCGATCATGGGCTGGCTTTCAAAACATCTACGGCGCATGGGCGCGGCGGGCGCCATCATGGCAACGGTTCCGGGTGCGGCCATGGCCTCATCGGTGGTCTACACCTTCACCGGCACGGCTGACTTTCAGGGCAATGCGGCGCTGGCCGCTGCCTTCGGTTATGGCATTGCCGACCCCGCAACCTTCTCCGCCCGTTTGTGGACCGACGACAGTCTCGTGCGGGCCGACGCTTTCTTCAAGAGCGAGCATGACGATACGGACTATGCGGCCCGGCAGGCCCGCTATTCCTATGGTTATTTCAAGTGGGAACTGGGCAACCGGAGCTGGGAATACGGTCCCGGCACTGATGCCATTGGCGATCTCATCTGGATTTTCGATGGCATCAGCGACGGCACCGACAATATCTACGATTTCATGCGGGCACAGGGCGCGACGGATCTGTTGCTTGCGGGCCTTACCATCACCCTCGCGCAGGTCAATGCCTACAGCCTCGACGAGACACTGATATCCGGCAACGACATGATCCTTTTCGACCAGTGGTCGCTGCTCGCCGCCAGCTCGGTGGAAGGCAGCATGATCCGGACCGACCTTGGCGACGTCGATCTCTATAACGTCAGCATGGTCAAAGCTGCAGGCCCCGTGCCGGAGCCTGCGACATGGCTGATGATGATCATGGGTTTCGGCCTTGCGGGCTTTGCGGCGAGGCAGTTCCCCAAACACGCCGGAACTTGAACGCTCTGGCAAGGATGCCCGGAAATCAGATCGGCTCGACACTCAGGACATAGCCACCGGTTGAGGCGTCGGCGGCGCCTACGGCGATGTAATAGATGTCGGAATCCCATGCGAGGAAGTTGATCCGGGCATCAAGGCCGGGGCCGCTGTCGTCATCCTCGAAGTCACCCAGAGACGAGCCTTCCCAGTCGTAGATGCCGTAGATATAGGCGTCATCCACACCTAGCCAGCCGGCCAGATCAAACTGGTATGTCACGCCGCCTCGCAGGCTCACGGCTATCCAGTCCACGTCGCCGGGCGTTTCAATGTCACCGAAGAACGAGCCGAAGGTGGGGGCAGTAGCGCCAGTTGTCCAGTCATCCGGGATTTCGGGAGCAGGGCCCGTTTCCTCAGCGGAAAGGATATAGGTGCCAATGCTGTCGGCAGGGTAGCTGTTCACAATGATCGCATATTCGCCGGGCGAATAGGCATAGAAGGAAACCTTGGAATCGTTGCCATCTGCGCCCGGTTCTATCCGCACCGGAAGAGAGAAGCCGTTATTGTCATAGACCCCTCTGACTTCTGGATATTCAAGCGTGCCGGCACCGGAAGACAGGCCTTTCATCTCGATGGTGATTTCCACCCCGCCGAAACTGTCCACAGCAAGGATGATCCAGTCCTGATCACCAGAATAGTCGATCTGGCTATAGTATTCCTCACCAATCTCAAGGGTCGCGGATGAGCCCCAGTTGCTCGGAATTTCCGGCAAATCGGGGTCCAGTTGGCCCTCGCCCGGGTCGACGGGCGCGCCTGTCAGTTCCTCGATCGTGAGACCCGACAGGAAAAGCTGGCGTCCGTTATCAAGGTCGAACATTACGCCGTCGGCGGTATCCACCGTCGTGTTGTAACCGGAATCAAGGAATTCCTCGAAATCGACCCCTCCGCCGTGGCTGTTGAGGATCGTGATGCTGTCGTCGTCGGCATAATAGTCGCTTATCCAGACAAATTCGGAGTCGTAGGCGACGAAGAATTGGTCGCGGCCGCCCTCGCCGATCAGATAGTCATAGCCTTTGCCGGCATACAGTGTGTCGTTCCCCGAGCCGCCGTAAACGGTATCGTCGCCGCTGCCGGCATAGAGAAGGTCGTTGCCACTGCCGCCGTCAATATAGTCGTCGCCAACCGCACCATAGATGGAATCGTTGCCGCCGTTGCCCAGCAGATAGTCGTCATTGCGGGCGCCGTTCCCGGCTTGCGGGCCGCCATAGATGGCATCATTGCCGTTGCCGCCCTTGACCGTATCGTCGCCCTCGCCGGTTGCCAGCGTGTCGCCACCGTGCCCGGCCTGTAAATAGTCATCGCCGTAGCCAGCCCAGATGGCGTTCGAGGCATCAGTATTGTTGTAGGCCACGCCGTCCCGTGCTGTGCCGGAGCCGAACAGCATGTCGTCGCCATAGCTGCCGTAAAGGGTATCTGCCCCCGCACCACCGACCAGCGTGTCATTCCCGTAGCGGCCGCCAAGAATATCGTCACCAGCCTGCCCGGAGACCTCGTCGTCGCCCGTGTCCGCAGCGCCAGCCCAGACGGTATCGTTGCCGTCGCCCGCCAGCACATTGTCGTTGCCGTCGCCTGCGAAGATCAGGTCATTGCCTTCATGAGCACGCAGGGAATCATGCCCGCCGCCGCCAATGATCGTGTCGTTGCCCGCCATGCCGGAGAGTGAATCGTCGCCAGCACCGCCCTGCAGCACGTCCGCACCGCTGGTGCCGGTCAGCATTATGCCCTGAACGGTCGCAGCAGCCTTCACCGGGGCCGTGCTCTCCAGCGACAGATCGAGAGATGACGGAAGTATAGCTTCCGCCCGCAGGATACGATTGACCACAAGACCCCCAAGGAATTGCAAAAATTAAAGAATCATTAACGACTATTTTAATGCAATCAAAAGGTGTGATTGTCCAGTGACATCTTGGGGTAGTAACGGACTTTAAAGCGTCGGGATATGTTCCATCAGGCGGGGGCCGATGCGGACGGGTTCGATGCGTTTGGCAAGGCCCGTGCGGTCGTCGGTTTCAACGAAGGTGCCGCAGATTGTGGCCGGGCCCTCGGCCGGGCTGTAGCGTTCCTTGTTCATCTTGGTGAGGAAGCGGCTGATCGGCTCGTCCTTCTGCATGCCGATCACGCTGTTATAGTCGCCGCACATGCCTGCGTCCGTCTGGTAGGCAGTGCCGCCATCGAGGATCTGGCAATCGGCGGTCGGGATATGGCTGTGGGTGCCAACCACGAGGCTGACCCGACCATCCAGATAATGGCCCATCGCCATCTTCTCGGAGGTGGCCTCGCCGTGGAAATCCACAAGGATCGCATGCACGGTGACGCCCAGCCGGTGGTTTTTCAGCACGGCGTCAATCGCGCGGAAGGGGCAATCCATCGGGTTCATGAAGGTGCGGGCCATGGCGTTGATCACCATCACCTTCTTGCCACGCGGCGCTTCATAGATGTACCAGCCACGCCCCGGTGTGCCGTCAGGATAATTGATCGGGCGAAGGATGCGCGGGTCGGCATCGATCGCGCTCATGATGTCGCGCTGGTCGAAGGTATGGTTGCCGCCCGAGACGACGTCGGCGCCTGCCTGGATCACGCTGTTGGCGATCTTGTCGGTGAGCCCGAAGCCCGCGGCTGCGTTCTCGCCGTTCACCACGACGAAATCGAGTTTGAGTTTCTGGCGGAGGTCAGGCAGTGCGGACACAGCCGCGTCACGGCCGCTCCGTCCCATCAGGTCTCCGAGAAACAACAGTCGCATGGGCGGGCCTTTCCTTTTCGTCAGGTCTTGTTGTGGCGTTGGGGCACATAGATGCCCGTTTCGGTGATGATGCCATGGAGCGGCATGTCATGCACCTCTCGCGGGATATAGTTCACGAACTGGCCGGCATAGGCAAAGCCGAATGCGGATGCACCGGGCATTGCCGCCAGTGTGCGGTCATAATAGCCGCCGCCTTGCCCCAGCCGGTAACAATCGGCGTCGTATGAGAGAAGCGGCACAATGAGCGTGGAGGGCGTCACCACGGGCGCATCGCCGCCCGGCATCATGATGCCATAGGGGCCTTCAACCAGCGGGTCGCCTTCGCCGAAGCGGCGGAAGGTGAGGGGCTCGTCGTCACCCTGCACCACGGGAAGCGCGATTTCAAACCCGGCACGTTCCAGCGCCATCATCAGGAGGCGCGGGTCCAGCTCGTCGCCCTTCGGCCAGTAGCCGGCAATCACGCTGCCCTTGGGGCGCGCCATCAGGAACTTCAGGCCGTGGTCGACAATCGCTTCAGCAGCGGCATAGCCATACATTTTGGCAAGCCCGGCGCGGATGCGGCGCGCCTCGGCGCGAAGGGCCGTCTTGTCTGCGTTTTCCATTGGCCGGTCCTCGGGTGGTGGGGCCGAAAGAAGAGGAAGGGTGCGGGACCGCCTCTGCCGTCTGACGTTTGTATCCTCCGGAACCTGCAATGCAGGTGGGCGCCGTATGTGCCGGACCACGGTCCGGCTCAGGGACAGCTCCCTGGAAGAACTTATAGCCCCGGGGAATTACTGCATATCGCGCGCACAGCGCAGTACCCGCGCGGCTTATTTAAGCTTTCTCGAGCCTTTCTGCAATGCCTTCCACTTCTGCCGCCACTTCATTGAGGACGGAAGCGAAGTCATCGGCGCTGAAAGTGCCGACGATGCCGGGTGTGCCGCCCGATTCGAGCGCATCCTGCAATTCATCGGCAATCATCAGCGAAACCATGAGAAGAAGCCGCGCCTCGCTGACATGGCCAAGGCGCACCGTCAGGTCGCGGGCCTTGCTGTCCACATAGGAGGCGAGGTCATGCAGGCGGCTTTCCTCGCCGTCGGCGCAGGCGAGGGGATAGAGCTTGCCGTTGATGTTCACATTGATCTGGGCCATCTCACACCTCTGCCATCAGGCCTTCAAGCTCGGCAATCGCGGCATCGAGGCTTGCTTTCATTTCGTCGCGTTCTTCGGTCAGGCGGTTGAGCGCCGAGCGCAGCGTGCGGTTCTCGACCATCAGGTCGCTATTGTCCTCGATCTCGCTGCCGGCCGCATCATACTGGTCCTGCAACTGCGCATACTGGCGCTTCAGGAGCGCGTAATTCTTTTCAATCGCCGCTTTTTCTTCGGCCACCAGCCGCAGTTCCTCGGCGAGTTCGTCGCCGCCGCCTTGCGGGGCCAGCGCCATCGATGCGATCTGTTCGTGCAGCTTCAGGTTTTCCGTCTCGAGCCGGGTGACACGGCGGGACATTTCGTCCTTTTCCTCGACGATCTCGGACGCCATGGAGATGGCTTCACGCTGGCTCGCCACACCCTGGGCGAGGCGCGACAAGGCCCCCTCGAGTCGCGCGCGGGCACGTTCCAATTCGTCCGGTCGGTGGTTTGCGGCCATGACAGTATCTTTCCTTTTGCCCGCCCTTGAGGGTTGCGAGGATAGGGCTTTCCTTGGACGAAGGTCAATCGGGCAGGTGGAAGTGCGTGCCAAGCGGCAGAATTCGGCGCATCGCGGCCCTTCTTCGGTTGACTCAGAGAGGCTTCCTCGCCATTTTGCCGCCATTCGGCGCCGGGGCGGCAGACGAGAGCACCCCGCGGTGCCCGCTTGTCTCATTCTTCACAGAAAGAAGCCGCTTAAAAATGAACGCCCCGATCGAGCAGTACGACGACCAGATCCACAAGAACATGGCCAATGCCATCCGCGCCCTTTCGATGGACGCGGTGCAGAAGGCCAATTCCGGCCACCCCGGCATGCCGATGGGCATGGCCGATGTCGCCACCGTACTGTTCTCGAAGTTCCTGCGCTTCGATCCCAAATGGCCGACCTGGCCGGGCCGCGACCGTTTCGTCCTGTCGGCCGGTCACGGTTCGATGCTCATCTATTCGCTTCTGCACCTGACGGGCTACGAACACCCGACGATGGAAGACATCAAGAACTTCCGCCAGCTGCACAGCCCGACCGCCGGCCACCCCGAATTCGGCGAGTGCCCGGGCGTTGAAACCACCACCGGTCCTCTTGGTCAGGGTCTTGCCACTTCGGTCGGCATGGCGATTGCGGAACGCCTTGCCAACACCGAATTCGGCGGCGACCTCTTCGATTACCATACCTATGTGATCGCCGGTGACGGCTGCCTGATGGAAGGCGTTTCGCAGGAAGCCATCTCGCTCGCCGGCCACCTGAAGCTCGGCAAGATGGTTGTTCTGTGGGACGACAACTCGATCTCGATCGACGGCAAGACCGACCTCTCGACCAGCGAAGACATGCACATGCGCTTCGAAGCTGCCGGTTGGCACGTTCAGTCGGTAGACGGCCATGACGAGGAAGCCATCGAAACCGCAATCGAGCTCGCCCGTGAAGACGAGCGCCCCTCGCTCATCGCCTGCCGCACGGTGATCGGCTTCGGCGCCCCGAACAAGCAGGGCACCTCGGCAACCCACGGCTCGCCCCTTGGTGCTGACGAAATCGCCGCCGCACGTGTTGAGCTCGGCTGGCCGCATGAGCCCTTCGTGATCCCTGAAGATGTGCTGACGAACTGGCGCAAGGTCGGCACCGCCGGTGCCAAGCTCACTGCTTCGTGGAAAAAGAAATTCGATGGCCTTGATGCCGCCAAGAAAGCCGATCTGGAGCGCCGCCTGAACAAGGACCTGCCGGCCGGTTTCGATAAAGCTATCGACGACTATAAAGCCAAGCTCGCGGCTGAACCCCAGAAGGTTGCGACCCGCAAGGCCAGCCAGATGGCGCTTGAAGTGATCAACGGCGTGCTGCCTGAAACCATCGGCGGCTCGGCTGACCTCACCGGTTCGAACCTCACGCTCACCAAAGGCATGGGCGCGATCACCGCTGACGATTTCTCTGGTCGCTATATGTATTACGGTATCCGCGAGTTCGAAATGTGCGCTGCGATGAACGGTATCGCGCTCTCGAACATGCATATCCCCTATGGCGGCACGTTCCTCGTGTTCACCGACTATGCCCGTCCGGCGATCCGTCTGGCGGCGCTGATGAAGCAACGTGCCATCTATGTGATGACCCACGACAGCATCGGCCTTGGTGAAGACGGCCCGACCCACCAGCCGATCGAGCATCTGGCCTCGCTCCGCGCCATGCCGAACCTTTATGTGTTCCGTCCGGCTGATGTGGTCGAAACGGCTGAATGCTGGGCGCTGGCGCTGAAAGCCAAGGAAACGCCGAGCGTCCTGTCGCTGACCCGCCAGAACCTGCCGCAGCTGCGCGCTGAATTCACGGCTGAAAACCTCTGCGCCAAGGGCGGCTACATTCTGCGCGAGGCCACCGGCGGCAAGCCGAAGGTTGTGCTGATCGGTACCGGTTCGGAAGTCGAGATCGCCGCAAAAGCCCGCGATATCCTCGAAGCCGAAGGCATTGCCACCCGTCTCGTTTCCATGCCGTCGACCGAGCTTTTCGATGTGCAGGACGCCGCCTACAAGGCAAGCGTGCTGCCGGCGGATGCCCTGAAGGCATCGATCGAAGCCGCTTCGACCTTCGGCTGGCAGCGTTACACCGGCCTTGACGGCGTGAATATCGGGATCGACAGCTTCGGCGCGTCGGCCCCGGCAGAACAGCTTTACGATCATTTCGGCGTGACTGCCGAAGCGCTTGTTGCGGCTGTCAAAAACAAGCTCTAATAAAAAACAGCAATTCTGGTCCCCAGACCACGATCTAACCCGGAGGAATACCCATGACGGTTCGTGTTTCCATTAACGGCTTTGGCCGCATCGGCCGGAACGTGCTGCGCGCTATCTATGAAAGCGGCCGCACGGACATCAAGGTTGTTGCCATCAACGACCTCGGCGATGTCGAGATGAATGCCTATCTCCTGCGTCGCGACAGCGTCCACGGCCCGTTCCGTGGCGAAGTTGTCGTGGACGGCGACTGCATCGTCGTGAATGGTGACCGTATCCGCGTGACCGCCGAGCGCAACCCGGCTGACCTGCCGTGGGGCAAGGAAGGCGTTGATATCGCCATGGAATGCACCGGTATCTTCACGAAGGCCGAAAAAGCCCGCCTGCACCTCGATGCAGGCGCCAAGAAGGTGCTGATCTCGGCGCCCGGCACGGGTGAAGACCGCACCGTTGTTTACGGCGTGAACCATCACCTCCTCACCAAAGACGACATCATCGTCTCGAACGCGTCCTGCACCACCAACTGCCTGGCACCCGTTGCCAAGGTGCTCAACGACCTCGTGGGTATCGAGCGTGGCTACATGACCACCGTTCACGCCTACACGGGTGACCAGCCGGTGCTGGATACGCTCCACAGCGACCCGCGCCGCGCGCGTGCGGCTGCCCTGTCGATGATCCCGACCTCGACCGGTGCCGCGAAAGCCGTGGGCCTCGTGCTGCCGGAGCTGAAGGGCAAGCTCGACGGTTCGGCCGTTCGCGTACCGACCCCGAACGTGTCGATGATCGACCTGAAGTTCGATGCCGGCCGCGAGACCTCTGCTGAAGAGATCAACGCAGCCATCAAGGCAGCTTCGAACGGTGCGCTCAAAGGCGTTCTCGGCTACGAAGACACCCCGGCTGTTTCGATCGACTTCAACCACTGCGCCAACAGCTCGACCTTCGACGCCAGCCAGACGAAAGTCATCGACGGCAAGTTCGTGCGTGTCCTTTCGTGGTACGATAACGAATGGGGCTTCTCGAACCGCATGTCGGATACGGCAGTGGCGATGGCCAAGCTCGGCTGAGGCTGAGACAGAATACCGGAGGGCGGCCTTGTGCCGCCCTTTGTTTTACAGGACCGGAGACCTCCCATGACCTTCAAGACCCTTGATGACCTCCCCGACATGACCGGCAAGGTTGCCGTTGTCCGCGTCGATCTGAACGTGCCGATGCAGGATGGCGCCGTCAGCGACTTCACGCGCCTTGAGGCCGTGAAGCCCACCGTGGACGCGATTGCCGCCAAGGGTGGTCGCTCGGTGCTGCTTGCGCACTTCGACCGGCCGAAGGGCAAGGTCGTGCCCGAGATGTCGCTTCGTCAGGTGATCCCGGCGCTCGCCAAAACGCTTGGCCGTTCGGTCGGCTTCATCGATCTTGGCGACACGCTTCCCGCCGACGAGGTCGTGGTTCTGGAAAATACCCGTTTCCATCCGGGCGAGGAAAAGAACGACGGCGAGCTCGCCGCCAAATTTGCTGCCTACGGCGATATCTATGTGAATGATGCCTTCTCGGCCGCGCACCGCGCGCATGCCTCCACCGAAGCCATCGCCCGCCTCATGCCCGCCTATGCCGGCGCCACGATGGGCGGCGAGCTGAAGGCGCTGGAAGCTGCCCTCGGTGCGCCGAAGCGCCCGGTTGTGGCTGTGGTTGGCGGTGCCAAGGTTTCTTCGAAACTCGCGGTCCTTGAAAACCTCGTCGCCAAGGTCGATCACCTGATCATCGGCGGCGGCATGGCCAACACCTTCCTCTATGCGCAGGGCATCGACACCGGCAAAAGCCTTTGCGAGAAAGACCTTGCCGACACCGCCAAGGCGATCCTTGCGAAAGCTGCCGAGGCCGGCTGCAAGATCCACCTGCCGACCGATGTTGTGGTCGCAAAGGAATTCAAGGCCCATGCCGACAACCGCGTGTGCGCAGCAGGTGATGTAGCCGCCGACGAAATGATCCTCGACGCTGGCCCGGCAACGGTCGCAGAACTCGCCGATGTGCTGAAGGCATCGAAAACGCTCGTCTGGAACGGCCCTCTCGGCGCGTTCGAGATGGCCCCGTTTGACGCCGCTACCGTGGCACTTGCCAAGGCGGCAGGCGACCTGACCGTGAAGGGCAGCCTCCTGACCGTTGCGGGCGGCGGCGACACGGTTGCCGCACTTGCGCACGCGGGCGTCAAAGACCAGTTCACCCATATCTCCACGGCGGGCGGCGCCTTCCTTGAATGGATGGAAGGCCGCGAGCTGCCGGGTGTGGCGGCCCTCGGCTAAAGGCTTCACGCGCCGCAACAGGCATGTAACATTCGGGCTGGCATCATGGGTGCCGGCCCGATGTCTTTTCCGGGGTAGTGGCAAAGGGGGAACGCCGATGAAACTGCACCACAGCCTGATAATGCTCAGCCTCGGCCTTGCCGCCTGCGCGGACGAAGCCCCAGTGAGCCCGCGCCTGAATGAAATCCAGCTTGTGGGCACCCACAACAGCTACAAGGCGCAGATCGACCCAATGCTGTTCGCCCGCATGACGATGCAGGACCCGGCCGGCGCCGAAACCCTTGATTACTGGCATGCCCCCTTGGCCGAGCAGCTGGGCGCAGGCATGCGCAATCTTGAACTGGACGTGGCGTGGGACCCCGAAGGTGGCCTTTATGCCAACCCGCTGGGCTACCAGATGCTGCAGGCGGAAGGCGCCACGGGCCTGTTGCCGCACGATAGGGCGGGGCTTGATGTGCCGGGCTTCAAGACGCTGCATATCCAGGATGTGGATTTCCGCAGCCACTGCGCCACGTTTGAAGCCTGCCTTGCGGACCTCGCCGAATGGTCCGCCGCCCATCCGCGCCATGTGCCGGTGATCGTGACGATGAACCTGAAAAGCGGCCCGTCCCCCATCGAGGGCGGCCCCGCGGCCCCGAAGCCCGATCTGGCGGCACTGAAAGTGCTGGATGAAACCCTTGTCAGCACGCTCGGGGCCAGCCGCCTGTTCACCCCCGATGACCTGCGCGGTGATGCGCCGAGCATCGCCAAGGTGCTGGATGTGAAAGGCTGGCCAACCGTCGATGCCCTCCGCGGCAAATTCATCTTCGTGATTGATGAACGCGACGCGGACCTCCGCCGCGATTATGCAGCGGGCGACCATATCGGCCTCCGTGGCCGGGCCATGTTCATGACGCTGCCCATGGACGACCCCGCCGCCGCGATCACCGTGCTGAATGACCCGGTGAAGGACGCCGACGCCATCGCCGAAGCGCTGGAGCGCGGCATGATCGTCCGCACCCGCGCTGACGCTGACACGATGGAAGCCCGCACCGGCAACACCAGCCGCCGCGACGCAGCGTTCGCAAGCGGCGCCCAGATCGTGACGACCGACTATTACAAGCCCGACACCCGCTTCGGCACCGGATACGCCGTGCAACTGCCCGGTGGCAGCACCGCCCGCTGCAACCCGGTGACAGCGCCGAATGACTGTGTTTCACCTGCGGAATGAGGCCCCTAATACCAATGATACCAATTGTTTTTGGTGGCTTAGTCAGTTGCGCGGGGAACCGCCTTTGTGTATGAAGGGCGCACTCAATACCAATCGACCCACCTTTTCATAAATAATTCAGGGGGCCCCCAATGAAAGTCTCGAAAACCGTCAAGGCGATCCTCGCCCAGTACGAGTCCGATAATCCGGGCACGAAGGCGAACCTCGCCCGCATGCTCTCCACCGGCAAGCTCGCCGGCACCGGCAAGATGGTCATCCTGCCCGTTGACCAGGGCTTTGAACACGGCCCCGCGCGCTCCTTTGCGCCGAACCCGGCCGCTTACGACCCGCACTATCACTTCCAGCTGGCAATCGACGCTGGCCTCAACGCCTATGCCTCGACCCTCGGCATGCTGGAAGCTGGCGCCGACACTTTCGCGGGGCAAATCCCGACGATCCTGAAAATGAACAGCTCCAACAGCTGGGCCACCACCAAGGACCAGTCGGTCACCGCAAGCGTGGATGACGCCATCCGCCTTGGCTGCGCGGCTGTGGGCTTCACCATCTATCCGTGCTCGGATCAGGCGCTTGATCTGTTTGAAGAGTTCACCATGATCGCCGAGGAAGCCAAGGCCAAGGGTCTGGCCGTGGTGCTGTGGTCCTACCCGCGCGGCGGCGAGCTTTCTAAAGCTGGCGAAACCGCGATGGACGTTTGCGCCTATTCGGCCCACCTTGCCGCCTCGCTCGGCGCGCATGTGATCAAGGTGAAACTGCCGTCCGAACATCTGGAACAGCCCGAAGCCCGCAAGGCTTACGAAGCCGGCAAGATCGATATCTCGACGCAGGCTAAGCGCGTGGCGCATGTGATGCAGTCGTCCTTCAATGGCCGTCGTCTCGTTGTCTTCTCGGGCGGCGCCACCAAGGGCACCGACAGCGTCTATCAGGATGCCCGCGACATCTATGCCGGTGGCGGCAGCGGCTTCATCATCGGCCGCAACACCTTCCAGCGTCCGCGCGAGGAAGCGATTGCCATGCTTTCCAATATTATCGACATCTTCAAGGGCAAGGCCTAATAGTAGGCCAAACCCGGATGCGGATCAGGCCCTGCACCTTCGGGTGCGGGGCCTTTTCATTTTCAGAGACGAGACCAAGCCATGAGCGACGATACCTTCCTGCCCCCTTGCCAGCTTTACCTGATCACGCCGCCCGCGATCCCTGATCTTGAAGCCTTCGGGAAAGATCTGGAAGCGGCCCTGAGCGCCGGCCCCGTCGCCTGCGTGCAGCTGCGCCTGAAGGATGTGGACGATGCCACGATCCTCGATGCCGCCGCGCACCTGATGCCGATCTGCCATGACCATGAGGTTGCCTTCCTGATCAATGACCGCGCTGATCTGGCGCTGGCGGCGGACGCTGACGGCGTGCATCTGGGGCAGGGCGACGGCACCGTGGAAAGTGCCCGCAAGATGCTGGGGATGGACCGCGAGATTGGGGTCACCTGCCACGATAGCATGCATCTGGCTTATGAGGCTGGTGATGCCGGCGCCAACTATGTGGCCTTCGGCGCCTTTTTCGATACGGATACGAAACAGACCGAGCACCGCGCCGATCTGGAGCTGCTGACCACCTGGGACGAAGTAACCGAAATCCCGTGTGTGGCCATCGGCGGCATCAAGCCTGAACACGCCAAAACGCTTTCTGATGCCGGCGCGCATTTCATCGCTGTCTGCTCGGGCGTGTGGGGCCACCCCAAAGGCCCGGCGGCTGCCGTGAAGGAATATGTCGCGGCACTTGAAGGCTGATCCGATGAAGTCGCTGATAGCTGCCCTTGCCGCATTCCTTGCTGCCACCCCCGTTATCGCGGCGGACGCTGATCTCCTTCTGCGTCATGTCACTATTGTCGATGTGGAAAAGGGTATCCTGGTGGCCGATCAGGCGGTTGCCACAGCGGGGGATACGATCCTTGCGGTGGGGCCGGACGCCGAAATCGTTGCTGAATGGCAGGCTGCCGAGACGGTTGACGGCGAAGGTCGCTACCTGATCCCCGGCCTCTGGGACATGCATGTGCATTTCGGTGGCGGGCCGGACCTGATTGCCGAGAACAAGGCGCTGCTGCCGCTTTATGTGGCGCACGGCATCACCACCATCCGCGATGCTTCGGGCGATCTGCCTTATGACGTGCTGGCGTGGCGGCAGGAGGTTGCCGAGGGCAAGCTTTTCGGCCCGACGCTTCTGTCCTCCGGCCCCAAGATCGAGGGCCTGAAGCCCCTGTGGAAAGGCACGATCGAGACTGGATCGGAAGCCGATGTCGATGCAGCGATCACCAAGCTCAAGGGTTTGAACGTCGATTTCGTGAAAATCACCGACAGCACCCTGAAGCCCGACCTGTTCCTTTATGCCGTGGGTGCGGCGCGGAAAGCCGGGCTCAATGCCTCGGGCCACATCCCGATGGCACTGACGGTGGGGCAGGCGGTGGACGCGGGTATCAGCTCCATCGAGCATCTGGACTATGCCTTCAAGGCAGGTGTGAAGGATGAAGCCGCGATTGCCGCCGACTATGCGGCAGGCAAGATCGACCGGGCCGCTGCAACCCGCCGGCTCGATGCCGGGTTCGACCGCGACACCGCGATGAAGGCCTATCGCCATTTTGCCGAGGTGGGCCTGTTTGTCAGCCCCACGCTGAATGGTGGCCGTATCCTTGATTATCTGGATCAGGATGATCATGCAGGCGACCCCTTCCTCGCCTATATCGGGCCGAAGCTTCGGGCGACATACCAGTGGCGGGTTGACCGCGCCGCGAAGGCGACGCCCGAAGAGATCGCCTTCCGTCATGCCCATCACGAGCATGTGGCGGCTGTGATGCCGCTCCTTGCCGAAGCGGGCGTCAAAATCCTCGCGGGCACCGATGCGGGCTTCCTGAATTCCTTCATCTACCCCGGCCCCGGCCTTCATGACGAGATCGCCTATTATGTGGAAAAGGGCCTGACCCCCGCTGTCGCGCTGGCATCGGCCACTCGCACCGGGCCTGAATGGTTTGGCAAGCTGGATCGCTTTGGCTCCATCAAGGCAGGCAAGGCAGCGGATCTGGTGATCCTTGACCGCAACCCGCTGGCCGATATCCGCGCCACACGAGCCGTCCGTGCCGTGATCCTGCGCGGCAAGCTTCATGACCGCGCGGCACTTGACCGGATGCTTGAAGAGACGAAGGCGAAGGTCGAGGCGTTTGCCTATTGAGGCGAGGCAGCTCTGTTTGTTGCTACCGTGGATTGCGTAAATATATACGAGCAAGCATTAAGCTGTGTTACGGTGTAGCTGTGCACATCGGAGGCAAGCAATATGACATCACGTATCTGGACGATGCTTGTTTTTATTTTGGCTTTGGCATGGCCCGCGACAGCTGCAACCACCATTGATTTTTATGGGGACGCAGTCGACTGCTTTGACATGAACGAAGAGGACTGCGGTTACTATATCGACTGGGGCCATTCCTATGAAGAGGCAGGGTATAAATTCTATACCCTTGCCGGTCATATTGATGTCCACAGGAATCCGAGCAACCTGACCGCTCATGTTGAGCCTCTGGACTATCCGGTCTTCCGGATGAAAGTTGAAAGGACAGATGGCGCCCTTTTCAATTTTCTGAGCCTCAATATTTCCTTCTTGGGGGGGGGCGATGTCGGATTCAAGAGGTGGACCGGCAGCAACGGTTCCGTATTCGAAATGACGGAGGCCGGTACTTTTGACTTGCCAGAAGGGTTTGAGCGCCTTTCATGGCTGACACTGGAACTGGCGCCCGCAGTTTCATTCGGCCACGGCATGAATATTGATTATATGGTTCTCGGGACACTTCCTGAGCCCAGCACCTGGCTGATGATGGTGTTGGGATTTGGCCTCGCCGCCGCGGCCGCGAGGCGCCGGATGGGCGCCGCGACCGCTTGAGCGTCAGTTCAGCCCCTTGATCGCCTCGAAGATCGCTTCGATCTGCGGGCGGTCGCGGTAGGCTTTTTCATGCAGCTTGGCGCGGATGTTGCCCGATTTGTCGGTGATGGCGATCAGCGGATGGGGCACGCCGTAGGCATAATGGCCGGGGCGGAATTCGTCGTTCAGGATGCCCATCTCGTTGATGATCCTGGAGCCTTCATCGGACAGCAGCGGGTAATTCACCTGCCATTTCTTGGTGAAGGTGGCGAGATTGTCTTCGGTGTCGTAGCTGACGCCGACGATATTATAGCCCATGTCTGATGCCATGGTTTCGGCATGCAGGTTGAGGTCAATCAGCTGCAGCTGGCAGTAGGGGCACCATTTGGCCGACCGGAAGAAGACGACAACTGCGCCTTTCTCGCCCACAAGATCGGCAAAGGCGCGCGGCTTGCCGTTCTGGTCCGGCGCCTTGATGAGCGCGGCGATATTGGTGCCGACGGCGGGCCCGAGGTCTTCCGGCGCATCGGCGCGCGCGGGCAGGGTAACGATCATCAGAAGAAAATAGAGGGCGGTAAAAAGGCGCATGTCAGTCTCCCCTTGAACATACCGGCTGCTTTATAGAAAGCGACGGGACCCAAGTCCCGTCACGTTTCCTTGACGATGATGTTACCGGCTTCAGATGCGGTTGCCGAGGGCGTTGTCGAGGCTGAAGCGGCCGCCGCCTTTCACGGCGTAGCCAAGTGCGAGGATTGCCCAGAGAACCGGATATTCCCAGCCGCCCGACGTCCAGAAGAAGCCGGCGCCGAGGTGGAAGGTGCTGGCAACAGCAAGCATCACGAGGACTGCGATGGCAGCAGGCCGGGTGAAGAGGCCGAGGGCGAGAAGCAGCCCGCCGAAGAATTCGACCGAACCGGCGCCGAGGGCCGCAAGGTAACCGTTCGAGAAGCCCATCTGGGTCTGGAAGAACTGGCCGGTGGCTTCAAGGCCGTAGCCGCCGAACCAGCCGAACAGTTTCTGGGCGCCGTGGGGCATCAGGAAAAGGCCCGTTGCAACGCGGACGAGGGTATCGGCATGGTCGGAAAACTTGCCGACGATGGATTCGATCGAGGGAACCGGCAGGGTGGCGCCGAAGATTTGTGCTTTGGTGGTCATTGTTGGTCTCCGTATCTGTCTTGTTTACCGGCTGGCCCTGTTGCCGCGCCGTGTTGTTCAACTGATCCGGAATATGACGTTGGGCACGTTGGAAGCATAGACATACAAATGTATAGTCTGTGTTGCTAAATATCGAACACCACGACAATGGCGTTCGCCAATCCCCCATTGCCCCCCATCCTAAAATCTGATACATGCGGCGCCGACCCGGCCCCGGCGCGCCATCTGGATTGTGCCACAATCGGGCCGAACGTTCTTTGGCTTTATTAGACCTTGTGAGGAAGTCCCCATGAAGATCGACGGCAACTCGATCCGTATCGGCAACGTGCTCGAGCATAACGGCGGCCTGTGGCGCGTCACCAAAACCCAACACACGATGCCCGGCAAAGGCGGCGCTTTCATGCAGGTCGAGATGAAGAACCTGCGCGACGGCACCAAGCTCAACGAGCGCTTCCGTTCTGCTGACAAGGTCGAGCGCGTCACCCTTGAGCAGCGTGACTATCAGTTCCTGTATGCCGAAGGTGAAAAGTTCATTTTCATGAACCAGGAAACCTACGACCAGATCGAACTGACCGCCGACGATATCGGCGAGGCGTCGGTCTTCCTGCAGGACAATATGATCGCCGTGATCGAATTCTTCGAAGAAACCCCGCTTGGCGTTTCGCTGCCGGAGAAGGTCGTTCTGGAAGTCACCGAAACCGAGCCCGTCGTGAAGGGCCAGACCGCCGCTTCGAGCTACAAGCCGGCGATCATGGACAACGGCATCCGCGTCATGGTGCCCCCGTTCATCAATATCGGTGACCGCATCGTCGTGCTGACCGAGACGCACGAATATTCGACCCGCGCCGAATAATATCCGTTTCAGCTGCCCCGGCTGCGGCCGGGGCGGTCTTCGCTCTTTCTAATGTTGTGTCCGAGTTGTGCCCTTAAAGGAGGGATTATCCCATGTCGCGCCGTTCTCCCCTGATGAATGTCATCGTTTCCGCCGTCATGAAAGCGAGCCGTAACCTGCGCCGCGATTTCGGCGAGGTGGAACAGCTGCAGGTCTCCAAAAAGGGCCCCGCGGATTTCGTATCGGCTGCTGACAAGCGCACCGAAAAAGCCCTCTATGAAGAATTGTCGCGCGGTCGCCCCGATTTCGGCTTCCTGATGGAAGAGCATGGCGAAATCCCCGGCAAGCGCGAAGACGTGCGCTTCATCATCGATCCCCTTGATGGCACCACCAACTTCCTGCACGGCCTGCCGCACTTCGCGCTTTCCGTCGCCGTGGAAGAAAAAGGCGAGATCGTCGCCGGTGTTGTCTATAACCCCATCGTTGATGAACTGTTCTGGGCCGAAAAAGGCCAGGGCGCCTACCTGAATGACACGCGCCTGCGCGTTTCGGGCCGCGACAAGATGGAAGCAGCCCTTCTCGCCACCGGCATCCCCTTCAAGGGCAAGGACGGTCACGACACCTTCCAGGCCGAGCTTGCCGAATTCGCCCCGAATGTCGCCGGCATCCGTCGGTTTGGCGCAGCTTCCCTTGATCTTGCCTATGTTGCCGCCGGTCGTTTCGACGGTTACTGGGAAGACAATCTGCAGTCATGGGACATCGCGGCCGGCATCCTGATCGTCAAGGAAGCGGGCGGCTATGTGTCCGATATTACAGGCGGGCAGGACATGCTGAAGTCGGGCTCGGTGATCGCTGCGAACGACCGCCTGCATGCGCCGATGGAACGCGTGATCAAACGCGCCCGCCGCGGTGCTGCCAAGACGGCCTGACCCCGCCCTTCCGTCAACAAATCTGAATGGCTGCCATACACACGTTTGGCAGCCATTTTCATTTGCACACGGGCTTGGGCTCTGTTCCAATCCGCCGCAAACAGCGAGAGGAGACAGCAGATGTCTGAACCCGTAACCATTATCGGCAGCCCGGTTTCACCCTATGTCAGGAAGGCGATGATCGCCCTTGAAGTGAAGGGCGTGCCATACCGGATCGATCCGCAGATCCCGTTCCTGACACCGCCGGAGTTTACCCAGATCAGCCCGCTGCGCCGGGTGCCCGTGTATCTGGACGGTCCGTTCGTACTGAACGATTCGTCTGTCATCTGTGAGTATCTTGAAGAAACCCATGGCGGCACCCCGCTTTACCCCGCCGAACCGCGCTGGCGCGCCAAGGCCCGCTGGTTTGAGGAATATGCCGACGACCATCTCGGCCGGAATGTTGTGTTCGGCCTCTTCTTCCAGAAAGTGATCCGCCCCTTCGTGCTGAAGGAAGAAGGCGACAAGGAAATGATCCGCAAGGCAGAGGAGGAAACCCTGCCGGCTGCGCTTGATTATCTTGAAGGCGTGCTCCCGGAGGTCGGCTTCCTGTTCGGTGACCGGCCGATGATGGCGGATTTTGCCATGTCGACGATGCTTCTGAACGCGCGCTATGCCGGGTTTGAGGTTGATGCCGCCCGCTGGCCGACGGTCGCCGGTTGGCGCGACCGCTGCTTCAAGGCCGAGCCGCTGGCCCGCCTGCATGCGCTTTCCGACACGCTTATGACCACCCGCCGCAATGATATGCAGGGTGTGATCGACGCCTATCTCGCCGAGCGTCAGTCGGCGGCCTGAAAGCTCAGTCGAGGATTTCGGGTGGCACGAGCGGCCTGAGGGCCGCGTCCAGCCGGTCAATCAGGGCGGCGTCCACGGCTTTCGAGCACATCATGCGGCGCTTGCCGCCCGGCGGAATATCCGGGTAACTCTGCGCCGCAACATGTGTGGTGGGCAGTTCAGCCGCCGCAAGCCCTGCGGCCAGATCAAGCTCGGAGGCGACCATCAGGTCAAACCGGCCCTGATCGAGCATCCGGTACATGTTGGCATCGTTATTGACGAGCTTAACGAGGGTGAAGCCACGCCCCTGCAGCCGGAAGATATCGTCCAGAAACGGCCCGTAGGACACATTGTCGATCACGCCGATCCTGACCGGCGTGTCGAAATGGATATCCCGCATCAGGCTGAAGCGGGATAGAAGATCGCGGTGTTCGGCGCGTGCTACCAGCACATGCGGGGCATCCTGCCAGATGGGAATGCTGAAGCGGGCGTAGGGCTGGCGGTCTGGGGTTTTGAACCAGCTGATGCTGCAGATAGGGTCCGTCTGACGGACCAAAGCCAGCGCGCGTTGGGTTGGCATCACCACAAAGCGTGCCTCGATTTCTGCCGCCACAAGCGCCTTTTTCAGCACATCGGTCAGCAATCCAGTCGGGGTGCCGTGCTCGTCCGTATAGTGATAGGGCTTCCGTTCAGGGTAGGCGATGGTCAGGGGATCGGCAGCCTGAAGGGGGAACGCAAAGCATCCCGCCGCGAGTGCCCAATTGCAAAGCCACCTCATTGCCGGAAAACCCCATTCCAGCGACCCCCAGCGCAAGCATAAAGTGGACCGGGGCGTTCCGGCAAGCCGGAAGGAACGAATAGTAACCTTAAGTTATTGTATCGAAGGCGAATACCGTCCTTGAGTGGTATTTTCCGCCGGGTCGCAGGATGGCGGAGGGCCAATCCGGGTGGTTGGGGCTGTCGGGGAACAGCTGCGTTTCAAGGCACAGGCCGGCGCACTGGCCATAGACGGCGCCCTCTTTCCCCTCGGCTCCCGGCAGGTGGTGACCCGTGTAGAACTGCAGGCCCGGTTTGTCGGTCAACACGGTCATCCGGCGTCCGCTTCGGGGCGATGAAAGGGTGGCGACTGCCTGAACCGCGCCCGGGGCAAACCGCTCCGCGACGATCCAGTTATGGTCATAATGGCCGCGCACGGGGCGGGTTTCGCGGAAGTCGAAGTCGGTGCCTGAAACGGCTTCTGGCTCAAGCGGCAGGTTTGCGCCGTCCACTGGAAGATAGCGGTCGGCAGCAATCATCAGGTCGTGCCCGAGGGTTGATCCCGCCGCATGCCCATCCAGATTGAAATAGCTGTGCTGGGTGAGGTTCACGAGCGTGGCCTTGTCGGTCGTCGCCTCATAGTCGACAGTAAGCGTGCCGGGTGCGGTGATGCGGTAGGTGACGCTGGCGTTCAGCGTGCCGGGGAAGCCATTGTCGCCGTCGGGGCTTCCAAGCGTCAGCCGGAGGGCAGCGCCCTCCAGCATTTCAGCGGTCCAGAACCGTTTGTCGAAACCATCTGGCCCGCCGTGCAGCTGGTTTGGTCCTTCGTTGGCGGTGAGTCGGTATTCGGTGCCGTCAATCGTGAAGCAGCTGCCGCCGATCCGGTTGGCATAACGCCCGGCCACGCAGCCGATATAGGCGCGGTCGGCCTCGTAGTCGGCGATGCTGTCAAAGCCCAGCACGACATCCGCAAGCCGGCCGTCGCGGTCGGGGGTGGTCAGCGAAACGATCCGGGCGCCGTATTCGGTGATGCTGACTGTGAAGCTGCCGCCATCCGACAGGCGGTACAGGCTCGCCGGACGGCCATCGCTCAGGGTGCCGAAGGGCTCGCGGGTTATGCCCGGCAGGGCGGTTTCAACAGGCATCAGGCTCACTCCAGATACGGGCGAGGCTACTATGGCGCGGGCGCAGGCGCGGGTCCAGTCCCCGGTAAACTCTTGCAACTCTGCCCTTTCTTTGCCCGATTTTGGCCCCTAATATGCGGCTAACCTGTTGAAGAAATTGATCAGGCCCGGAAGGCAGGACGCGACCATGACACGACCCCAGAAATTCATCATCCGCATGACGGTTTTTTGCCTCGCGGTGATTGCGGTGGCGGCGGTGCTCTCGAAGGCGCTCGTGGCCGCTTTCATGGCGAACCCGGCGCTCAACGGCGTCATCCTCCTGATGCTGATTGTCGGGGCCATTTATGCGTGGCGGCGTGTGCTTGACCTTGCGCCCGAGATCGGCTGGATCACCGCCTTTCGCCGGGTCCAGAATGCAGGCAGCGTGCCCCCGGCCCCCCGCCTGATGGCGCCCGCTGCCCAGCTTCTGGCAACGCAGGCCGAAGGCGGTGTGCGGCTTTCCGCCCTTTCCATGCGCTCGGTCCTTGATGGTATCGCCTCAAGGCTCGAGGAAAGCCGCGAGATCAGCCGCTATTTCACCGGACTTCTGATTTTCCTCGGTCTTCTCGGTACCTTCTGGGGTCTCTTGGGCACCATCGGCGCGATTGGCAACACAATCAGCGGGCTGACGGTGGATGGCACCGACATGGCCCTGATGTTTGATGAACTGAAAGCGGGCCTCGAAGCACCGCTTTCGGGCATGGGCACGGCTTTCTCCAGCTCGCTTTTCGGCCTCACCGGCAGCCTTGTCCTCGGCTTCCTTGACCTGCAGGCAAGCCAGGCTCAGACCCGCTTCTATAACGAAGTGGAAGACTGGCTGGCGTCCGTGACCCACCTGTCGCGTGGTGGTGATGTGGTTGAGGGCGTGGCCATGGGCGGCGGCGGTGCGCCGGACGCCTACATGACCGCACTGATGGAGCAATCGGCCGCTGGCATCGAAAAGCTTGCCCGCACGATCCGCGAGGAAAGCGCCTTCCGCCATGAAGCCCATGCCGCCATGTCGGCGGTGGCCGAGCATCTGGCGACCCTCGCCGACCGGCTGGACGCCCAGCGCGCGCAGACGCAGGCGGAGGCGAGCGCACGGGATGAAACCTCGCGGGCGCTGGCTCGCGCCATCGAAGGGCTTGGCACCCGCATGGCAGACGCGACCAGCGCCGGTGCGCTTGACGAAGCCACCCGCCAGCATATCCGCAACCTTGATGTCGGCATCAAACGCCTGATCGAGGAACAGTCCCGCGCCTCCGAAACGCTTAACGAAGGCCTGCGGGGTGAAATCCGCCTGCTGGCCCGCACGCTTTCAGCCGGCCTTGGCGAGCGCGATGGCGCGACCCCTGCTGCAGGCAAAGATCAGCCGCGCCAGCGCCCCCTCGTCGCCGACCGTGAAAAGGACGATAACTGATGATCGGCGCCCGGCGACGGCTAGGAGGCGATTCCGGCGAGAATGTCTGGCCGGGATTTGTGGACGCGCTGTCCACGCTGTTGCTCGTCATCATCTTCCTTCTGTCGCTGTTTGTGCTGGCGCAGTTCTTTCTGGGACAGGCGCTTTCGGGGCGCGACAAGGCGCTCGCCGAACTCAGGATGCAGGTGCTGGAACTTGGCGACCTTCTGAAGATGGAACAGCAGGCCTCGGCGGCACTCCGCGACAGCATGGCCGAGCTTTCATCCTCGCTTGAAGCCGCAAACAAGGACCGGGACGCGCTGAGTGCTGAACTTGAAAGCACCAAATCGGCGCTTGCGAGCTCCACTGCACGGCTCTCCGAGCTTGATGCGGCTGCCAGCGCGCTTGGGATCGAGGCCGCTGACCTCAAATCCAGATACGCGACCGCGAGCGAAGAGCTGGAACGCGAAAAGGCCCTGTCCGAAAGTGCGCGGCGGCAGGTTGAAACCCTGCAGCGCAGTATCACCGCCCTTCGCGAACAGCTGGCACGCCTTGAAGCAGCCCTGCAGGCGAGCGAGGAACGCGACCAGCGCAATCAGGCGGTGATTGTTGACCTCGGCCGCCGGCTCAACCGGGCACTTGCCGCCAAGGTTGATGAGCTTGCCGGTTACCGGTCGGAATTTTTCGGACGGCTGAAGGAAGTGCTCGCCAACCGGCCCGAGGTGCGGATCGAAGGCGACCGGTTTGTGTTCGCGTCCGAGTTGCTGTTCGAAAGCGGTTCGGCCGAGCTTGGCCCTGAAGGCCGTGCCGAGATGCGCAAGTTTGCCGAAACGCTTCTTACCATCTCGCGCGAGCTGCCGTCCGATCTCGACTGGGTTCTTCGGGTAGATGGTCACACCGACAAACGCCCGATCAGCACAGCGCGCTTCCGCAACAACTGGGAGCTTTCAACCGCGCGGGCCGTTTCGGTTGTCGAGTTTCTGGTGGAGCAGGGCGTGGAGCCGCACCGGCTGGCAGCGGCGGGCTTCGGCGAACATCATCCGCTTGACCCTGCCGACAACACCTATGCCTATGCGCGCAACCGCCGTATCGAAATGAGGCTCGACCAGCGATGAAGCGTTTCGCGGCGGCCCTGATGACGCTCTGCCTGTCGGCGGCAGCCGTGGCGGAGACAACGCTTGATGATGTCGCTGCGCGGCTGAAGAAGGGCGAATACAAGGGCGTGACAGGCGCGCTTGTTTCGGTCGGTGGCAAGCTGGTGCTCAATGTGCCGGACGCTGGCGCCAGTGCCGGTGGCCGCCAGGATATCCGTTCCGCTACCAAAAGCATCACGGCGATCCTTGTGGGCGAACTGATCGAGGATGGCAGCCTTAAAAGTGTGAAGACGCCGGTCTCCAAACTGCTGCCCGATCTTTACAAGGGCATGGCCAAGGATGATCCGCGCCGCGAGATCACGGTTGAAGACCTTCTCACCATGCGCTCGGGCCTTGCCTGCAACGACTGGGTGCCTGCCTCGCTTGGCAATGAGGAACGCATGTATGTCACAAGCGACTGGAGCGCCTTCGTGGTGGGGCTGCCGCGCGCCTACGAGCGGGGCGAGCATTTCAGCTATTGTACCGGCGGTGTTGTCCTGCTTGGCCGGGTAATTGATGCCCTTTCAGGCTCTGATGTGCCGACCTTCGCGGACGAACGGCTGTTTCATCCGCTTGGCATCCGCAACGCCAAATGGGAGGGCACCCCCGAAGGCCATACCGACACGGGCGGGCATTTGCGGGTGGAGATCGAAGCGCTTCTGAAAATCGGTCAACTGGTGCATGCAGGCGGCGTGTGGGAAGGCAAGCAGCTGATCGCGCCGGACTGGATCAAGGCGATGACCGGCTTCCAGACGCGCCTATATGAGCGCCGCGAAACATACGGCTATCTCTGGTGGCGCAATGAGGGCAGGGTGAAGGACAAGCCGGTCAGCATCACCTACGCCCACGGCAATGGCGGCAATTTCATCGTCATCGTGCCGGAGATTGACCTTGTGGCCGCCTTCACGGGCCGCAACTACAACAAGCCCGAACAATTCACTCCGATGAGGATGCTGGGCGAGGAAATCATCCCCGCCCTCTTGGCTGAGTAAGTCTTTAAGCCACCTCCCCGAACTGCAGGTCGGCGAGGCGCTTGTAGAGGCCGTCGGTACGGGAAAGCTCTTCGTGCGTGCCTTCGGCGATGATGCCGCCGTCGTCCATCACGATGATACGGTCAGCCTTCTTCACCGTTGCCAGCCGGTGCGCGATCACCAGCGTGGTGCGGCCCTGCATCAGATGTTCGAGCGCTTCCTGAACCTTCAGCTCGCTTTCGGCATCAAGCGCCGAGGTGGCTTCATCCAGAAGCAGGATCGGCGCGTCGCGCAGGATGGCGCGGGCGATGGCAAGGCGCTGGCGCTGGCCGCCCGAAAGACGGGTGCCGCGTTCACCAAGGACCGTATCAAAGCCTTCGGGGCTTTTCTCGATAAAATCGAGTGCTGCGGCGGCCTTCGCGGCTTCGCGGACTTCCTCGTCCGTCGCGTCAAGGCGGCCATAGCGGATGTTTTCGGCGATGGTATCGGCGAAGATGATCGTCTCCTGCGGCACGAAAGCGAGGTGCGCGCGGAAATCGGCGGGAAGCGTTTCATGGATCGGCACGCCGTCGATGGTCACGCGGCCCGATTGCGGATCGTAGAAGCGCAGCAGAAGCTGCAGGACGGTCGTTTTGCCCGCGCCCGAGGGGCCGACAAGCGCCACGGTTTCACCTGCCTTGATATGCAGGTTGAAATCCTTGAGGGCCGGCATGGTCAGCTTTGTCGGGTAGGCGAAGGTGACATTCTCGAACGCGATATCGCCCTGCACTGTAGCCGGCATCGGCAGCGGATTGTCGGGCGCCACAATCTTCGATTCGGCATGCAGAAGTTCGGACAGGCGCCCGGCCGCACCGGCGGCGCGCTGCAGGTCACTATAGACTTCCGAAAGCGCCCCGAAGGCACCGGCCACGAAGATGGCCCGCATGATGAACTCGAGGATCTGGCCGCCCGTCATCGCGCCTTCGATCACATCCTGCACGCCTTCATAAAGGACGAGTGTGATGGCGCCGAAGATGAGGAAGATCAGCGCAGCGGTCAGCCCCGCCCGCACCATGATGCGCAGGCGCGCCATGCGGAAGGCATCGTCCACACGACTGCCGAAGCGCTGTGCCTCGGTATCTTCGCGGGTGAAAGCCTGCACGATATTGAGCGCGCCCAAGGTTTCATTGGCCTGCGCGCCCACATCGGCCACGCGGTCCTGGCTCTTGCGCGACAGGGTGCGGACCTTGCGGCCGACCCAGATCAGGATGAAAAGGACAATCGGGATGACGATGGCGATCGAGGCCATCAGCTTCGGCGACATGATGAAAAGCCACGCCGTGCCGATCACGGCGATCAGAAGGTTCCGTGCCCACACACTGGCCGACGAACCGACGATATTCTGCACAAGGGTGGTATCGGCCGTCAGGCGGCTGACGATTTCGCCGGGGCGATTCTCTTCAAAATACTCGGGGCTGAGGGTGATCAGCCGCTCATACACCGCTTTGCGGATATCAGCGACGACGCGTTCGCCAAGCCAGGTGACGAAATAGAATCGGAACGCGGTGGAGGCCGCCATCACGACAACCAATCCGATGAAAATGAAGAAATACCGGTCCACAGTGTGGGCGTCTTCGGTGGAGAAGCCCTGGTCGACAATACCCTGCATCGCCGAGGGCAGCACCAGCACGGTGGCCGCGCCGATCACCAGAAACAGCAGGGCAAGTGCCAGCTCTTTCTTATAGGGGCGGATGAAGCGCCACAGGCCCTTCACCTTGCGAACCGGGGCTTTCGGGGCTTCATGCTCTAGGCGGACGGCGCTGTCGGTCATCGGATATCCGGTCTTTCTATCTTTCGTCGGACTGTTGGCTTCATATAAGGCATGCACGCCGGATCGCCAACGCCCGAGCGTAAAATAAGCCTGTATGGCAAAAATGCAGGTCTTTCGCGTTTCGACCCTTGCCAACCCCGTTGAATCCTTTTATACGCGGGGCTCGTTTTTGGAGGACTAGGCCATGAAACAAGGTATTCACCCCGACTACCACACGATCAAAGTCGTGATGACCGACGGGACGACCTACGAGACGCGCTCCACCTGGGGTGCTGAAGGCGACAGCATGACGCTTGAGATCGACCCGAAGTCGCACCCGGCCTGGACCGGTGGCACCCGTACGGTTGGTGAAGGCGGCCAGGTTGCGCGCTTCAAGAAGCGCTTCGGCAGCTTCTCGCTCAACAAGTAAGTCGTTCGCGACAATCGCGGAATTCGGAAAAGGCGCCTTTCACGGCGCCTTTTTCATTCTGTCCCCCCTTGAAGCTCTTTTTCCGCTGCTTACATCTCAATTGTCCGGTTGCTCGAATGAGGACCGGCGACAATGAAGGTCCGGCCAATTGGCGGACCATGATGCAAACAGTTGCTTCTAATGGAGGACTATCCCATGCGTACTTTCGACCTTACCCCGCTCCTGTCCCGCTCTGTCGGCTTTGACCATCTGAACCGCCTGCTTGATTCGGCGTTCCAGAGCGACGCGACCCAGGCAGCCTACCCCCCGTACAATATCGAAAAACTGGGCGACGATGATTACAAGATCACCTTGGCCGTTGCCGGTTTTGCCCCTGACGAACTGAATGTGACCGTCGAGAAGGGCACGCTCATTGTCTCCGGCCGTGGCCGTGAAGAAGAAGCCGAGCGTTCCTTCCTGCACCGTGGCATCGCCAAGCGCGCCTTCGAGCGCCGCTTCGAACTGGCGGACACGATCCAGGTTGGTGAAGCCTCGTTCGAAAACGGCCTTCTTGAAGTGGCCCTGAAGCGCGTGATCCCCGATCACATGAAGCCGCGTCAGGTGACCATTCGCGGTGCCGCCAAATCCGGCCCGAAAACCATTGAGGCTGACGCCGCCTGAGGCCGGTCTCATCTGCCCGTCGCCCCGCCGGAGTTGTTGCCTCCTGAACGGCGGGGCGACGGAACTACCCTGAATTCCCTATTTTCCTGACGTTTCCTCGCAAACTTCACGCGGGGCGCGGTCGAGCCTTGTTTCCCCTCCCCCCACGCAAAGGCCCCGCGTCCCGCTTCTCTTTCCCTGATCACTGCCATATTCTGGCGCCAGCTTGACCCTCAGTGGAGTTCATCATGGCGCTTGCCCTGCCTGTGCCCGCCGTCACCATCGGCCTTCTGCTTCTCTCCAACATTTTCATGACCGTCGCCTGGTACGGGCACCTCAAGTTCAAGGCTGCACCGCTCATCACGGTCATCCTGATCAGCTGGGGGATCGCCTTTTTCGAATATCTGCTGCAGGTGCCAGCCAACCGCATCGGCCACAGCGTCATGAGCGCGGCGGAGCTGAAGACGATACAGGAAGTGATCTCCCTGACCGTCTTCGCCGTTTTCTCAATTCTCGTTCTGAAGGAACCGCTCAGCTGGAACCACGCGCTCGGCTTCTCGCTGATCGCGGCAGGGGCCGCCTGCATTTTCTACAAGGGCTGACGTCTATTCCGCGCGGCCCAGTTTTTCATGTGCCAGCCGCAAGGCGGTTTCCAAGGCCTTGTCGGCGGGTATGCGCACGTCAGGCTGTACGCCTGTGCCTTGCCAGTTGCCGCCGGTGATGGGATTGACCGACCGGCCCTCCGGCAGGTCGAGCGTGAAATGGTCATGCACCCGCCGCATCTCATAGGGATGGGCGCCGCCGCCGGTCACTTCGCCAACGATAGTCGCACGGCCCAGCGCCTGCAGGTCGTAGGCGAGTGCCTCGGCGGCGGAGAAGGTGCGGTGTGAGGTCAGGATATAAAGGGGCTTGGTGCCGCCGAACCGGCGACCGGGTACCCAGCTTGGCGAAACGTTGGCCTGCATCGTATCGCTTGGGCGATTATAGATGCCGCTCAAGGGGCGGGCGCCGTCCAGCAGGTATCCCGTCACCAGATTGACCGTTTCAGCCCCGCCGCCATTTTTGCGCAGGTCGATGATCAATGCGTCGCCTTGTGCCACAAGGGCCATGGCCGCCGAAAATATATCGCCCGCCATCGAGGCCGGCGGAAAGACGCGGAGGTCGATCAGCATCACATTGCCTTCAAGCCGCTCGATCTTCTCGATGCCGTGGTTGATCTGCGGGCCATACCAGCGGTCCATCTCGGCGGCGGAAAAGTCTTCTTCTGCTGCGGTGTCTGTCAGGGCTTCCTTACTGTAGCCGAGGCCGAGGTGCCCGTCGCCGGACGCCGCGCGCAGCCAGTCGGTTACCTTGCGGGCGAGGGCTTCCGGGTCCTGTTCTTTTTCCCAAATGGCTGACTGGTTGCGGATGTCCCGCGCCAGCCGGGCGCCCAGATCGGGGTCCACATAGCGCTTCTCAAGGAGGTTCGCGGCATTCGCCACGACATTGTGGATGTCAGCTGGGGTGAGCGTGGCAGCCGATGCGGCGCCGGTAAACGACGTGAAAAGAAGGCAGGCAGCGAGGGTGTGTCTGATCATTTGTTTTCGCTTTCCGGGGGGCATGCTGCGTGAATGCGGGTGAGGAAGGATTGCCGTTCGAGGGCTTCGAGCGTCCGGCCAAGTAAATCCGACAGGCTGGTGCCGATCTCGCGGTCGAGACTGTCGGCCGCCGTGTGCACGGCTTGCCACAGGCTTGCAAGGCGCGCGGCGAGCGATAGCCCGGCGTCTGTCAGGCTCACCTGTTTATGGCGGCGATCTTCGCCGGGCTCGATTGCAATGAGGCCAAGCTTTTTCATCTCGCCAAGGGTCTGGGTCGCCGCCGGCTGGCTGACACCGATGTGTGCCGCGATCTCATTCACCCCCGCCTGGCCGTTCGCCAGCAGGAACTGGACAATGGGGTAGAAGCGCGGGCGGAAGGGTACGCCGAGTTCGTCATAGGCGGCCTGCACGTCGCCGTCGAGATGGGCGAGCAGGTGGCGGATCAGGGTGCCGAGGGTACGGTTGGATATATTATTCATATAAGTGCTTATATATTATTCCGCGCCGATGGCAATTGCGCTTTCGTTGAGGGCGAAAGTCAGGACTTGAACAGCGCCTCGGCCGCGGCGCGGGAGGCGCCACGGGCGGCTTTCGCGGTCTCGGCGCGGGAGATTTCGGCTTTCAGGCGCAGGATGCGGTCATCAAGTTCCTCGACGCCCAGCGTGCTGATGTCTTCCTTTTCAAGATCGAAAAGGGGGCCGGTCTTCTTTCGGGGCAGGTCGTCGAAATCCATCATGTATCTCCGTTTCTTGTGATCTTGCCGCAGGTGTCTCCACTTGTCACCGGTCAAGGCACGCGCCTAGACTTCGCCCGAACACGAGGGAGAGACCGAATGACTGCAACAATGACCGCGATCGAGATCGAGAAGCCCGGCGGCCCCGAGATGCTGAAGCCGGCAACGCGCCCGGTGCCTGTGGCCGGGGCAGGCGAGGTGCTGATCAAGGTGGCGGCAGCTGGGATCAATCGGCCTGATGTGGTGCAGCGGCAAGGCTTCTATGCCCCGCCGCCGGGGGCGAGCGATATCCCGGGGCTTGAGGTCGCCGGGCATGTGGCAGCGCTCGGTGAGGGTGTCACCGGCTTCAGGGAAGGTGACGCCGTCTGCGCGCTCATCTCGGGTGGTGGGTACGCCGAATATGCGGTGGCGCCTGCGGGCTCTGTCCTGCCCGTCCCGAAGGGCCTGACGATGGCGGAGGCGGCAGCCATCCCCGAAACCTTCTTCACCGTCTGGTCCAATGTGTTTGACCGCGCCGGTCTGGCCTCCGGCGAATGGCTCCTTGTCCACGGCGGGTCCAGCGGGATCGGCTCGACCGCCATCCAGCTTGCCAAGGCGTTTGGCGCCCGGGTCGCCACGACCGTGGGGTCAGCTGACAAGGTTGCGTTTGTCGAAAAGCTCGGGGCTGACCTTGCCGTCAATTACCGCGAGGCGGATTTCGTGGATGCCGTGCTGAAGGCAACCGAAGGCCGCGGCGTCAATGTGGTCCTCGATATGGTTGGCGGTGACTATCTGCCCCGCAACCTGAATGCGCTGGCGGTGGAAGGGCAGCATGTTTCCATTGCCGCACTTCGGGGCATGCAGGCCGAGTTTAACATCATGCAGGTGATGTTGAAGCGGCAGGTGCTGACGGGATCGACCCTTCGCGCCCGCGACAATGGCTTCAAGGCGGCGGTGGCGGCGGCCCTTCGCGAAAAGGTCTGGCCGCTGATCGAAGCCGGCAGGATCAAGCCGATTGTGGATACGGTTCTGCCCCTCGAAAAGGCGTCCGACGCGCATGCGCTGATGGAATCGTCACGCCATATGGGCAAGATCGTGCTGAGTGTGACGCCGGCCTGATTGCCCCTTGGAATTTCTTTCCATAGGCACGACATAAGGCCATGACACGCCGTCCCCAAGCTGATAAAGAGAGGTCAGTGAAACGCCGTTTCACCCCTCCGGACAGAGAGTATCGCGCTGGGGGCAGGCAAGGAAACTTGTCTGGGCCCGGCTGCATGGGTTGTTCATGCCGCCCTTGGGAAAACGGCCGATAAACTTGAAACAGGATAGAGACAGATGACCCAACCCCTGATGCCCATGGCAACCGCCGTCTGGCTCGTTGACAATACGGCCCTGACCTTCCGCCAGATTGCCGAGTTTTGCGGCCTGCATGAGCTGGAGATCCAAGGCATCGCGGACGGCACCGTCGGCACCCATATCGTGGGTCAGGACCCGACCGCGAACGGTCAGCTGACACAGGCTGAAATCGACCGCTGCGCCGCTGACGAAGGTGCGCGCCTGAAGCTGCGTGAAGACGATGTGAAGGCACTGCCGCGCACCAAGGGTCCGCGCTACACGCCGGTCTCGAAGCGTCAGGACAAGCCCGATGCCATCGCATGGCTCGTGCGTCACCATCCCGAGCTTTCGGACCTGGCAATCAGCCGCCTTGTCGGCACCACCAAGCCGACCATTCAGGCGATCCGCGAGAAGAGCCACTGGAACGCGCAGAATATCAAGCCGCAGGATCCGGTTGGCCTTGGCCTTTGCAAACAGAGCGAACTTGACGCCGCCGTGCGCCTGGCTGCCGAGCGCCGCAAGAAGACCGATGTGAAGCCGGAAGCCGAGGCTGAAGCGCCCGCCGCTGAAGCACCGGAAGGTGAAGGCGAGGCCTGATCTGCTGGCTACACAGGCCGCTCAAAATGCAAAAAGCGCAGGATTTCCTGCGCTTTTTCTTTCATAAGGTCCCGACCTAGACGCTGATCAGTGCCGCACCACGAGCTTGTTCAGCTCTTCCTTGATGCGGAGCTTCTTGCGCTTCAGCTGCATGAGTCTGATGGTATCGGGATTAGGTCGGTGTTCTTCTCGGGTAATGATCTCTTCGATCTCGGCGTGTTTCGCAGTCAGGCTCTCGACATGCGTTTGAAGGCTCATTCCCGTCTCTCCTTCTTGTTTGTTTCAAAGAGGCCTTGATTCCAACATCCGAAGGGCGGGCTTGTCACGGAAAATTTTGTTACCAATCGAAAAAGTGTAACATTCCATCGTATTAACTGGGATTCTTTGCCGTAGAATGCCGCATGGGAAAAAGGACCTTCACCCAATGAGCGAGACTCAGGACCGCCGGATGATTGTGGCCATCACGGGGGCAAGCGGGATCGTCTATGGCATCCGGGCGCTCGAGATGCTGCGCGACCTCGGTGCCGAGGCGCATCTCGTGATGTCGAAGGCTGCCGAACGCACCCTGATGGAAGAGACCGACATTTCCCTGAAGGCCGTTCAGGCGCTTGCCCACACGATTTATCCGGTGAAGGATATCGGCGCGGCGATTGCCTCGGGCTCCTTCCGCACACGCGGCATGCTGATCGCCCCCTGTTCGATCAAGACGATGGGGGAAATCGCGACGGGCGTGACAACGAGCCTTGTGTCGCGCGCGGCAGATGTTGTGCTGAAGGAACGCCGCAGGCTGGTGCTGATGGTGCGCGAAACGCCGTTCCACACGGGGCATCTGCGCACCATGACATCACTATCCGAGATGGGGGCGGTGATCGTGCCGCCGGTACCGGCTTTCTACACGAAACCCAAAACGATTGACGAGATCGTCACCCAGTCGGTTGCCCGGGTGCTGGACCTTTTCGGGTTCAATCACCCGGACGTCAAGCGCTGGCGCGAGGCGGAAGACCAAGCGCCTTCATAAGCTCGTCTGCTTCCTTGAAGCCTTTCAGGTAGGCCGCCAGCAGCGGGGCAGGGTCGCCCTTGACGGTGTCGCCCATCGCGGCGATCAGCCGTTCCTGCACCGAACGCTCGGCATCAAGCTCAATCGACTTGGCTTCTTCGTATCCACCTTTGCCTTGCATGCTGCGACGGTAGCCCCGCATCATTTCGAGCGTCTTGCGTTCCTTGTCTGATTCGGCCTTCAGCTGCTTCCAGCCGTCCTCGTCGGGCGTCTGGCCGCGCTGGTGAAGCCAGGCCAGCAGGAGGATCAGGTTGACGTCGCGTCCGGCACGATCCTGTGCTTTCAGCGCAAGGCGCATGACCTCGGGCTTGTCGTATAATGCCTTCGATGCGTGCCAGAAGGCGGTGGCGCTTGCTTCTCTCATATCGTTCATGGTGCTATACTGCGCAAATTTCCGAGTAGGCAGGGCGGGATACTTCACTTATGGACGAAGATAATGTTCGGGCGCAACTGGCGCTTCTCATGGAGGAGCATCGGGATCTTGACGATGCGATCACGGCGCTCGAGCACGGTACCTCGTTCGACCAGCTTCAGGTGCAACGCCTGAAGAAGCGGAAACTGAGCCTGAAGGACCAGATGGCCAAGCTCCGCGACCTTCTGCTGCCCGACATCATCGCCTGAAAATCGCTGACCAGTATACCCCGTTCGTGCTGAGGAGAGGCGGTAGCCTCGTCTCGAAGCGCGCAGCTCAGGCCTTCTTTCTGCTAGCCAGTTTTGAAATCCTGTCAAAATCGCCCTCGATCAGGGCTTCCTTCTTGGCACGACTCCAGCCCTTTATCTGCTGTTCTGCACTCAGCGCTGCGTGCCGGGATTCGAACGCTTCGGAGAAAACCAATTCTATAGGCCGCCGCTGGCTAGTGTAGGCACAGTAGGTGCCATGACGGTGCTCATTGACCCGTCGCTCCAAATTGTCCGTTTGACCAGTGTAGTAGCTGCCGTCTGCGCATTTCAGGATATAAACGAAGAACATCCAGTGGGCGCCTCCCGGTGCAGCGCCCTTCGAGACGCGCTGGCGCGCTCCTCAGGGCGAACGGGGTCAAGTCTTGATGCGATATGGAAGAGTTCGCCCCCTAGCGGACGTTGTCTTCGCCTTTCATTTCGCGTTTTTTCTCGTACATGGCCTTGTCGGCCTTATCGAGCGCTTCGTGCGGCTCGTCATCCTGTTTGATCGTGTAGGTGCCATAGGCCATCTTCAGATGGTAGGGCTTGCCGCCAAGTTCGATCGGCGAATTGGCGATCACATCAGCGAGCGTCTTGGCCTTTTCCTGGCCCGTTGCCTCATCGGCCTGTGCCAGAATCACCCCGAATTCGTCACCACCCAGCCGCGCGACCACATCGGTGCCACGCACATTGTCGATCAGCAGGCGGGCGAGGTGCAGGAGCGCCTTGTCGCCCCCCTCGTGGCCATATTCATCGTTGATCAGCTTCATGTCGTTGAGATCGATGAAGATCAGCGTTGAAGGCGTACCGTAGCGCTGGGCGAAACCGATCATCCGGTTCAGTTCGCGCACGAAGGCACGGCGGTTGGGGATGGGCAGCAGGGCGTCGAGGTCGGCGAGGTCTTCCATCTCGCGCAGGCGCCGATTCGATTCCTCAAGCTCGCGCCGCAGGCTTTCCACTTCCTGCATCAGGCTGAGGATGGCCTGATGGACACGCGGGCTGATCTCTTCAGGCGATACGCCAAGGATCTGGACGCTGTCTTCCACGCGGCGAACCGAGCTGGCGCTGGAGACACCTTCGCTGCTGCCGGTGCGGCGTACACTGCCTGTGGGGCTGTAGCGGGTCACCCCTGAACTGTTGGTCACTTTCATGCGGTGTTGGCCCGTGATCCTGTGGAACAAAACTCCTTCTATCATCATTATCCCATATGGGGGCTGGTGTGAATCCCTGATCGCATCGTGCGAAAGACGCACCCGGCAACGGCTAGGCTTGCATTGGAAGGCTTCCCGCCTATAATGCGCGCGCAGTTGGCCGGGTTCATTCACCGGCCTTTTTATATCGCGGGCGGTCGCCCGGTCCTCTCAGACCCGAGGTGTGTGAATGAGTGACGCGAAGCCGATTGTCGGCATCATCATGGGCAGCCAGTCCGATTGGCCGACCATGAAACATGCAGCCGACATGCTTGAAGAATTCGGGATTCCCTATGAAGCCCGGATCGTGTCTGCCCACCGCACGCCCGCGCGGCTTGTCGATTATGCGACAACAGCACGCGAGCGCGGCCTGCATGTGATCATCGCCGGTGCCGGCGGTGCCGCCCACCTGCCGGGCATGGCGGCTGCCATGACGCCGCTGCCGGTGTTCGGTGTGCCGGTCCAGTCCGCCGCCCTTTCGGGGCAGGACAGCCTTCTTTCCATCGTGCAGATGCCCGGCGGTGTTCCGGTCGGCACGCTTGCCATCGGCAAGGCGGGTGCGAAGAATGCGGGCATCCTGGCTGCTAGCGTGATCGCGCTGCATGACAAGGCCGTGGCTGACAAGCTGGATGCCTTCCGCGCCGCGCAAACCGCATCGGTCGCCGATGTGCCCGTGGACGAGGCCTGAGCCATGACCGCAGTGAAACCCGGTTCCACCATCGGTATCCTTGGCGGCGGTCAGCTTGGTCGCATGCTGGCGCTGGCAGCTGCCAAACTTGGCTACCGCACCCACATCTTCTGCCCGGACGAGCGCAGCCCCGCCTTCCATGTGGCGCGCCAGTTCACTATCGCGCCCTATGAAAACGAAGAAGCGCTGGCCGAGTTCGCCAAAAGCTGTGCTGTCGTGACTTACGAGTTCGAGAATGTGCCGGCCAAGACCGCCGAGATCGTGGCGCGCCATTCGAACCTTCGCCCCTGTGCCCGCGCGCTGAAAATCTCGCAGGACCGCCTGCTGGAGAAAACCTTCCTCAACGAATGCGGCGTCACCACCGCCCCCTTCCAGCCGTTTGAAACGGAAGAAGAGCTGACCGCCGCGTTTCGAGTGATCGGCCGCCCGGCCGTCGCCAAGACCCGCCGCATGGGTTACGACGGCAAGGGCCAGATCCTGATCAAGAACCGGCAGGATATCGACCGCGTGATGGAAGTCACCGGCGGTGCACCGTCGATCCTTGAAGGCTTCGTGCAGTTCGACCGCGAAATCAGCGCCATTGTGGCGCGCAGCGTGGAAGGCGATGTGGCGGCCTTCCCGGTGGGCGAGAATGTGCACACCAACCATATCCTTGATACCACCGACGTGCCGGCCACCATCACCGAAGTGGTGGAAGCCAAGGCCAAGGTGATGGCAACCCGCATCGCCAATGCGCTTGACTATGTCGGGGTGCTGGCGGTCGAGATGTTTGTGAATGACAAGACGGGCGACGTGATCGTCAACGAGATCGCACCCCGCGTTCACAACAGCGGTCACTGGACCATCGAAGGCGCTGAAACCAGCCAGTTCGAGCAGCATATCCGCGCGATCTGCGGCCTGCCGCTTGGTCCCACCAAGGCGCTTGGCAAGGTGCGGATGAAGAACCTCCTTGGCAAGGATATCCTCGAGTACGAGCAGTATCTGGCCGATACCAACGCCCACTTCCATCACTATGGCAAGCTTGACCCGCGCGACGGCCGCAAGATGGGCCATGTGACATGGGTTGAACGCTTCCGCCCGGAAGAGAAATAGGCGCATCTGCCACCCCTGTCTTTTTTCCTGCATGAAGCCATGCTAGGCAGGGAAAAACCGGCCCCCGCGCCGGCTTTCTGAAAAGAAGATGGGGGATACCATGAAAAAGCTGATGATCGCCGGCCTGATGCTGGCTGCTGCCACCACGCCCGCAAGCGCATGGGGGCCGCTTGGCCACCGCGTGACCGGGGCGCTTGCGGAGCGCTACCTGTCGGCTGATGCCAAAGCGGCGGTCGAGGCGCTTCTCGGTGTCGAAACGCTGGCTGAAGCGTCCACATGGCCTGACGAGCAGCGCTCCAACCCCGACGAATTCTGGCAGAAGCAGGCAACCCCCTGGCACTATGTGACGATGCCCGAAGGCACCGACTATGACGCCTCGATGGCGCCGCCGCAGGGCGATGCGATGACGGCCCTTGCCACCTTCACCGCCACGCTGAAAGACAAGAGCGCAAGCCTTGCCGACCGGCAGCGTGCGCTGCGCTTCATCGTTCATATCGTGGGTGACCTGCACCAGCCGATGCACACGGGTGACGGCAGCGACCGCGGCGGCAACGATGTGAAGGTCATGTGGTTCGAAAAGCCCTCGAACCTGCACATGGTGTGGGACGAGGACATGCTGAACCATCAGGGTCTATCCTACACCGAAATGTCCACATGGCTCGCCGCGCGCATCACACCCGAAAAGGTGCAAGCATGGACGGTGACGGACCCCAAGGTCTGGATCAAGGAAAGCGCCACGCTGCGCCCCGGTGTTTATCCGTCGAACCAGATGCTGTCATGGCAATATGGCTATGACCATATCGGCACGGCGAAAGAGCGCCTGTCGATGGCCGGCGTGCGGATCGCCGCTTACCTCAACGAGGTTTTCAGGAAGTAGGCCCTAGCGGGTCAGTACCCATGTGCCGTGGTCGGCGGTGATGGCGAAACCGTTTTTTGCTGCGAATTCCTCGACGACCCGGCGCATCGGATAGCCTTTGGTGCGGCCCCAGTGCCAGTCGTCGCCCGCGATGATAGCTTCGGGCCACAGGCGGTGGGCGGTCTCAAGGTCTTCGGGTTTCTTGTCGGCATCGATATAGACAAGATCGGGCTTCAGTCCGGTCGCAGCGATTTCATGCAGCCCGTCCGGGCTTGTGGCCTGCATCGGGATGAAGCGGTTGCGATAGGGCCGGAGCAGCGATAGCGCGGTCAGGCGTACGCCGTTCGCCGCGATGTCAGCGGCGAAGCGTTCCTGTATTTCAAGTTCGGGGTAGGCGCGGGTGAGTGCGGGGCGGCCGACATAGCGGCGGCACTGCGGGATCAGCCGAAGCTCGTCCCATGGGTCGATACCGATAACGGTGAGGCGCGGGGATATATCCAGCCAGCGCTTGGTGGAGGCGCCAAGGAAGACGCCGATTTCCACCATCAGGCGCGGGCGGCTGACCCGGATGAGCGCATCCACGAGCTCGCGCCCGCCGCCGCCCAGCGCATAGGGCCAGGGCGGTATAACCGCCCAGTCGTTCCGCTCGGGCCACGGATGGGCCCGGCGCAGTGCCTGCAGGGAATCCTCTATCAGGCGCTGCGCCATGCGGTTCCTTCCTTAAAGGATCGAGAAGCCGGTGGCCGCCCAGTCCTTGTCGAAAGCGGCAAGGCCGTTCGTCGTCAGCGGGTGGTTGGCGAGCTTCTTCATCACGTCAGCCGGGAAGGTGGCAACATCGGCACCGATCAGGGCTGCCTGATGGATATGCACCGGGTGACGGACCGACGCTACGAGGATCTGGGTGTTGAACTCGTAATTGTCATAGATGGTGCGGATGTCCTGGATGAGGTCCATGCCATCGAAGCCGATGTCGTCATGACGGCCAACGAAGGGCGAAATGAAGGTCGCGCCTGCCTTGGCTGCCAGAAGGGCCTGATTGGCCGAGAAGCAGAGGGTGACATTGACCATGATGCCCTGAGCGCGGAGCGCCTTGCAGGTTTTGAGGCCTTCGATGGTGAGCGGCACTTTCACGGCGATATTGTCCGCGATCTTGGCGCACTTCAGGCCTTCTTTCAGCATTGTTTCGTGATCGTGGGCAACGGTTTCAGCCGAAACCGGGCCTGCCACTTCCTTGGCGATCTCGGTGATGACTTCGAAGAAGTCACGGCCGGATTTTTTGATCAGCGAAGGGTTGGTGGTCACGCCGTCGAGCAGGCCGGTCGCATTCGCTTCGCGGATTTCGTCGATATTGGCGGTGTCGAGGAAGAATTTCATCGGGTCGCTCCTTGCCATGTCTGGAGGTCGGTCATTGGCCGCCTGCCTAGCGCCGATAGGGCTTTTTTGCAAGTGCAAAGGGGGCGTGTGCCGGTGTCATGATCGTGCGCGTTGCCTTTTCCTCGTCCCTCTCGTTATGGTGCCAGAAAGTGGCAAGGGCATGGCAGGCGTGACAGCAGAATCGGACGACATGGGCGAAGCAAGGCGGATCAGCGTGATGGTGCCGGCGCCCCTTGACAGCCCGCTGGACTATCTGTGGGCGGGCGACATGCCGGCCCCGGCGCCCGGTCACCTTGTGGAAGTGCCGCTTGGCAAGCGCCGGGTGATCGGTGGCGTTTGGGATGGCGGGCGCTACAAGGGGCGTCAGGTAGCGCTTGCCAAGCTGAAGCCGGCGATCCGCCCGGTGGACGCCGCCCCACTGGATGCCGCGCTTATGAAACTTGTGGACTGGGTTGCGGCCTACACGATGTCGGCCCCCGGCATGATTCTCAAAATGTGTCTCAGCGTCCCCGAAGCGCTTGAAGGCGTGCCGGTGCGCAAGCATCTGTTTTGGCGCGAAGGCCTGAGCGCACCCGACAAGCTGACCCCGGCGCGCAAGGCGGTGCTCACCCTGATGGCGGATGGTATCGCCCGCACGCCAAGCGAGATTGGCGAATTGGCCGGTGTGTCGGCAGCCGTCATCAAGGGGCTTGAAGAGCAGGGGGCGCTGGTCGCCGAGATGCGACCGGTGGACCAGCCCTTTGCCGTGCCGATGCCGAAGGCCGAGGGGCCGGTGCTGGGGCGCGAACAGCAGACGGCGGCAGATTCGATTTCGGCGGCGGTTGCCGCGAAGGACTTTGCGCCCTTCCTGCTGGACGGCATCACGGGCTCAGGCAAAACCGAGGTTTATTTCGAAGGCGTGGTCGAGGCACTGAAGGACCCGACGGCGCAAATTCTGGTGCTGTTGCCGGAAATCGCGCTGACCGCCCAATGGTTCGACCGCTTCGCCGATCGCTTCGGCGTGGAGCCGGTGGTGTGGCATTCCGATATCGGGCAGGCGGGCCGGCGGCGGGCGTGGGGCGAGATCGCAGCCGGCCGGGCGCGCGTTGTGGTGGGGGCGCGGTCGGCGCTCTTTCTACCCTTCCGCAACCTCCGGCTCATCATCGTCGATGAAGAACATGACCCGAGCTACAAGCAGGAAGAAGGGGTGATCTATCACGCCCGCGACATGGCCGTGGTGCGCGCCAAGTTCGAGGCCTGCCCCTTGGTGCTGGCGAGCGCCACGCCCTCGATGGAAAGCCGGGTGAATGCCAAGGCAGGGCGCTACAAGGAATTGCGCCTGACCGAACGACACGGGGCTGCCGAACTGCCGGCCATGCGGGTGATCGACATGCGCCACGAAGGCCCCGCGAGCGGCGAGTGGATCGCCCCCATGCTCGCCAGCGCCATCGAGGACCGGCTGGGCCGGGGCGAGCAATCGATGCTGTTCCTCAACCGCCGGGGTTATGCGCCGCTCACCCTTTGCCGCACTTGTGGCCACCGGATCGAATGTCCGGCTTGTTCAGCATGGCTTGTGGAGCATCGCAGCGAACGGCGGCTGGTGTGTCACCACTGCGGCCATTCGATGCGCACGCCGGATAATTGCCCCGAATGTGATGACACGGGATCGCTCGTCCCCTGCGGGCCGGGGGTGGAACGCCTGCAGGAAGAAGTGACGGCCCGTTTCCCGACCGCGCGGTTGGCGGTGATGACATCCGACACGCTCACCCGCCCCGGCGATATGGCGCGGATGGTGGCGATGATCGAAAGCGGGGCGCTTGATATCGTGATCGGTACCCAGATTGTCACCAAGGGCTACCACTTCCCGAACCTGACCTGTGTTGGCGTAATCGATGCCGATCTCGGCCTTCGCGGCGGGGACCTGCGGGCTGGCGAACGCACCTGGCAGCAGCTGGTGCAGGTGGCGGGCCGCGCGGGCCGAGGCGACAAGCCGGGTACGGTGTTCCTGCAAAGCTACGACCCTGCCCATCCGGTGGTGGCGGCGATTGCAACGGGCGACGGCGAGGCCTTCATGGAAGCGGAAGAGGCCGAACGGTCCCGCTTCCACATGCCGCCGTTCGGTCGGCTGGCGGCCCTTGTGATATCCGGGCCTGATCTGGCCGCCGTGGTTGAAACCGGCCGCCGGCTGGCGCGTGCGGCGCCGCAGGGTGACGGTATTCATGTGCTCGGCCCTGCGCCCGCACCACTTGCGCGCTTGCGCGGGCTGCACAGGCATCGCATGCTGGTGCAAACGGGGCGTGACACGCTGATACAGGATCTGGTGGCGGGCTGGCTCGGGCGGGTCAAGCCGGCGAGTGCCGTCAAGATACGGGTGGATATTGACCCATACAGCTTCATGTAGGGAAGCGAGGGTGTCTTTTGGGTAGACCGGTAAAATTGCGGCCAACTCTTAACGATCCGTTGAAGGGTTGGTCTCTAGATTGGCGCCCTGATCTACCCATGGTGTATATGTTGCGTGTTCTGGTTTTAAGTTTGGCGCTGGCATTGCTGGCGCATCCGGTTCTGGCTGAAGAGGTCCAGAGCACGGAAGCGGTCGGTCCGCTGATCGTTTACGGTGAAGACTGGTATATCCGCCCGGACAGTGAGGCGCAGGCAAAACAGATGGGCGAGATCACCGTCCGCGTGAAAGCCTTCATGGATCGTACCGGCATTCCCTATGAAATGCGCTTTCCGCCCCGCCCGCGCAAAGGCGTGCTTCTGCAGCGACATGCAAAGGGACTTTATCTCGAATATCTACGCACGCCGGCCCGCGAAAATCAGTATCACTGGATCCTGCCGATCCGGACGGACTATAGCCTTCGAGTTTATACCCTGCGCACGAACCGCGCGGCGGGTGTGAAGATCGAAGATCTCAAGGCGGGCGGCTTTGTCGGGGCCTGTGAATTTCAGGCAATCGGGTGCGAGGTCATGGAAACGCTCGGGATCGACAGCGCCCATACAGTGGCAATGCCACTGACAGCGACAACGGGACTGGAGCGATTGCTTTTGGCGGGTCGAGCGGATTTTGTTGTCAGCACGGAAATGATCTTCGACCGCAATATGGCTAATTTGGGTGTGGCGGCTGAAGACACCGTATCGCTTGGCGAAGTTGCCCGATATTCGGGCTACCTGATCGCGCCAAAGAATTTGGATCCGGATTTGCTGGATATATTGATGAAAACTTCGCAGGAAGGGCTTCCTTCGGTCAATTAATGGACTTTTTTGCCATTTCGAAAATTGACGGATGATGTCGACTGAAATTTTAATGCTGCGCACGAGCGTAGGCTTGCAACCTTGGGGGTCAGGGTGTTGAGCGAAGCAAGGTGGCGCTGGCGGGCCGTTGTTTTATCAGCAGTGCAGTCAGTGGGAAAATGGTGGAGCAAGAAGGGGCAGGCGCTGCGGGGGCTGCGGCTGTTGCTTTGTGCATGGCTCTTTTCGTCGGCTGCGGCTGCAGATGAAGACAGCCTCGTGATCGCGGCACCCCTTCTTTTTCCGCTTTACGAACGTAACGGCGGCGGGGTGGAGGAGGCTATCGTCATTGCCACGCTGGCCGAATGCGGCCTGAAGCCTGTGATCCAGCTGCAGCCCTTCGGACGCCATCTTGAATCCTTTCTGCAGGATGAAGCGGTCGAGGCGGCGGTCACGGTCATCTCCGCGCCGGCTGGCGTTCCCTACAGTTTCATCTATTCGTCCTACCAGAACAGCGTCATCACTCTGCGCGATCGGACGACCAAGCCGGAGCATTTGTCGGACCTCGCCGGCATGCGGGTCGTATCCTTCCCCGGCGCCGCGCGCATCCTGCCGGGTCTCGGGGCGGTGCGGGGCAGTTTCGCGACCTATATCGAGATCGCCAATCAGGATGCCCACAGCCGCCTCATCATGGCGGGCCGGGTTGATGCGGTGATCGCCGACAAGCTGATCTTTGCGGCCTATACCAACATCCTTGGCGCGCAGGCGGGGCAGGACGGGCAGGCGGCGGGCCGGTTCGATGTGGCGGCTCTGTTCCCGGAAACGCAGGCGCACTGGATATTCAAGGATGCCGCCGTGGGTGCACGGGTGCATCAGTGCTTTCATACGATCCGCGCCAATGGCATTCTGGGCCAGCTTCTGGAAGAGCGTCGCCGCCGCTTCTTCGGCATCTATGTGAAATAGACGGCGCGGCAGGAAAGCGAGCCCCCTCATGCTTGAAATGCGACCCGGCTGCGAATGCTGCGACAAGGACCTGCCGGCGGAGGCGCCCGGCGCCTATATCTGCAGCTTCGAATGCACCTTCTGTGCGGCCTGTGCCGAGGGGCCGCTCGGGCGGCGCTGCCCCAATTGCGGGGGCGACCTATTGTCGCGCCCCACACGGGCGGCAGCCCTGCTGGAGCGCTATCCGGCCTCGGCAAAACGAGTGTTCAAGGGGCGTCCCTGAGGGTGCTTGACGAGGCCTCTGGTGAAGCCCCGGAAAGAATCCGGAAACCGCGCCGATAGTCGCTTGCCCCCTCGTTTTCCTTGTGCTAGACGGAGCACGCATTTTGACAGGTCAGGCGCTTGTGACCGCGAATTTCGCGGGTCTTCGTACATGACCGTTCGATATTAACTTCACGCAGGCGGCATTTCGCCGAATGCAATCGTCAACTGGCTCTGGACCAACACCCTGGTACAGGCCATCGACAAGGGGACGCCAGACGTGGCCTCGCAACAAGCCAACGTTTCAGGGATTACGGGCCGGTATGCCCGGGCGCTTTTCGACCTTGCTGTCGAGAAAAAAGCGCTGGATACCGTCGAATCCGACCTTAAAACCCTCAGTGCCATGCTCGAAGAGAGCGCCGACCTCCGTGCCTTTGTTTCCTCGCCGCTCTATAGCCGCGACGAACAGCTGAAGGGCATTGCGGCCATCGGCAAGCTTGGCAAGGTCAATGACCTGACCCTCAAGTTTCTGGGTGTTCTGGCAACGAATCGCCGCCTCTCGGCGATTGCCGGCACCATCAAGGCCTTCGCGGCGCTGCTTGCTGCCCATCGTGGTGAAGTTAGCGCCGAAGTCGTAAGCGCCCGCGCGCTGACGAAGAAGCAACTCGACGCGCTGTCGAAGAAACTCAAAGCCGCCACGGGCCAAGATGTCGCCATCGACGCCCGCGTTGACGAGAGCCTTCTCGGCGGCCTCAAAGTACAAGTGGGCTCCCGCATGGTGGACAGCTCGCTCAAGACCAAACTCCAAAACCTCGCAATCGCCATGAAAGGGGTTCAGTGATGGATATCCGTGCCGCGGAAATCTCCAAGGTCCTGAAGGACCAAATTGCAAGTTTCGGCGCTTCGGCCGAAGTGACCGAAGTTGGTACCGTTCTCTCCGTTGGTGACGGTATTGCCCGCGTTTACGGCCTGGATCAGGTTCAGGCCGGTGAGATGGTCGAATTCCCCGGTGGTGTGAAGGGCATGGCCCTCAACCTCGAAACCGACAACGTCGGTGTGGTGATTTTCGGCGACGACCGCGGCATTAAAGAAGGCGACACCGTAAAACGGACCGGCGCCATCGTGGACGTTCCGGTTGGCAAAGGCCTCCTCGGTCGCGTGGTTGACGGTCTCGGCAACCCGATCGACGGCAAAGGCCCGCTCGTTGACGTTGTCCGTCAGCGCGTGGAAGTCAAAGCTCCGGGCATCATCCCCCGTAAATCGGTTCACGAGCCCGTACAGACCGGCCTGAAGGCAATTGACGCCCTCGTGCCCGTAGGCCGTGGCCAGCGCGAGCTGATCATCGGTGACCGTCAGACCGGTAAAACCGCTGTCGCCATCGACGCCTTCATCAACCAGAAGCCGGTGAACAAGGCTGCCAAGGACGACAAGGAGAAGCTCTTCTGCATCTATGTCGCCGTCGGCCAGAAACGTTCGACCGTTGCCCAGATCGTGAAGACGCTCGAAGAGCAAGGCGCTCTTGAATATTCGATCGTCGTCGCTGCAACCGCTTCGGAGCCCGCTCCGCTGCAGTTCCTTGCACCCTATACCGGTGCTGCGATGGGTGAATTCTTCCGCGACAACGGCATGCACGCCGTGATTGTGTTCGACGACCTTTCCAAACAGGCCGTCGCTTACCGTCAGATGTCGCTGCTGCTTCGCCGCCCGCCGGGACGTGAAGCATACCCGGGTGACGTATTCTATCTCCATAGCCGCCTCCTTGAGCGCGCTGCGAAGATGTCGGACGAGCGCGGCGCCGGTTCGCTGACCGCTCTGCCGGTTATCGAAACCCAGGCTGGTGACGTGTCGGCTTACATTCCGACCAACGTGATCTCGATCACCGACGGCCAGATCTTCCTCGAGACCGAACTCTTCTACAAAGGTATCCGCCCGGCAATTAACGTCGGTCTGTCGGTATCCCGCGTGGGTTCGGCTGCTCAGATCAAGGCGATGAAACAGGTTGCAGGTTCGATCAAGCTCGAACTCGCCCAGTATCGCGAGATGGAAGCTTTCGCCCAGTTCGGTTCGGACCTCGATGCCTCGACCCAGAAACTGCTGAACCGCGGTGCCCGTCTGACGGAACTGCTGAAGCAGGGCCAGTATTCGCCGCTCGCGGTTGAAGAACAGGTCGTGTCGATCTTCGCAGGTGTGAACGGCTATCTCGATGCGATCCCGACTTCGGCCGTGACCCGCTTCGAAGAGCGCTTCCTCGCCGAGATGCGCGGCAAGCACGCTGACGTGCTCGCCACCATCCGCACCGAGCAGAAGCTGTCGGACGGCACCATCGCCAAGCTGAAATCGATCCTCGATACTTTCTCGAAGTCGTTCAGCTAAGTTAACGGATCTAATGGAGAAGGGCTGGACACATGCCAAGCCTTAAAGACCTGAAAGTCCGGATCAAGTCGGTCAAGTCGACGCAGAAGATCACCAAAGCCATGAAAATGGTGGCGGCTTCTAAACTGCGCCGGGCTCAAGAGGCGGCGGAAGCCGCCCGGCCGTACGCCGAGCGTATGGAAAAAGTGCTCTCGGGCCTCGGGATGGCCGTCAAGGACCAGCCCGGTGCCTCGCCGCTCCTTATCGGCACCGGCAAGGACGATGTTGAACTGGTGATCGTTGCCACCTCCGAGCGGGGTCTGTGCGGCGGTTTCAACACCAACATTGTCAAGGCTGCCCGGGCACATATCAACAGCCTGATCGCAGCGGGTAAAACCGTGAAGATCCTGTGCGTTGGCAAGAAGGGTTACGGCGTTCTGAAGCGCGAATTCGCGTCGAAGATCATCGGCACCAAAGACCTTTCGGGCGTGAAACGCCTCGGGTTTGCTGATGCGCAGGCCATTGCAACCGACGTTCTCGACATGTTCGAGCGCGGCGAGTTCGATGTGGCGACGCTCTTCTATGCCAAGTTCCAGTCGGCTCTCGTGCAGATCACCACGAAGCAGCGCCTTATCCCGGCGCCGCTTCCGGAAGCTGCCAACGAGAACGCTGCGGACGAGCTTGGCGGGGCTGTATATGATTACGAGCCCGACGAAGGCGCGATCCTCGAAGACCTGCTGCCGCGGAACGTGGCGGTCCAGGTTTATCGCGGTCTCCTTGAGAATGCGGCATCCGAACAGGGTGCCCGGATGACGGCCATGGATAACGCCACGCGGAACGCTGGCGACATGATCGACCGTCTGACGCTGACCTACAACCGGACGCGTCAGGCCTTCATCACCAAGGAACTGATTGAAATTATCTCGGGCGCTGAAGCGCTCTAAAGTTTGCACGAAGGAGTGTAGCGATGGCTGCCACCACCAATAAAGGCCGGATTACCCAGGTCATCGGCGCTGTGGTCGACGTCCAGTTCGACGACCAACTGCCCGCCATTCTGAACGCGCTGGAAACCAAAAACGGCGATCAGCGCCTCGTTCTCGAAGTTGCCCAGCACCTCGGCGAAAACTCGGTCCGTACGATTGCAATGGACAGCACGGACGGTCTCGTTCGTGGTGCCGAAGTCACCGATACCGGTGCTGCGATCAACGTACCGGTCGGCCCCGAGACCCTCGGCCGCATCATCAACGTGATCGGCGAGCCGATTGATGAGCGCGGCCCGATCGGTCACAAGCAGACCGCTCCGATCCACGCTCCGGCGCCGGAATTCGCTGACCAGTCGACCGAGCAGGAAGTGCTCGTCACCGGCATCAAGGTTGTGGACCTTCTGGCTCCCTACGCAAAGGGCGGCAAGATCGGCCTCTTCGGCGGCGCCGGCGTGGGCAAGACCGTTCTCATCATGGAACTCATCAACAACATCGCTAAAGGCCACGGCGGTTACTCCGTGTTCGCCGGTGTGGGTGAGCGTACCCGTGAAGGTAACGACCTTTACCACGAGATGATCGACTCGGGCGTTATCAACCTCGAAGGCGAATCGAAAGCGGCCCTCGTGTACGGCCAGATGAACGAGCCTCCGGGAGCCCGCGCACGCGTTGCTCTGACCGGTCTGACCCTCGCTGAATATTTCCGCGACCAGGAAGGCCAGGACGTTCTGTTCTTCGTCGACAACATCTTCCGCTTCACCCAGGCGGGTTCGGAAGTGTCGGCACTTCTCGGCCGTATTCCTTCGGCAGTGGGCTACCAGCCGACCCTCGCGACCGACATGGGCGCGCTGCAGGAACGCATCACCACCACCAAGAAGGGCTCGATCACCTCGGTACAGGCCGTTTACGTACCTGCCGATGACTTGACTGACCCGGCACCGGCTGCTTCGTTCGCGCACCTTGACGCCACGACCGTTCTGTCGCGTCAGATCGCCGAGCTCGGCATTTACCCGGCAGTGGATCCGCTCGACAGTACGTCGCGTATTCTTGATCCGCGCGTTCTTGGCGAAGAGCATTATTCGGTTGCCCGTTCGGTGCAGGAAGTACTGCAGAAGTACAAGTCGCTGCAGGACATCATTGCCATTCTCGGCATGGACGAACTGTCGGAAGACGACAAACTGGTCGTTGCCCGCGCTCGTAAAATCCAGCGCTTCCTCAGCCAGCCGTTCCACGTTGCTGAAGTCTTCACCGGTACTCCGGGCGAATTCGTCCAGCTCGAAGACACGATCAAGGCCTTCAAGGCTATCGTCGAAGGCGTATACGATCACCTGCCGGAAGCTGCCTTCTACATGGTCGGCACCATCGCGCAGGCAATCGCCAAGGCCGAAAAACTCGCACGCGACGCCGCCTAAGGGCGGCCCGCGGATAAGGGAACATCATGAGCGATACCCTGCATTATGAAATCGTGTCGCCCGAGCGTCTTCTGAAAGACGCCGAAGCGACCATGATCGTGGTTCCGGGAACGGACGGCGATTTCGGCGTGCTGCCGGGGCATGCGCCGATGATGTCGACGATCCGCCCGGGCGTGGTCGAGGTTTATGCGTCGGAAGGTGCAGCGCCCGAGAAGCTGTTCGTGAAGGGCGGCCTCGCCCAGGTCAGCCCCAAGGGCCTGACCATCCTCGCCGAGGAAACGATCAGCCTTGACGGTGTGGACACCGCAGCGCTCGCCAAGAAGATCGCCGATACCCGTGAGGATATCGCCGATGCGAAGGACGAGCTCTCGAAAGCCCACCTCGAGAAAGAACTGGACTGGATGCTCGCGCTTGCCGATGTGGCAGCCTGAGGCTTCAGCCTGATCCAATGCAAAAGGGCGGTCCTTGTGGCCGCCCTTTTTGCTTTCAGCGCTTGCGCTTGACAGGGCCCTTCGGGACCGGTTGTGTTGAGGGCCGCAGGCTCATGACGGTCATGATCATGTCGACGGTTTTGCCATCTGATGAAAGCGGCATGCCGATGGCATCGAAGCTACGATAGTCGCGGTTCGCCCAGTCAAGCGGCAGGTCGGTGCTGAATGTGGGGTGGCGTTCGTTCACGGTCAGGGCCAGCCGCGCCGCTGTGACCTCGCCGTTCGGCAGCTCGTCCATGAAAATTCCCGTCGGATCGTTCGGCAACAGTTCAGCGAGCGCTGTGCCGACAAGCCGGTTACGGAACCGCAGCGGATCGTGCAGCACATCCACAAGCACCACAAACGGCAGGTAGGAAACCATGTCATGCGGCGAGAAGTCGGCGCGCGAGGGCATGTCGCGGTCGCCCCGGCGTTCGCACCATAGCCTGAAGACATGGACGCCGCCGGCCCAAGGCAGGTCTTCCGCATCGAAATCGGTATGGATGATGCCGCCAGCGACCTCAACCGAGCGTCTGATCATGAACGAACTCCAACTCTCTCGCGCAGGTCTACCGGTCCGGCGGATGTTTCTGGACACCCGATATTGGTAGCGCATCTTTCAGCATCAGGGAAGAATGAGCCGGGTGTCTGAAGCAATTTATCAGAGTTGCGGTGGCCTGAGGTTGATCAGGATCAGAAGCATGTCGATGGCGTCGCCATTGCGGCTGAGCGGCAGATTGACCGAATCGAAAACGCGGTGCGAACGATCAGCCCATTCGATGGTCAGTTCCTTCGCCATGATTGGCAGGCGCCAGTCGACCACCGCCTGTAGGCCCAGCATCGTCTGGTCTCCATTATGCAGGTCGCGAATCAGCATGCCGGTGGGGTCGCGCGGGAAAAGCTCGGCAATCGCGGTGCCGACAAGGCGGACGCTGCAATCCTGCTTTTCCGGCAGATAATCAAGGAGGACGACATGGGGCAGCCAGCGTTTCAGCTCCATCGGCGTAAAGTCGGCGCGCATGGGAAAGTCACGGTCGCCGCAACGGTCGCGCCACAGCCGAAAAAATTCCTGGCCCGCGAGCCAGGGAATGTCTTCGTCGTCGAAATCGACCCAATGAGTGCGATGGGCCAGGTGGACTGCCTTCGCTGCCATAAGTACCTCCCGCCTTGGGCGATATGATCCTGAAAGATGCGCCCGGTGTCAAATCAGACAGGTGGGAAGGAATTCCGGGCATGCGTAAAAAGGGCCTTGTCAGGGGGGGCGATTTGCCCCATATGCGGGGTATCTCAAAGTGCACGTGCCACGGCGCTTAGTTTCCGCAAGGTCAGTACGGGCAACGACACGGCGAGCTTTCGCGAGTTGGTTCCGGTCGCCACTTGGCCGGTCTGATTTTTGGAGGCCCCGTAGTGTCCCCGAACCTTGTAAAAGGGCAACATTGCCCTGATGTCGTCATCCTTTCCGGTCAGGATTTTGCCACAGGCGGTGTCGCGCGCGGTTTCGTGCGTTATACTGGCCCTATGCATATTTCCTATAGTGCCACCGCCTGCCGTTAAGCGGTGGGCGTCAAGGCAGCGCGACGCTGCCGACCATTCGACAAGGGGCAACAGACCCCACAAGATAACACTGGTCCAGGAAGAAGAATGTCATGGCTCACGCCCTTCAATCCGAACGCAGCCGACGCCGAGTGAACGCCTACCGCCGCGCCCTTTATCATGGTGCGCCGCTTTATCATTCCGTTGCCGAAATCATTGGCGATGTGGCCGATGACGATTCGGTGCATGTGATCCGCCCCAATGTGATCGCCGAACGCGCCCGCACCTTCGTTGCCGGCTCGCCGGGCGAGGTGCTGTTTGCCGTGAAGGCGAACCCGCATCCGGCGGTGCTGCAAACCATCTGGGAAGCTGGTGTGCGCGGCTTTGACGTGGCCTCGATGGGCGAGATTGAACTGGTGCACAGCCTGTTCCCCACTGCTCGCATGTGCTTCATGCACCCGATCAAGTCGCGCCAGTCGATCCGCCGCGCCTATGCGCTGGGTGTGCGTGACTATGCGTTCGACCATATCGACGAACTGACCAAGATTGTGGAAGAGACCGGCGGTGCCAAAGACCTTGGCCTGTTCCTGCGCCTGTCGCCGCGTTCGTCGGGTGCGGCCTATGCGCTTGCCGGCAAATTTGGCGCGACCGTGATGGAAGCCCAGCTCCTGATGGAAAAGGCCCGCCCGCTGTGCGACCGTCTGGGCCTGACCTTCCATGTGGGTAGCCAGTGCATGATCCCCGAGGATTATGCCTCCGCTATTGCCATCGCGGCTGAGCTGATCAGCGTGACTGGTGTGAAGGTAGACATGCTGGATGTCGGGGGCGGTTACCCCGTCACCTATCCGGGCATGACCCCGCCGCCGCTGCAGGACTATTTCGATGCCATCGAGGCAGCCGTGAAGAAAGAGGGCCTGACGCACCTGTCGCTGGCGCTGGAACCCGGTCGCGCGCTCGTCGCCGATGGCGGCGCCACGCTTGCCCGCATCGAGATGCGCCGCGACCAGATGCTGTATCTGAACGACGGCGTCTATGGCAGCCTCTTCGATGCCGGTACGCCGCGCTGGCGCTTCTCGACCCGTCTGTGGCGCGACGGCAAGCTCGTGGAAGGCGATGAGGAGGCCTTCGGCTTCTTTGGTCCTACCTGCGACAGTATCGACCGCATGGAAGGCCCCTTCATGCTGCCGGCCAACGCGCAGGAAGGTGACTGGGTCGAGGTGATCGGGCTGGGTGCTTACGGCCTCACCATGACCACGCAGTTCAACGGCTTCCACCAGGGGCCGATTGTCGCGCTGATCGATAATCTCTGATTGAAGGCAGGAAGGGCGCTCAGGCGCCTTTCAGATACATGCCGAAGGCATCGACAAGCGCCTCATAGATGGGGCGCTTGAAGGGCACGATTTCATCGACAAGCGCTTTTGCATCCGTCCAGCGCCAGCGGCTGAATTCGGGATGCTCGACATCGATATTGATCCCGGCCTCGTCCCCCGTGAGCCGCATCAGATACCAGTGTTGGATCTGGCCTTTGTATTTGCCGCCCCAAACCTTCCCCAGAAGATGCGGGGGCAGGTCATAGGCGAGCGGGGCGGGGGTGCGGGTGATCAGTTCCACCGCTGCTGCCGTAACGCCGATCTCTTCCTCAAGCTCGCGCAGGGCCGCCACGTCGGCTTCCTCGCCCTTGTCGATCCCGCCTTGCGGCATCTGCCACGCGCCCGGCGTGTCGATCCGTTCGCCGACGAAAATCTCGCCCTCGGCATTGATCAGCATGATACCGACACAAGGGCGATAGGGCAGGTCGCTCATGGCATGGTCCTCAGTTGACTGGCTGGCGGTCGGCAATGGCGGTGACAGGCACAAGGACAAAGCCTCGCTCGGACAGACCCTCCGCCCATTCCTTCAGCACGTCGACGGTGATCGGATAGGGCCGGGCGATGCCGACCGCCGCCCCCACCGTGCGGGCGCGGTTCTCCAGGAGCAGCAGTTCCTGCCGCATGGCGGCGGCTTCAAGCGTCTCGTCCACAAAGCCGTTGTTGATGGCAATCGGCAGGCCCATGCCGCGGGCCATGGTGGCAGCGCGGGAATAGCGCGTGGTGCGGGCGTCCACAAACAGAAGCCCCCGCCGTTCAACGGCTTCTAGGATCGGCTTCAGCGAGTCTGCTGCTGCCGTGAAGCGCGAACCCATCTGGTTGACGACCCCGACATAGCCGGTGAATTTGGCCATGCTGGTTTCCAGAAGGCGCGTGTTCTGGCGCAGGTTATTGCCGGTAAGCAGTGCCAGCGCGCCGGGGTCCATCTGCGGATATTCGATGGGTTCCATCGGCAGCAGCAGCAGGGTTTCGTGGCCGTGTTCGCGCGCGGCTTTCGTCCAGCGGTCAAGGTCGCTGCCATAGGGCGAGAAGGCGAGTGTCACCGGGCCGGGCAGGCCGGTGATCGCGGCTTCTGTGGTTCTGGCGCGAAGGCCCATTTCGCTGACGATGATGGCGATCCGCGGCGTCTTGTCGTCTGCCGGGTGCGGGCTCGCATAACGCTCCATCGGAGTCATGCCGTCATTGCTGCGTTTGGGCAGGGGGCCAAGCGGGCTTTTCTCGATCAATGCGTCATCGGCGAAGGTCGCCGGGCCGGGGCCGGGAACCGAGGCAGGCTCGCCGTGGCTTGTATCTTCGGCCTGATGCGTCTCAGCCGGTGCATCATGACCCTCTTCCGTCGTGGCGGGCGCATCGGCCTTGCCATGGTCGTCGCCTTTGGGCTTGGGTGCAGGCTCATGCGTCGGTTCGTCATGGGCGGCAGGCGGGGCCGCGAGGAATTCGATCCCCATGAACCCGCCGAGGACGAGGATCAGGCTGAGTGCCCACGCGATCAGGATGGCGTTGAGGCTGGACGGCACGCGGCAGGCTTCCTTCTGGCTGGCGGCTTCGGGCTAGGCTTGTCAGCCCTGTTCGTCATGGGGCCGGGCTTCCGCCACCTGCGGGGTGGGCAGCGCCGACATATCCTTCAGGAGCTTGATGGCATATTTCAGCTGGCGGTCCACCGGCGGGGTGGCGGCTTCGCCTTCCGCAGGTTCGGGCGTCGCCGAAATCGGGTTCAGCTTCGGATCTTCATCTTCTTCTTCACCGGTGCGGTCCACGGTCGATTGCTCGTTATGGATCGAGTTGTTGAGGTCGCTTTCGCGCCGCAGGTTCGGGCGGTGGCCATCGTTGAAGACATAAAGATCAGGCTCGATGCCGCGTTCCTGGATCGACCGGCCGGACGGCGTGTAATAGCGCGCGGTGGTCAGGCGCAGGGCCTGATCGCCATTGCGGCCGAGGCGGATTTCGCTTTGCACCGTGCCCTTGCCGAAGGTCTGGTCGCCCACAAGTACCGCGCGGCGGTGATCCTGCAGGGCGCCCGCCACAATCTCGGACGCCGAGGCCGAGTAGGCATTGACGAGCACCACGATGGGCATGCCATCCAGCATATCGCCGGCGGTGGCGTACCAGCGGTTATTGTTCTGGCGGCGGCGGCCACGGGTGGAGACGATCTCGCCGCGATCAAGGAAGTCGTCGGATACCCGGATCGCTTCGTTCAGAAGGCCGCCGGGGTTGTTCCGGAGGTCGATGATCAGGCCGTCCATCTTGTCGCCAAGCTGGGCCTTCAGTTCCTTGATCGAATTTTCAACACCGTCGCCGGTTTGCATGTTGAAGGTGGTGATGCGCAGATAGCCGATGGTTTCGTCTTCCACGCGGTGGCGCACCGACCGCACGAGGATCTTGTCGCGCATGATGTCGTAATCATGGCTGCCTTCTTCACCTTCGCGCACCACGGTGATCTTGATCATCGAGCCCACGGGGCCGCGCATCTCTTTCACCGATTCGGTTAGCGTTTTGCCGATCACCGATGTGCCATCGATATGGGTGATATAATCGCCGCCCTTGATGCCGGCCTTCTGGGCCGGGGTGTCGTCGATGGGCGAGACGACCTTCACAAGGCCATTGTCCATCTGGACTTCAAGGCCGAGCCCGCCGTATTCGCCCTCGGTCTGCACACGGACCTGCTGGAAAACTTCGGGGTTCAGGTAAGTGGAGTGAGGATCAAGCGAGCGGAGCATGCCCTGGATTGCCGCCTCGATCACTTCCTTGTCGTCCACCTCGTCCACATATTCGCTGCGGACGCGCTGGAACACGCGCATCAGAAGGTCAAGCTGCTCATAGACATCTTCGGAGGATTTGGCAGCTGCCGTTTCCTCGGCCATCGCCGGGAAAGCGCCAAGGGCCATGGGCGCCATCATCAGCGCAACTGCAGCCCGTTTGAATGAAGTCCTCATTGCCTACAACCTTCTTTCTTCTTGAGGGCGCCGTGATCCGCGTGGGATCAACGTTTGCCCCGTCCGGCCGCTGCCGTTCGCTTGGCGAGCCAGGGTTCGGGGTCCACTGGTTTCCCGCCCTGCCTCAATTCCAGATACAATTCCGTCGGTCCGCTGGTCCCGTCACCAAGGGTTCCGACAGGTTCACCGCTCAGCACCTTCTGGCCAACTTCGACCGTCAGAATCTGCATCCCGGCAATCAGGCTATGGTAGCCGCCGCCGTGGGCGATAATCAAGAGCTGCCCATAGCCCCGGAAGGGTCCGGCAAACACAATCTGGCCATCGTGGGGGGCAACCACCTGCCCGCCCGCCCGGCCATCGATCCGGATGCCCCGCGCGTGACCCACACCTTCGACCTCGCCAAAGCGGACCTTGATCCGGCCGGTGACGGGATAGGGGAGGGTCCCTTGGGCCGAAGCAAACTCCTTGCCATCCAGGGGCGCCACCGGGCGCGGCACCGGCACCGGGGCATCCTGCAGACGCGCAAGGCGCTCGGCTTCTGCGCGTTCCTCGGCGGCCTTGGCTTCAAGTTTTTCGATCAGGTCCCGCAGCGATGTGGCTTCGCGCGCCAGTTTGGCAAGCTTGTTGGCCTCGCTTTTGGCGGCGGCACTGGCCTCGGCCGCTACTGCGGCGCGTTCTTCATGAAGTGTCGCCAGCTCGGCGCGTTCGCCGGCAAGCTTTTCGACCGTGCCTTTGAGTGACAGCCGGTCAGCCGACAGGTCGGCCTGCACGGCATTCAGGGCTTCAAGCTCGGCTTTCAGGGCGCCGGCCAGCCGGTCGATCTCGGGCACCAGCGTGCCCATCACGGCGGCACTGCGCGCCGTTGTGATGGCTTCATTGGGCTGCAGAAGGGCGGTGGCCGGCGGTTTCAGTGCCAGACGCTCAAGGGCGGCGAGCAGCCCCACAAGCTCATCCCGGCGCTTGCCAAGGGCTTCGCGCTTGTTCTTTTCCTCGACCTCAAGGAGCGCGATCTTGTCTTCAAGGTCGGTCGCCGACGATTCGGTCGTCTGGATTCGCTTGGCGACAGTCACCATCCGCGCGGCAAGCTCCGCTGCTTCGCGCTCAGCCTTGGCGGCGGCTTTCTCAAGCGCTGCCTTGCGCTCCTCGGCGGTCTTGATCTCGCCTTCGATCGACTTCAGCTTGCTTGCCGGATCGCCGCTTTCCTGCGCTGCGGCGGGCAGCGAAAGGCTGCCAAGCGCCGCGAGGCCGGTACTGAGGAACAGAAGGGCGAGGCGGCGCTGCAGCATGGTCAGGCGCTGGCCCTCGCTGCCTTGGCGCCGATCAGGCTTTTGCCTGTCATCTCGGCGGGCTGGGAAAGCCCCATCAGCATCAGCATGGTGGGAGCAACATCCGAAAGGGCGCCGTCATGGAATGCCACATCGCGGTTCACAAGAAGGGCGGGTACATCGGTTGTGGTGTGCTGGGTGTGGGCCTGGCCCGTTGCTTCATCCAGCATTTCCTCACAGTTGCCATGGTCGGCGGTGATGATCATCGCGCCGTCCACCTTCTTGATCGCTGCCTCGAGCCGCGCAAGGCAGCCGTCGACCGCTTCCACAGCCTTGATGGCGGCACCAAGGTCGCCCGTATGGCCGACCATGTCGCCGTTCGCATAATTGACGATGATCGCGCCGTATTTGCCGCTTTCAATCGCTTCCACCAGCCGGTCGGTCACTTCGGGGGCTGACATTTCAGGCTTCAGGTCGTAGGTCGCAACATCGGGCGACGGGATCAGGATGCGGTCTTCGCCTTCGAACACGGCTTCCGAGCCGCCGTTGAAGAAGAAGGTGACGTGGGCATATTTCTCGGTCTCCGCGATGCGAAGCTGCGGGACATGGTTACGCGCCAGAATTTCGCCGAAGCTGTTTGTCAGTTCTTCCGATGCGAAAATAGCTGGCACAAACTCGTTCAGCGCCACCGAATATTCGACCATGCCGGCAACAGCAGCGAACCTGACGATGGGGCCACGGTCAAAGCCATCGAAGGCCGGGTCAACAAGCGCGGTCAGTATCTGGCGGGCACGGTCGGCGCGGAAATTGGCCATCAGGAGGCCGTCGCCGTCCTTCATGCCGGCATAGTCGCCGATCACGGTTGCCTTGACGAACTCATCATTTTCCTGCCGCTCGTAAGCAGCTGAAAGAGCCTCAAGCGCGCTTGGTGCCGAATGGATGCCCTGGCCCTTCACCATGGCATTGTAGGCCTGCGAAACGCGGTCCCAGCGCTTGTCGCGGTCCATCGCGAAATAGCGGCCGGTGACGGTGGCGATGGCGGTATCGGCACAGCCGGCGATCTTGGCTTCGAAATCCTTGAGGAATGCTTCGGCCGAGCGCGGCGGCGTATCGCGGCCATCGAGGAAGGCGTGGATGCGCACCGGGATGCCGGCAGCGGACAGCACCTTGGCGAGCGCCACCATATGGTCCTGATGGCTGTGTACCCCGCCGGGCGACAGCAGCCCCATCACATGGGCGGCACCACCCGATGCTTTGAGCTTGGCGATATAGCTATCAAGCACCGGCATGCCGGCAAGGCTGCCATCGGCAATCGCGGCATCGATGCGGGGCAGGTCCTGCATCACCACGCGGCCGGAGCCGAGGTTCATGTGGCCGACTTCCGAGTTGCCCATCTGTCCGTCCGGCAGGCCGACAGCGAGGCCGGATGTGGCAAGCCAGGCGCGCGGCACGCTGTTCCAGAGGCGGGTGTAGGTCGGGGTGTTGGCCAGCTTGATTGCGTTGTTGGCGCTTTCCTCGCGGTAGCCCCAGCCATCCAGAATGCACAGAACCACGGTCTTGTAAGCCACGGTCATCTCTCCTCGTTCGGGGCGGCGGGGAGGGCCGGCCCCCTGTTCGTTCCCGGGCGTCAGTCCCGGTGATACGGGTGTCCGGCCGTGATCGACCACACCCGGTAAAGCTGTTCGGCAATCATCGCGCGCACCAGCATGTGCGGCCATGTGAGCGTGCCAAGCGCGAGGGTGAGTTCCGCCCGCTGCCGCACGCTTTCATCAAGGCCGTCGGCACCGCCGATAATGACCGCAAGACTGTTAAAGCCCTGACCCGACCAGCCGTCAAACTTTTTCGCGAGATCGCGGGAGGAAAGGTGTTTGCCGCGCTCATCCAGTGCCACCACCACCGCGCCGTCCGGCACGGCGGCGAGGATGCGTTCGGCCTCGCGCGCTTTCCGCTCGTCGGCGGTTTGCGCGGGCTTCTTGATATCGATTTCATGGATATCGAGCCGCCACGGCAGGCGTTTCTGATAGGTCGAAACCAAGTCCTGCTCCGGCCCGCGTTGCATGCGGCCGACGGCTATCAGGGTAATGAACACGTCTCATCTCTCCGTGGCAGTCAGGTCTTCATCGGTGCCGCCCGGTGCGGCATCCGTTTCCTTCCTGCCACTGGCGACCGCGTCAGTTGATCGCGTCGCTGCCCTCAAGATCGGTCGCCCACATCTTGTCGAGATTATAGAAGTGGCGAACTTCAGGGCGGAAGATGTGCACAATCACATCGCCGGCATCGATCAGGACCCAGTCGGCCTGTTCGAGACCCTCGACGGCAATGCCCTTGTGGCCAATTGCCTTCAGGCCCTTGACGACATAATCGGCAAGTGCGGCGACATGGCGCTGCGAGCCCCCGTTCGCGATGACCATATGGTCGGCGATGGAGGTTTTTCCCTTGAGATCGATTGCGTTGATTTCGGTCGCCTTGTTGTTGTCAAGGCAGTCGATGACGGTGCTGAGGATGTCCTTCGTGGAAAGGACCGGGCCGTTGTTGACGCTATGCGTCTCCATGTTGGCGAGCAATGAGTTCTCCTTTCATAAAGCCTCCGCATACCATTTTGGACCCGATTGGCGGCGGATGGCACTGGCCGATGCAGGATGCCTTGGAAGTGTTACAAAACACCATGCGGGCGGCCGGGCACGGACAAGTCTTTGGGGCTTCACAAGAAACCGGCCAAAACGGCGGGCAATCCTGCCTCCGTGCCTGTGCCGAGCATAGCCCGGACGGTCGAAAATCGCAATGGTGACAGCGTGGGGAATCTCGGTCCAGCGCTGCCAGCGGTCGAAGCTTGCCATATTGTCGGCGCCCATCAGCCACACGAAGCGCGTCAGCGGCATGCGGGCCTTCAATGCCTCTATGGTGTCTGCGGTGAAACGGGTGCCCAGGCGCTTCTCGATATCGGTGGCGCGCATGCGGGGCGGGCGGGCGATCCTGCCTGCCGATTTCAGCCGTTCCGGGAAGGGGGCCATGTCGCTCGCCGCATCCTTCAGCGGGTTGCCGGGGCTGACCATCAGCCACACTTCGTCAACGCCTAGGCGCGTGAGCGCTGCCTTCGCGATATGGGAATGGCCATCGTGCGCCGGGTTGAAGCTGCCGCCATAAAGCCCGATGGTGCGACCGCGTGCCCGGGCCGCATCACGGTAAAGGGATAAGCCGCCTTTCAAGGACGGACCTGCCCGGTGCCCCGCACCTGATATTTGAAGCTTGTCAGCTGTTCCAGCCCCACGGGGCCGCGTGCATGGATGCGGCCGGTGGCGATGCCAATCTCGGCGCCCATGCCGAATTCGCCGCCATCAGCAAACTGTGTGGAGGCATTATGCATCACGATGGCGCTGTCCACCTGTTTCAGGAACTGTTCGGCGGCGGCGATATCCTCGGTGAGGATGCTTTCGGTATGGCCCGATGACCAGGCGCCGATATGTTCCACAGCCCCCGGCACCCCACCCACAAATTTGGCCGAGATGATGGCGTCCAGATATTCGGTGCGCCAGTCTTCATCCGTCGCCGGTTTCACACGGGGGTCAAGCGTGACGACTTCCTCGTCGCCGCGCACTTCGCAGCCGGCGTCCAGCAGCGCCTTCACAAGGCGCGGGGCGAAATCGCGGGCACGGCGGTCAATCAGCAGCGTTTCAGCGGCGCCGCAAATGCCGGTGCGGCGCATCTTGGCGTTGACGAGGATTTTCTCCGCCATGTCGGGGTTGGCCGCGCCGTCCACATAAACGTGGCAGATGCCTTCAAGGTGCGCGAAGACGGGAACTCGGCTTTCCTTCTGCACACGGTCGACAAGCGAGCGTCCGCCACGCGGCACGATCACATCGATATAATCGGACATGCCGAGCATGGCGCCAACGGCTGCCCGGTCGCGCGTCATCACCAGCTGGATGGCGTCTTCAGGCAGGCCGGCGTGGCCAAGGCCTTCGACGAGCTTGGCATGGATGGCTTTGGAGCTTTCAAAGCTTTCACTGCCGCCGCGCAGGATCACGGCATTCCCGGCCTTCAGGCACAGGGCGCCGGCATCGGCCGTCACGTTGGGGCGGCTTTCATAGATCACACCGATCACACCAAGGGGCGTGCGCACGCGGGCGATATTCAGGCCGTTGGGGCGTGTCCAGCTCGCTGTCACCTGACCAACCGGGTCGGGCAGGTGAGCGATAGCCTCCAGTCCCTTGGCGATGCCTTCGATGCGGGCGTCATCCAGCTTCAGCCGGTCGATCATCGCAGGCGTCAGGCCCTTTGCTTCGGCAGCAAAGCAGTCGAGGGCATTGGCAGCCAGAAGGTCGGCCTTGCCTTGCCGGATCAGTTTGGCGGCAGCGATGAGGGCGAGGTTCTTGGCCTCCGTTGGCGCGTCTGCAAGCACGCGTGCGGCGGCACGGGCGCGTTTGCCCATGGCCTCCATATCCACGGTGGTTGCAGCGTCAGTCATGGTCGCCTCCTCAAAATCCGGACTAGAATATCACCATATCGTCGCGGTGGACGAGGGCAGAACGCCCCGAATAGCCAAGGATACTGCTGATTTCCTTGATCTGGCAGCCCTTGATCTTGTCCGCTTCGACAGAACCATAGGCCGCGAGCCCTTGCCCCACCAGATGCTGGTGGCGGTCAAGAAGGGCAATCAGCGAGCCGCGATTGAAATTGCCGTCAACTCCGGTCACGCCCGCCGGCAACAGGCTGGCGCCACTCCGGATGGCGGCAACGGCGCCGTCATCGAGATGCGCGAAGCCCTGCGGTGCCATCAGGCCCCTGATCCAGCGCTTGCGGATGGTCAGCGGGTCTTCGCTGGCGATAAAGATCGTGTGGCGTTCGCCGTCGATCAGGCGACCGACCGGGCGTTCGGCCTCACCCTTGGCGATGATCATCGAACAGCCACCCGCCATGGCGATCTTGGCGGCGGCAAGCTTGGTGATCATGCCGCCGGTTCCGGCAGTTGTCGCACCCGGCGGGCCGGCCATTGCGTCGATTGCAGGCGTGATCTTTTCAACGACCGATACGAACGGCGCATCGGGGCTTTTTCTGGGGTCGGTCTCATAGAGCCCGTCGATATCCGAGAACAGGATCAGGAGATCGGCACCGGTGAGGTGCGCAACGCGGGCTGACAAGCGGTCGTTATCACCGAAGCGGATTTCGGTCGTCGCCACCGTGTCGTTTTCATTGATGACCGGCACGATGCCGCGATCGAGGAGTGTCTCAAGCGTGTTGCGGGCGTTGAGGTAACTCGGCCGTTCTTCAAGGTCATCAAGGGTGAGGAGGATTTGCCCCACCACGATATCGCGCTTGGCAAACACATCCTGATAGGCCCGGGCGAGGCGGATCTGGCCGACGGCGGCGGCGGCCTGCGCGTCTTCGAGCCGGTCAGGGCGGGTGGAATAGCCGATGGCTTCACGCCCCATGGCGATGGCGCCGGAGGATACGAGGATCACCTGGATGCCGCGCGCCTTGAGGGCGGCCACGTCATCGGCCAGCGAGTTTAGCCACGCCTCGCGCACGACGCTGCGGTTGCCGTCGATCAGCAATGCCGAACCGATCTTCAGGACGATCCGGCGGGTGTCCTTTAGTCTGTCGCTGAATGTGGTCATTTGGCCGTGGCCCCTCGAAATTACGGGGGCACAGCCTAATCAGAGGGGCGACCAGCCGCCAGAGGAATCTTCGTCCTCACTGACTGTTTTTACAGCCTTTTCGCCTTCCTTGGCCGCACGCTCGGCGATCCGGCGGGCACGGTCATCCGCAACCACTTCCCAAAGGGCCGCCAGCACCTTCTGTACACCGAAGCCGGTGGCGCCCGAAAGCGGGATAACCTCGCAGTCGGTGACCTCGGCCAGCTCGTTCATCTTTTCCTCGATAAACTCTTCCGGGATGGCGTCGCACTTGTTGAGGCCGATGATCATCGGCTTGTCCAGCAGGCCGGCGTCATAGAGGTCCAGCTCTTCCATGATCGTTTCGTAGGCGCCCTGGATATCGTCCTGGGTGGCGTCGATCAGATGCAGGAGAACGCCGCAGCGTTCAACATGGCCAAGGAAACGGTGGCCAAGGCCCACGCCCTCGCTGGCGCCTTCGATCAGGCCCGGGATATCGGCGAGCACGAACTCGTGGCTCTTGAAGCCGACAACGCCAAGCTGCGGGGCAAGCGTGGTGAAGGGATAGTCGGCAATCTTCGGCTTGGCGGCAGATACGACCGACAGGAAGGTCGATTTGCCGGCGTTCGGCAGGCCTACAAGGCCGGCGTCCGCGATCAGCTTCAGGCGCAGCGTTACCCAGCGTTCCTCGCCCGGATGGCCGGGGGTCGCCTTGCGGGGGGCGCGGTTTGTCGACGTTTTGAAATGCGTGTTGCCAAGGCCGCCGTCGCCGCCTTTGCAAAGCACGATACGGTCGCCAAGATTGTCGAGGTCGGCGATCAGGAAGTCTTCGTCCTCATCGAAAATCTGGGTGCCGACCGGCACCTGCAGGATCACATCGGGAGACGAGGCACCGGTGCGGTCGCGGCCCGAGCCGTTCTCGCCCTTGCGCGCCTTGAAGTGGCGGGCATAGCGATAATCGACAAGCGTATTGAGGCCGTCGACCGCCTCAAGGATGATATTGCCACCCTTGCCGCCGTCGCCGCCGTTGGGGCCGCCGTATTCGATGAATTTTTCGCGCCGGAAGGCAACGCAGCCGTTGCCGCCATCGCCGCTTTTCACAAAGATTCGCGCTTGATCGACAAATTTCATGGCGTTTGTTCCATCCGGTACTCGGGGCGCATCGCACCCGTATCATAAGGAAAGGGGTGGACGTTTGCCCACCCCTTCCGAAACTTCAGGTGCTGCCGAAGCAGCGCGCGCCTCAGGCGTCGGTGCCGTAAACCGAAACGTAGGCTTTGCCGCCCGTCGATTTCGAGAATTTCACCTGACCTTCGATCAGCGCGAACAGGGTGTGGTCCTTGCCCATGCCGACGTTCTCGCCCGGATACCACTTGGTACCGCGCTGACGAACGAGGATGTTGCCGGCGAGAACATTTTCACCGCCGAATTTTTTCACGCCCAGACGGCGACCGATAGAGTCGCGGCCGTTACGGGAACTACCACCAGCTTTTTTGTGAGCCATTTGGTTACTCCTTCAATACCAGCCGCTTACTCAGCTGCAGCTTCTTCGGTTTTCTTTGCGGTCTTCTTGGCAGCAGCGCCAGCGATACCAGTGATGCGCAGAACGGTGATCTCTTGACGATGACCACGCTTGCGGCGGTAGTTCTGGCGGCGCTTCTTCTTGAAGACGATGATCTTCTTGTCTTTCTTCTGCTCAAGAACGGTAGCGGTCACGTTAGCGCCTTTGAGGGTGGGTTCACCAACCTTCACGCCTTTGTCGTCACCGACCATCAGAACTTCATCGAGGGTGATGGTTGAACCAGCGTCGCCCGCCAGTTTCTCAACCTTGATCACATCGCCCTCGGCAACGCGGTATTGTTTACCGCCCGTCTTTACGACTGCGAACATGTCTGTTCCTTCCATATATCGCCGCAGCAAACCGGGCGGGTCTAGAACCCTGATGGTTGCCGGGATTTCTCCCGGGCGCCCCCGCACTTTGGGCGGTTTCCGCAGGCTTTTTTCAAAGCAAAAGCAGCGGCGAGTGCACATGTGCCCCGTCGCTAACCGGCGGGACTATACGGATAACGCCCCCAAAGTCAAGCGAGAGCGCGGATTATTTGATGCTTATTTGCGCGCTGTGGCGCTGACGAGCACGCCGCCGAGCGTGTAGAGCACGAGACTCGCCAGAAACACATAGCCACCCCAGGCCAGCACATCGGCATCGATATGCTCGAAAATGTTGCCGGCATACTGGCGAAGCGGATCGGAAACCGCGTCCTTCAGCTTGTCCATCAGGGCATTGTCTTCCTTGCCCATGTTTTTCAGCATCGGCCACAGAAGCACGGCCCAGGCAAGCACCGGCCCGAGGATCGCGAGCGACCGCTTGCGCAGGCGGATAACAGCTGGCGCGAGGGCCGCAGCCACCAGCAGCACATAAACATCGGGATTGTTGATGTCATAATAGCTGACGGTGCCGACCATGCGGAAATCGAACATGGGTACGAAGCAGCCAAGGACGAGCAGAAACGCGCCGGCGTATGTCAGGGAATCAAGCTTGGTGTTCATGGAAAAGTCCGATCAATGAATTCTGGATCATATGGTTCAAGCCACCAGTTTTAGGCATGGCGGCGTGATCGGGCAAGGGCTTGTGAAAAGGGCGGCGGAACCATTGATATGTTCCCGCCGCCCCAATCGTTTCAGGTAAGCCTGATGCGGATCAGTAGATGATGTCCGCGTCGACAACCGTTTCGAGTGTCAACCCCATCAGGACGATGCTCGTATTGCCGCCGGTGTCGACGGAAAGGGCGACCTCGCCGTCCACATCGATTTCCTCGGCATTCGCAAGCAGATCTTCAATGGTTCCGAAGTCGCGCGTGCTGTTCGAGAGATCGAGCGTATCGATGCCGATTTCGAAATCGGCAATCACATCGTCGCCGGGGGAGCGGGTAGCGGCAAACAGGTCGGCGCCTTCGCCGCCGACGAGCGTATCGTCGCCCTTGCCGCCATACAGGGTGTCATCGCCGGCGCCGCCGTTGACGGAATCGTCACCATCACCGCCGAAGAGCCCGTCGTTGCCGCCGTTGCCCCACAGGATGTCATCGCCCCAGCTGCCGCCGAGTTCATCGTCACCGTCGGTGCCGATCACCGTGTCATCGCCCTGGCCGCCGTACATATGGTTGCCTACCGTGTCGCCGGCAACGATTTCATCCAGGTCGACTTGCCCGTTGCCGTTCGTATCCGTCCAACTGCCGCCGATCAGCAAGTCATCGCCAAGCGACCCGAACACGGCATCGTGCCCACCGTTGCCGATGAAGATGTCGTCGCCAAGCCCGCCGCCGAGCACATCGTCGCCGTCGCTGCCGACGAGGGTGTCGTCGCCCTTGCCGCCATACATCGTGTTGGCGCCTGTTTCACTGAAGTCGATTTCATCAATATCGACCTTTTTGTCGGCATTGGTGTCGGTCCAGCTGCCGGCAACAAGGAAGTCGTCACCAAGGCCGCCATACATCTGGTCGACCCCGACGCCGGTGTTGTCGCCGAAATCGTCGCCAATCAGGATATCGTCGCTGTGGCCACCATTGATGAGGTCATCGCCGTCGCCACCCGCGTAGATATCGTTTGATGTTTTGGCGCCAGAACCTGCCGCGATCCGGTCGTCGCCGGTGCCGCCAAGGACGGTGTCATCGCCCGCGCCGCCCCACAGTTTGTCATTGCCGCCTTGGCCGTCCAGATGATCGTTGCCGGCGTTGCCGAGGCTGATCTCGTCAAGCTCGGTGCCATCCCAGTCGTCGTCGCCATTGGTGCCCTGAAAATGGACTTCTTCGCCGTCCTCATCATCTTCGTCGTCATCGTCGAAGTCGAACCCGGCTGCGGTGAGATCGGCAAGCGTCAAGCCTTCAAGGCGCAGGCTGCGGGTGTCCGAGAAGGTGAAAACGACGCCGCCATCGGTATCGGCGCCAGTTGCCATCAGTGCTTCGAAGCTGGTGATTTCGGCAAGGCCATCAAGGTCGATGACGTCGCCTGCAGCGATATTGAAGTCGGTGATCACATCGTGGCCCGCGCCGAACTCGAATTTGTCGGCACCGTCGCCGCCGGTCAGCGTGTCGTCGCCGTTCTGGCCCTCGAGTGTGTCGTTACCGCCCAGCGCTGAAATCAGGTCATCGCCATCGCCGCCCTCAATCTTCTCGTTTGCGTCCGTGCCGGTGAGGGTGTCGTCGCCGCTCGTGCCTTCGATGTCTGCCATCATCTGTCTCCGAAAAATTGATACTGACGCCTCCATGCGAAACTGCCATTCGCCGGAAGGGTCCCGTGTGAGGAGACGACGATCCGGCGGCGGCAGTTAATGAAAGGTTAAACAGTCAATTCGGCAGAAATTAGGCTCAAGTGCTAATTTTTGGCGGCAGCGGAGATTTTATTTGCAGATGCGGGCTTTGGCTGCCTGATATTCGGCGGCAAGCCGGTCGACAAGCGCCGCTGCCGGAACGGTGGCTTTCACCGCGCCGATCCCCTGGCCGCAGCCCCAGATGTCGCGCCATGCTTTCGACTTGGACGAACCGCCCGAACCGAACGCCATGGCGGATGGGTCGCTGACCGGCAGGTTGTCGGGGTCCATGCCGGCATTGACGATCGATGGCTTCAGATAGTTGCCATGCACGCCGGTGAAGAGGTTGGTGTAGACGATATCGTCCGCCATGCTGTCGACGATCATCTGCTTGTAGGCGGCATCGGCATTGGCTTCGTCGGTCGCGATGAAGGCCGAGCCGATATAGCCGAAATCGGCACCCATGGCTTCAGCCGCGAGTACGGCGCCGCCCGTGGCGATGGAGCCCGAAAGCGCCAGGGGGCCGTCGAACCATTCGCGGATTTCCTGAATGAGCGCGAAGGGCGACAGGGTGCCCGCGTGGCCGCCGGCTCCGCTCGCCACCGCGATCAGGCCGTCGGCGCCTTTCTCGATGGCTTTTTTGGCGAAGCGGTTATTGATGATGTCATGCAGCACCACGCCGCCATAGCTGTGGATCGCCTCGTTCACGTCTTCGCGCGCTCCGAGCGAGGTGATGATCACCGGCACCTTGTATTTCACGCACAGTTCCACGTCTTCCATCAGGCGGTCGTTCGTCTTGTGGACGATCTGGTTGACCGCGAAGGGGGCGGAGGGCCGGTCGGGATTTTTCTCGTCCCACTCGCCAAGCTCGTCCTCGATCCGCTTCAGCCAGTCTTCAAAGACCGGCTGCGGGCGGGCATTGAGCGCGGGGAAAGAGCCGATCACACCGGCCTTGCACTGGGCAATCACCAGCTCCGGCCCCGATACGATGAACATGGGCGACGCAATGACAGGCAGCCGCATCCGGCTTTTCAGTTTCTCGGCAATCGACATTTATCAAACTCCCCTGACCAGTAATTGGCACGAGGCTAGTTTGGGGCGGGGCAGGCGGCAAGCCCAAAAAAGAGGGACGGTACCGGCCGTGCGCCGAAACCGTCCTCAAGGTTGGGGTTTTTAAATAGAAAGGAAAGCGGTCAGCTTGCCTTCGGCAGGCAAACCAGGATTTCGGAGCGGACGCTCCGGACCGACACAATCTGCCGCATCTTGTTGGCCAGATTGGTGGCGGTGTCGTCGGCAACATCGTGGGTATCCAGCTGGATATATTGCTGGCCGTCCTGGCTCATGCGCGCCATCAGGCTGTCGCAGGGCACGCCCTTGACGTTGAAAATCTCGAGAATGCGCGCCAGCGTCGAGGGCTCATATTCGGCCTGCACCGAAAACCGGGCGCGGGTGTTGCTCGTGAAAACCATGACTATCTCCTTCTCTGGCTCGCTGCCGCCCTCGGGCTCTCCCTGGGCGCTTCTCGTCATGGCCGGGATCATAAGCACATTTGTGGTGGAAAAGGTCCCTGAATGAGGCGATAATCGACCATGTTGTGAGAAAATGTTCCGATCTATATCCATATGTGGGAAATATGTGTCATGTCGCTTGATGCTCTCGATACCCGTATCCTGACCGCACTGCAGGAAGATTCGCGGATTCCGCTGAATGACCTTGCCGAAAAGGTGGCGTCCTCGCGCTCGGCCGTCTGGCGGCGCATCCAGAAGATGGAAGCGGACGGGGTGATCAAAAACTATACGGTGATCCTCGACCCCGAAAAGGTCGGCCTTGGCGTCATGGTGTTCGCGAGCGTCAAGATGCAGGCCCACAGCCGCGACCTGCTGCCGCATTTCCTGGAGAAGGTGCGCGAGTTCCCGGAAGTGATCGAATGCCACACCCTGATGGGCGACATCGATTTCCTGATCAAGATCCGCGTGAAGGATGTGACGGCCTATGAAACCTTCTTCTGGACCAAGCTCAGCCAGATTGACGGCGTGCGCGAGATCAGTTCCTCGATCGCGCTGACGGCGGTCAAGAATACAACGATGCTGGCGCTGACGCCGGCGGGTTAAAGGTCGCTCGCTGCCAGCCGGACCGCGAAGGCGCCAATAATGGTGCCGGTGATATAGCGCAGCACCGCCTTCACGCGGCGTGTGGCAGCGATTTTGGCGGCCGAACGCGCGACCACAATGGCAACCGTCACATTCACCGCCGTGCCCGAAAGATTGAACAGGACGCCAAGTGTCATGGTCATCAGCGCCGGGTGCGCGGCCTCGTGTGGCACGAACTGCGGGATGAAGGCGAGGAAGAAAAGCCCGACCTTGGGATTGAGGAGATTGACCATCAGCCCCTGCAGGAACGGGTTTCCGCGGCGGGCAGGTGCTGGCTCGGCCACAGCTTCCGGCGCCTCCACTTTCTTCGCCGGCTTCAGCATCTGGAATGCCATGAAGCCGAGGTAAAGCGCCCCGGCGATCTTGAGGACGGTCAGCGCGCCCGGCAGTGTGGCGAGGAGTGCCGTGATCCCGAAGGTCGCGAGGCCCGCATGTACAAGGCAGCCGACCGCCACGCCAAGTGCGGCCATCAGCCCCGCCTTCATGCCGCTGCGGCCCGAGGTCGTCGCCACAAAGGTCATGTCCGGGCCGGGCGTGATCGACAGCGCGAAAACGGCCAGCATGAAGGGGATCAGGATACTCATTTCGGGCAGCATGGCGGGGCTCCTCAGGCATGCGATTGCGCCAAGCCTCGCAAAGGGCGGGGCAGGCTTCAAGCAAGGAAAAGCATGCCGTCAAAAAAGCGTATTTTTCCTCTTGCGGCACCCCCTTTGTTGCTATAGGTTCCGCCCCCGTCGCCAACCCCATGGGCGACAGCTCAAGCGAGGCGCGGAGAGGTGCCAGAGTGGTTGAATGGGGCGGTCTCGAAAACCGTTAAACCCGCAAGGGTTTCGAGGGTTCGAATCCCTCTCTCTCCGCCAGCTTGAAACCCATTTCCCTGAATGCACCCTCTTGAAAGCATCTGTGCTTCGATCATATGTGGATCGGTGCATGATGAATGCCATGCTTGCTTGATCATGTCGCCGTTGGGCACTAGTATCGGTTCATCTGCACAAATCGCGGGACGCCATGGCACAGCGCTGGACAATCCGGGCTCTTATGATGATGACGCTTCTGGCGTTTGTCGTCATTCGCATGGTTGATCTCGCGCTTCTTGATGCCAGGCAGGATCACAATTTCGGGCCGCATGTGACAATGCATGTGGCGGGGATTGATCACCCGCACACGGCAGCAGAGCTTGCCTCCCATGACAGCGTCGCTTCTATGACGATGCATTTTGCCTTTCATCTCCTGCTTTGTGCTGTCATGGGCGCACCGGACCTTGGGGTCGAATTCGCGGATGCACAGCCGACGGTTTTCCGCCGGCTGCGGAACGAGTCCGCGCTGACCGAAGTGCCAAGCCCGCCGGTCCCGCCGCCCCTATATCCCTCTCTTTGAAATAGATCCCTCGCGTCCCGGGCTTCGTGCCCTGGCGCTTCCGATATTTTGAAGAGAGTATCCCATCATGAAACTGAAACAGGTGGCCTTGGCCGCTGCCTGCGGTCTTTGGTCCATCGGCGTATCTGCCGAGGATGGCCAATCGCCGCTTACCCGCGTGGCGGCAATTGCCCGCGTCCTCAATGCCGCACCGGCCCTTGAGGCTGCAAAGGCGGCGGTCGAGGCGCGGAACGCGCTTGTCGATCAGGCCGGCACCCGGCCCAATCCCCATATCGGCCTTGAGGTCGAAAACTTCACCGGCACCGGGCCCTATACCGAATTGGACCGGGTCGAGGCGACGGCGAGTTATTCCCAGCTGATCGAACGCGGCGGCAAGCGCGCGCGGCGGGTGGCTGTGTCTGAAGAAGACAAGCGGATCGCCGCCGCTGAACTTCGCGTTCGCAGGCTCGATCTCGCCTACGAGGCCGAACGTGCCTTTATCGAGGCCGTGGCGGCAACAGCCCGCCACGATGCGCTGGTGCGACAGGCTAGCGTGCTTGCCGGAACCGAACGCCTGCTGGCGGAGCGTGCCTCAGCCGGGCGGGAGTCCGATCTGGCAGTGTCGCAAGCGCGTATCCGCACGCTTCGGGCAGAAAATGCGATGAAGGAAGCGGCCCTCAAGGCCGAAACAGCCAAGTTGCTGCTCGCGGGCCTTTGGGGTGGGGCGGACGCCGGCTTTGTCCTTGAGCCAGGCTTCTTTGCAGCCCTTCCTGCCGCCCTGCCATCCCTTGCGGCTTTGAGTGCGGACACGCCCGACATGGTACTTTGGCGACTGCGCGAGGATCGCCAGTCGGCCATGGTGGCGCTCGAACAGGCGAGGGGCGTGCAGGACCCGACGGTCCGGCTCGGCCTGCGGTATCTGCAGGATTCCGGGGAAGTGGCGGCGGTGGCGGGCATTTCCATTCCCTTCGCCCTTTATGACACCAACCGGGGCAATATCGCCCGCGCCAAGTCTGACCTCAACCAGAGCCGGTTCGAGACGCTTGAAATGGAACGGCGGCTGAATGCCCGCTTCCTGCTGGAGCGGCAGCATATGGCCTCTGCCTTCGTGGAAGCTGGGCAACTCAGGAAAAGCATCGCCGAGGTGGCGAGAACGGTCGATCTCGCCCGGGCGCAGGTCGCCAAGGGGGCGGCCTCGCACCTTGATGTGTTTGCGGCCGAACAGCTTGTTGCCGATTTCGAGGGGCAACTGATCGATGCGCTTGCGGCTTATCACATGGCCCGCGCCGGTCTTGCCCGCCTCAATGCCGAACACGACAGCGCCTTCGATGCGCAAGGAAACTGACATGAAAAACAATCAATTCCGGAACCGCCTTGCGGCAACCCTTATTTCCGGCCTCCTGATCACCGGATGCAGCAGCGAACCCGACGATCATTCGCATGCGGCTGGCGACGGGCATGAGGCAGAAGCCGCCGACTTCCCGCGCGGACCGCACAATGGCCGCCTGCTGACAGACGGTGATCTCGCCATCGAGGTCACCATTTTCGAAGCAGGTCGCCCGCCGCAATTCAGGCTTTTTGCCTATAAGGACGGCGCACTTCTTGACCCGGCGCAAGTGGAGGCGAAGGTGACGCTCACCCGACTGGACGGGGAAGAGAATGTCTTCGCCTTTGCAGCCGAAGCCGATCACCTTTCGGGTGACGGCGTGGTTACGGAGCCGCATTCCTTCGATGTGAAGGTGGAAGCCCGCCACGCCGGCCATGCGCATAGCTGGACTTACGGTTCCTACGAGGGGCGCACGGCGATCAGCGCCGGGATGGCTGCCGAGGTTGGCATCGAGGTAGCGCCGGTGGGGCCTGCCATGATCGAGGAAACGATCGAGCTTCTGGGACGCGTCGAGTTCGCGCCGGACGCGGAATCAACTCTTCGCGCCCGTTTCCCCGGCAAGGTGCTGGCGGTGACCAAATCCGAAGGCGACCGGGTGAAGAAGGGCGAGCTGCTGGCACGGGTTGAAAGCAATGACAGCCTGAAGCCCTACGATATTGTCGCGCCGATGGACGGCGTGATGGTGAAGCGCACCGCGCAGGTGGGTGACGTGGTTTACGATACCCCGCTTTTCGTGATCGGCGACCTTTCCCGCCTGCGGGTCGATTTCCATGTCTATCCCGGTGACCTTGGCATTGTGCAGCCGGGGCAGATGGTAGCCGTACGTTCGATTGATGGCGGGCGGACTGCTGAAACCGAACTGGAAGCCTATCTGCCGACCGCTGAAAGCGCGACGCAAACCATGATCGTCCATGCGCCGCTCATGAACCCCGACGAGCGCTGGGTGCCGGGCATGACAGTGAAAGGCAATGTGGTTGTCTCCCGCGAGGAAGTGCCGCTGGCCGTTCGCACGGATGCCCTGCAGCGCTTCCGTGATTTCACGGTCGTCTTCGCGCAGGTCGGAGAAGAATACGAGGTTCGCATGCTCGATCTTGGCCGCCAGACACCGGAATGGACTGAAGTACTGGGCGGGATCAAGCCGGGCCAGCCTTATGTCACCGTGAACTCTTTCCTTGTGAAAGCCGACATTGAAAAGTCCGGCGCCTCGCACGACCACTGAGGCCGGGGAGCAGGACATATCATGTTAGACAAACTTGTTTCGCTGGCCATCAGGCGCCGCTGGGCGGTGCTCGGGATCGTGGCCCTGATCGCCGCCTTCGGGGTCTGGAATTTCCAGCGCCTCCTGATCGATGCGGTGCCGGATATCACCAACGTGCAGGTGCAGATCAATACCGAGGCACCGGGCTATTCGCCGCTGGAAGCCGAGCAGCGCGTTACCTTCCCTATTGAAACCGCCCTCGCGGGGCTGCCGAAGCTTTCCTATGCGCGGTCGATCTCGCGCTACGGGCTGTCGCAGGTGACGGTGGTGTTCGAGGATGGCACCGATATCTATTTCGCCCGGCAGCTTGTGAATGAACGGCTGCAAACGGCGAAAGGCAAACTGCCGCCGGGTATCGAACCCGAGCCCGGTCCGATTGCGACCGGTCTTGGCGAGATTTACATGTACACCGTGGACGCGGAGCCCGGTGCCCGGAATGCAGCGGGCGAGCCCTGGACGCCGATGGACCTCCGGACCGTGCATGACTGGACAGTCCGTCCGCAGCTGGTGACGGTGCCGGGGGTTACCGAGGTCAATACCATCGGGGGCTATACCAAACAGTTCCATGTCACCCCGTGGCCGGACCGGCTGTCGGCCTACAACCTTGGCCTCAGCGATATCATTGAAGCGCTGGAGCGCAATAATGCGAACGTCGGGGCAGGCTATATCGAACGCTCGGGCGAGCAGTATCTGGTGCGCGTGCCGGGGCAGGCCGAAGGGCTGGCTGATCTTGAATCCATCATCATCACCCAGCGCCACGGGGTTTCCATCCGGCTGACCGATGTGGCCGGCGTGGGGCTTGGTGAAGAACTTCGCACCGGGGCGGCAACCCAGAACGGCCATGAAGTGGTGCTTGGCACCGTTTTCATGCTGATCGGGGAAAACAGCCGGATCGTATCGGAAGCGGTGGATGCCCGGATCGCGGAAATCAACAAAACCCTGCCGGCAGGGATCGTCATCCGCCCGGCCTACAACCGGACAACGCTTGTCGACAAGACGATCAACACGGTTGCCAAGAACCTCGTCGAAGGCGCGCTTCTGGTGATCGTCATCCTTCTCCTGATGCTGGGCAATGTGCGGGCCGCGATCATCACCGCGATGGTCATTCCGCTTTCGATGCTGATGACCATCACCGGCATGGTCGAAAACCGCGTGTCGGGCAACCTGATGAGCCTCGGGGCGCTCGATTTCGGCCTCATTGTCGACGGGGCCGTAATCATCGTGGAAAACTGCTTGCGACGGTTCGGGGAGGCTCAACACCGGCTCGGGCGGCTGCTGACAGCGGAGGAACGCCATAGTCTGGCGGCAAGCGCGACGATTGAAGTGGTTCGGCCAAGCCTCTTCGGCGTCTTCATCATCGCGGTCGTCTATATCCCCATCTTCGCGCTCACCGGCGTGGAGGGGAAAATGTTCCACCCCATGGCCTTCACCGTGGTGATGGCGATCCTGTCGGCGCTTGTGCTTTCCATCAGCTTCGTGCCGGCGGCGGTGGCCACCTTCGTCACCGGCAAGGTCGAGGAAAAGGAAAGCCCCGTGGTGCGTGGTGCGCGGGCGGTTTATGCGCCGGTGTTGAATGCCGTCCTGAAGGCGCGGACACCGGTTGTTGCAGCGGCTGTCCTGCTCCTTGTGGGTAGCGGCTATCTTGCCTCCCGCATGGGGGCGGAGTTTGTGCCGAGCCTTGATGAAGGGGACATTGCCATGCATGCCCTGCGCATTCCGGGCACGGGGCTTGCGCAGGCCATCGACATGCAGATGACCCTTGAAAAGCGCCTGCGCGATTTTCCGGAGGTTGACGAGATTGTCGGCAAGATCGGGACGGCGGATGTGGCGACCGACCCGATGCCGCCAAGCGTGGCCGATACTTTCATCTTTCTGAAGGAACGAGGCGAGTGGCCGGATCCGGGCAAAAGCAAAACCCGGCTGATCGAGGAGATCAAGGCGGTGATGCAAACCTATCCCGGTAACAAGTACGAGTTCACCCAGCCTATCGAGATGCGCTTCAACGAGCTGATCTCGGGTGTTCGGGCCGATCTTGCCGTGAAGGTGTTCGGGGACGATCTGGACACGCTTCTGGCCACCGCCAATGCCGTGGAACAGGCGATGGCGAAGGTGCCGGGGGCGGCTGACATCCAAGTCGAGCAGGTGACGGGCCTGCCGGTCCTTTCGGTGTTGCCGAACCGGGAAGCGCTCGCCCGTTACGGGCTTTCGGTGGGCGACGTGCAGGATGTGGTGGCAGCATCTGTTGGCGGGCGTGTTGCCGGGCAGATTTTCGAAGGCGACCGGCGGTTCGATATCGTCGTCCGGCTGCCGGAAGACCTGCGCGGCAGTCTGGCCGCGATCAGCCGGCTGCCCGTGCCGCTTCCTGCCCATATCCGAGCGCAGGATGAAGACGAGCTTGGCTTCGTCCCGCTCTCGGAACTTGCGACCATCGAGGTGACCATCGGCCCCAACCAGATCAGCCGCGAAAACGGCAAGCGGCGGGTGGTGGTGACGGCCAACGTCCGTGACCGCGACCTTGGCAGTTTCGTCGCCGATGTGCGACGCGCTGTTGAGGCTGAGGTCGATGTGTCCGCAGGTTACTGGGTCACCTATGGCGGCACGTTCGAGCAGCTGATCTCAGCCGCCGAACGGATGCGGATCGTGGTGCCTGCCGCGCTTCTGCTGATCATTGTCCTACTTTACGGCCTCTTTGGGTCAGCGCGGGAGGTGATCGTCGTCTCGTCCGGCATCCCGCTCGCGCTCACCGGCGGGGTGGCGGCCTTGTGGCTGCGGGACATGCCGTTTTCGATCTCGGCCGCTGTGGGCTTCATCGCGCTTTCGGGCGTCGCGGTCCTCAATGGTGTCGTGATGGTCAGCTTCATCCGGTCCCTGCAGAAGGCAGGCAAAGGGGTAGAAGAAGCGATCCGGGAAGGGGCGCTTGTGCGCCTACGCCCGGTCCTTATGACAGCCCTTGTCGCCAGCCTCGGCTTCGTGCCGATGGCGCTCAATGTCGGGATCGGCAGCGAGGTTCAGCGGCCGCTGGCGACCGTGGTGATCGGCGGGATCATTTCGTCCACGCTCCTCACGCTTCTTGTGCTGCCCGTGCTGCAAAGCCTGATTGGCGAACGGCGCGCGGACTGACGGATTTAAAAGACAGGCTCGGGCTCGCCAGCAGCGCATTTCGCGCGCGCTGGCGAGCCCGAAAGCTTTCGTGCTCTTGGGTAGATTTTTATAATGCTATGATTGTATTTCGCGTTGAATCTCGCTAAAATTGTGAAACTTCACGCCATCGCCTATCTCAAATCCGGTTGTCTGTTCTGAGCTGACGAAAAGCCTCATGTCATTCGCGCATCAGGGGGGCGGATGAAACCAGACAAAAAATACGGTCGCAGCGCCGCCGCCATCAGGCTGGCGGCAGGGATCGCCGCTGCTGTCAGTCTTGCCGGATGCGGGGGCTCGCCTTTCTATAATGCCCGGCTCGATGAAACCGCCAGCGCCGCCCAAGAGCATTATACCGCCGCCAAGTTGCTGGAGGTCATCCCCGCCCGCAAGGACAACCAGGCCGCACTCCTGAAAACCGAGCTTGAGGCTGTGGTCCGGATTACGGCGGCAGAAGCCGATGCCGACCTTTCCGCACTCCTCGAGCAGGATAAGGGTGAAGCGACACTGGCCAGTCAGTTCATCAGGAACAAGATCGCGGCCCGCTACGATCAAATAACCGGCAGCAAGTGCACGGCCCCCGACAGGGATCCATTGGCTTGCCTGAACGAGAAGGTTGAAAAAACAGGCGCCAGATTTGAAGACGCCGAAGCCAAAGATGCCATCTCAAAAATGCTATTGAGCCGGTATCAGGATGTCATTGAAAAGGCGGTCACGTGCGAGAGTGTGCGTGAAGAGACTGGCGGGGAGCCTGGAAGTGACGAGTACAATTTATGGGCTGAAGCCGTGGCAGCATGTGATGCACGCAAACTGGCCTATGCTCAATATGAGCAGATTATGGGGTCCGGTGATGGCCTCCAAGGGCTTCTCGGCAAAGAGCTCGAAACGGCGCAGCAGGCGATAAAGAAAAGCAAGCAGGACGCTTTCCTTGAAGTGGCACGGTTTCGGCGGGCGACCTGCGCCATCGAGACCGGTGCGGAAACGCTGAAAATGCCGGGTATCGAGAATTTCGAAATTCCGGCGGATGCTGCCACCGTGACGGATAAGATGCTTGTCTCGGCTGGCAAGCTGACCTGTGCGGCTTCCCCCCTGAAAGGCAGCAAGAAGGAGAGCGACCAGAAACCTTCGGACCGTTTCAATCTGCGCGTCGCCGAAGCCAAGGAAATTATCGGGAAAGTGCAGGAAAGCGCCAACCTTGGTGCAAAGGCATTCAGTGAACTTGGTATCATCGAAGCCCGGCTCGACAGCCTTGATACCTTCCTGACCAGCCTTTCCACAGACCCGCAGCCGGACGAGGGCGACGGTGCAGATGAAGTGCCGGATCGCGCCAGCCAGTTTGCGGCGGCCTTCCTTGATATGGCGGACGAAATCTATGAAATGTCCAGGAAGGACGATGCCCCGCCCGTGAATGCGCTGCTGATCGAAAAGAGGCGGCTGGAAGTGAACAAGGCGTTCGCCGAGCAGCGCGTCGCGATTGAAGAGCAGAAGGTCAAGCTGATCGCAGCGCGGCAGAAGGCGATTGAGCTGGAATTGTCGCTGCTGCGGGACGCGTTGAAATATGCCCGCTGGGCCTGCGCAGACGTGGCATCTGCAGCATGTGTCCTCAACAAGAAGCTTTCGGGTATGCCCGCGGACGCAAAAGGATATCGGGTGCGCAATCTGGCTGGCCTGATCGAGGCCGAGTTGCCCTCAGATTCGAAATCGCTGAGTGAACGGGACTTCCGCGAATATCTCGAAACGTCCCTTGCCTATTATTATCTGTCGGTCGCGTTGGGGCAGGGGCAGTACAGGGCTGCAGCCTGGCAGGAAGTGGCGCTTTCCTATGAGCTTTCCATGCAGGCATCAAATGCGTCCATCGCCCTTTGGAACGCCATCATCGAACCGCAGGTCAATCAGCTTGCCACCTATCACAGCGGCGGCATCCGGCCCGAAAAGCTGGCCGAACTGATCGCCCTCACCGCGACAGCCGTGGGAGTGAATGAATGACGGCCGCTTCCTGCAAAGTCATATTCGTCATCGTTGCGGCCTGTGCACTTGCCGCCTGCGCCACTCCGGACGCCATCCGGGATCAGGCGAATGCGTCTGCGGCCAGCCTGACAAAGGTGTCGAATGGCCTGAACCAGTATGCAGCAGCAACAGCCATCGCCGATGAGCGACGCCTGGAACGGGCGCTGGAGATGCATCGTACCGTTGATGATGTGCTGGAGCGGCGGGTGAACCGGCAGGTGGGCTCCGCCCGCAAGCTGTTCGCTTCCGTCAAGGGCAAGGCCGAGGAATCCACAAAGCGTTGGGATGCAACGCTGGCCCGGCAAGTGGCGCTTGAAAGTGAGCAGCGCGCCAACCTGAGGAAGCTGGTGGTGCCGACGCATGAACTGGCGGCGACCCAGAAGGCGCTGGCCGAACTTGGCGTGAAAAGCAGCTTCAAGACCCGGGCCAAACAGTTCCTCGTCTTCGTCAAGCAAACCGGGAAAGACTATAAGGCGCTTCGCGAAGCAGCGGAAAAGGCCGGGGCTGAAGCGGATGACAAGGCCGACGACGAAGCCCGGAAGCTGACGGCCGACGCGTCGCAGTGAGGGATTACCGGCAGTTGCCGCGACTGTATGGAGGGGCCATCCCGCGCGGCCATAGGAGCAACCGATGATACCTTGGAAAGACATGAGCAAGGCAGAAAAGGCTGCCTATGTGCTCGCCAATGTCGAGGATATGAAGACCCATATCGAGGCGATCGCAAAAGCCAAAATCCGTCGGTATCAGGCCGATACGACCCCAGGAGAAGAGGCCCAGATCGATCTGGTGATCATCCGCTTGACGCATGACAAGGCGCTCATTCAGGCGAAATACGATGCGCGGAAATCGACCGGCATCTTGATAGTGCCACCGACGCCTGAAGAAATTGCCGAGGCAAAAAGACGTGCCGATGCCACAGCCCAGCTCATTGTTGACCGCGACTGTGTGACAAAGGCCGTTGAGTTCGCGAAGGCGGCGCTCGAGTTCCAGCAGAAAACACAGCATCTGCCATAGAACGTTTGACCGTTCGGGTCGGTACGATGGGGTGGCACGGGTCGCTGATGTACTGCGTGCATCGTGCGTAAGTTCAGGAAGGAGTATTTCATTCCCGCAAGGAAAGGAGAAAGTCCATGTCTCTTGCCAAATATACCGTTTTCCGTCTGAGGTTGCCAAGGAACCTGCCGCCCGCCCCGCGACTGGGGCCTGCAGCTTTCGATGCCACCGCGTTCGGGCCCGTCATGATGACGGAAGGGATGGATGAAAAGCCTGAACTGTCGGTGGAACCTGCGGAGCTTTCCGACAAGGAAGCCGCTGAAATCAATGCCAGCAACAGCAACGACAGCGCCGTTATGTCGATGCCGATCAAGCTGATCGAGGCGCAGGTCGGTGGTCCCGGCGTTGCAGCAGTGAATACTGCGTGGGGCGTCGGTGCGGTCGGGGCCGATGTCTCGACAGCAACCGGGGCAGGCGTGACAGTTGCAGTGCTGGATACAGGGATCGAGGCATCCCACCCGGCGTTTGCCGGGGTCAATCTGATCACGCGCGATTTCACCGGGACTGCCCCGAATGCAGCAGATGGCCACGGTCATGGCACCCATTGCGCCGGTACGGTTTTCGGGCGCGACGTGCAAAATACCCGTATCGGGGTGGCGCCGGGCGTCACGAGGGCTGTAATCGGCAAGGTGCTGGCGGATAACGGCGGCGGCTCGTCGGATGCCCTGTTCCAGGCCATGCAATGGGCCGTCGTCAACGAAGGTGCGCAGGTCCTTTCCATGTCGCTCGGGTTCGACTTTCCGGGCCTGGTGGCCTGGCTGGTGCAAAATCAGGGCTTGCCCATCGATCTTGCCACCTCGCAGGGCCTTGTCGGGTACCGGCAGAACCTTCGGGCGTTCGATGCCCTCGTCAATTATTTCAAGGCGATGGAGCCCTTCAACAAGAATGCTGTGGTGGTGGCGGCAGCGGGTAATGAAAGCCGGCGCAACCAGAATGCCAACTATGTGATCTCTGCGTCGCTTCCCGCGGCGGCGGAAGGCGTGGTCTCTGTCGCCGCCTATGCAGACGGTACACCGAACTACGATATCGCAACCTTTTCGAACAGCGACCCGGCCATTGCCGCGCCGGGGGTTGCTATCTCCTCGGCGGCACTCGGTGGCGGTCTTGCCACGATGAGCGGGACAAGCATGGCGTGCCCCCATGTTGCAGGCCTTGCCGCCCTGTGGTGGCAAAGGGAAGCGGGTGCCGGCCGACTGGCAACAGCCACCCGAATAAAGGAACTGGTGCTGGCCAGCGCAACCCTTGGCCAGCTCAAGCCAACGCTCACCATTCGCGATTATGGCCGTGGCCGGGCCATGGCGCCTTGATGACAGAAAGGGTGACGGGATGACGGTTTTCCGCCTGACAATGTTTCCCGCCAACGAAGGCGATTGCCTCCTGCTCAGTTACGGGCAGGAGGCGGCCCTGCGTCATGTGCTTATCGACGGCGGCAGAAAGGCAACCTTCAAGAAGGGTGGCCTGAAAGCGGCGCTTGAAGCCATCGAAGCGCGGGGCGAGGGGCTGGAGCTTCTGGTTCTGACCCATATCGATGCCGATCATATCGAAGGCTTGCTGGAACTGGTGAATGAGGCGCCGCCGGTGCTGAAACCCAGGGAGGTCTGGTTTAACGGCTTCGACCAGATGGCCTTCATGCCGTTTCTGGGTATCCTCGGGATCAAGCAGGCGGACGCCTATACGAAGGCGCTCAAGGCGCATGACTGGCCGATCAATGCGCGTTTCCAGGGCAGTGCCATCGCGGTGGAAACAGTGGGCACAGCTATCGATATCGCCGGGCTGAAATTGACGATCCTCTCGCCCGATGGCGCCCATCTGGCCCCGCTCAGGAAAGACTGGGAAAAGTACCGGCGTGAAGCTGAAGCAATCGTTGTGGCTGAAGAGCTGGACATTCCCGCTGCGGCCTTCCCCCTCGGGCCGGCCATTCTGACGGCTGATCCGGACGTTGAGGCACTTGCTGCGCCGACGCCTATCGACGATGCAGTTCCCAATGGCTCAAGTATAGCCTTCCTTGCGGAATTTGCCGGAAAGCGGGTTCTCCTGACCGGGGATGCACATCCGGATGTCCTGTTGGCCAGTCTCGAAGGGCTCGGTTTTTCGGTCCAAAGCAAATGCCCGGTCGATCTGTTCAAGCTGTCCCATCACGGCAGCAAGGGCAATGTGACGCGTGAGCTGCTGGATATTGTCGCGTGCCACCGTTTCGCGGTCTCGACCAGCGGCAGCCGGTTCGATCATCCCGACCCCGAAGCGATGGCCCGTATCCTCAAAACGCCCACCGCCGCGCGCAAGCAGATCCATTTCAATTACACGTCGCCCGAAACCCGATTGTGGGACAGGGCCAGCCTGCAGGGCACATATGGCTATGACTGCGTGTTCCCGGCGACGGGAACATCTTCGGTGATCGATATCTGAAGAAGGCTCAGTCCGGCTTGTCGATGATCTCGCCGGTGTCAAGGATCGGCGAGGCATCAAGATCTTCGGCGTCCATCATCGCGGCGATGCGCTGCAGGGCGCTGACGAGCATGGTGCGTTCCCATTCATCCAGTCGGCGGTAGCGGCGCAGGAAACCTGCCTGCAACAGCTCCGGCGCTTCCTCCAGCCGCTTCTGACCTTCTGCGGTGAGGCAGGCAAAGACGACGCGGCGGTCGTCCTCGCTGCGTTCGCGGCGGATAAGGCCGCCTTTTTCGAGCCGCTCGAGGATTGTCGTCACGGTCGGCTGGCTGAGCGCCACCTCGCGCGCCACATTCGAGGGGGCTGCCTTGCCGATCTTGCGGATGGCCTGCATGACGACAAGCTGCGGTGCCGTGAGGCCGGTGGCCTTCATCAGCTGCTTCGATTGCAGGTCGACCGCGCGCATGATGCGGCGGATCGAAATCAGGATATCATCATAATCGCTCATAGCCTCATCTAGCCCGAAGGGCGGGCCGGAGGCAATGGCGGCCTCAGGTCGCTTTGCCATCGCTTATCAGGTCGATCAGGCAATCAAGGAGGACATTGGCGCCTTTCTCCACATCGCCCCAGTGGGTCCATTCGTCGGGGGCGTGGCTGACGCCGCCCACACTTGGCACAAAGATGAGCCCGGCATCGGTTACGCGGGCGAGGAATTGCACATCATGCCCGGCACCCGAAGGCATCTTAATGTGGCTGTATCCGCGTGCCTTGGTCTTGCGGTCGATGAGATCGACGATGGCAGGCGTGCAGGCTTGCGGTTCCAGCCAGCTCATCTGCTCATATTCGAACATCAGCCGGTGGCGGCGCGCGATGGCGGAAAGGACGCGGCGGCAGGAAGCAGCAAGGGCCTTCATCACCTCGGGGTCAAGATCGCGGCCAACGATGGTGAAATCCACCTCGCCCGGCACCGTGTGGGCGAAACCCGGCTTCAACTGCACATAGCCTATGGTGATGCGGGATTTGTCGGTGCCGTCTTCCTCGATGATGCGTTTGATTTCGTGGGCGAAGTCGGCAAGGCCCTGGAAGGCATCGCTGCGCAGTTCCATGGGCGCGGTGCCGGCGTGATCCGCCTTGCCGATCAGCCGCACCATCCATTTGAACACACCCGAGATGCCTTCGACCACGCCGATTGTCTTGCCCTCGGCCTCAAGAACCGGCCCCTGTTCGACATGAAGTTCAAGATAGGCCTTGAGGCTTTCGGGGTCGCGCCGGGCATGGAGGGCGGCGCGGTGATCAAGGCCCTGGGCGGCCATCGCATCCTTCAGGCTGTTGCCTTTCGAATCCTTCGCTGATTCCAGCCAGTCGAGCGTTACGCAGCCGGCCAAGGCCTGTGCGCCAAGCATGCCGCCGAAACGGCCTTCTTCCTCGCTCGTTGCCACCAGTTCGATGGCGCAGTTCAGGGGCAAGCCTTCTTCCTGCACCACGCGGACGCATTCGAGGCCCGCGATCACGCCCAGCGTGCCATCAAAGATGCCGCCGGCGGGCACGGAATCGAGGTGCGAGCCGATCATCACGGCGGGCGCGTCATCGGGGCCGATCCGGCCGACCACGTTGCCGGCGCCGTCCAGCCGCGCCGTCATGCCTACGTCTTCCATGCGGGCCATCAGCCAGCGCCGGGCTTCCATGTCTGCGTCTGAAAAGCCCTGACGGTAGACCCCCCGGTCCTGTTCGTTGAAGCCGATCTTGGCAAGGGTCATCAGGTCATTTTCGATACGGTCGATCGAAACGGTTGGCATGGCTGTCCGTCCTTTCTGTTCTGGCCCCTCGCGCCGGACTCTGCCGGAGCGTGCAGCCTATTTCCAGAACAAATATTTTGAAATCGAAGTAATTTTGTGTATGATTCCGGCTCGCACACGGCGCCATAGGGAGAACTTATGGCGCTGTTTTCGCCTGATAGCAGGGAAATGGAAAGCGAGCTTTCAAAGTCCAATGTTGTTTAGAATTCTAATGCTAATGACCGTTTTTTCGGCATCGGCGCCGATGGCTTTTGGTCAGACGCTGACGCTGGCGGATGACGGCAGAAGTGCGGGCTATGCGACACTCGCGTGGCCGGTGGTGGAGGGCAACTCCTTCCTTCTCGAAGAATATGAAGGGGATGAGTGGCGTATCATCTATGAAGGCGGCGACCGGGCAACGACCCTCAGCGGCCTTGCGGATGGCGACTATCGTTTCCGGCTGAGCGCCGACAACGGCCCGCCGGGGCCGGAGTTCGGCCTGACGGTTGCCCATCATCCGCTGTCGCGGGCGTTCGGCTTTTTCGCGGCAGGTGCTGTGATGCTGGCCGTGCTTGTTGTGCTGCTTGTTGTGGGCACGCAGCGGCATGAAGATGGTGAAGGAGAGCCGTCATGAATGCCAATGCGGTTCTCCCAGCCTATGACGCCTGGATCATCATCGGCGCCTTTTCGGTGCTGTGGGTGCTGATCGGCTGGTGGCTCGGGCGGAACAATAATTCGCTTGAAGATTATATGCTCGCGGGCCGCAAGGTCGGGATGGGCTTTGCCGTCGCCACCGCGATGGCAACATGGGTGACGTCGAACACCACCATGACGGCGCCGCAGCTGACTTATCAGCTCGGGATTTGGGGCATGGTCGGTTACTCGCTTGGCGCTGTCGGGCTCATCCTGTTCGCGCCGCTTGCCCGGCGGATCCGCACCCTGATGCCGCAGGGCTATACAAGCGGTGACTTCATCCGCCTGCGTTATGGCCGCACGGCGTGGCGCGTGTTTCTGGGCATTTCCTTTTTCTACAGCCTCGGCTGGCTGATCAGCCTTGGCATGGCGGGCGGGCTCCTCATCAACGCGCTCTCCGGCATTCCCTATGCGTACGGGATGACGGTGATCGTGGCGATCTGCACGCTTTACACCGTGTTCGGGGGGCTGAAGGCGGTGATCGGCACCGATTTCATCCAGACGATCCTGATCCTTGTCGGCGTCGTCGCCCTTGGTGTGCTGGTGGTTGACGAAGTCGGGTTCGAGACGATTCACGCCTCGCTTTCAGAAGAACGGCCCGAGCTTCTGAACATGCTGCTGCCGGCGTCGATCATGTTCCTGTTCAATAACCTGTTCTTCGGGGTGGGGGAGATTTTCCACTCGAACGTCTGGTGGTCGCGCGCTTTTGCCTTCGCGCCGGGTGTAGGCTTCCGGGCTTACCTCACTGCCGGTGTCTTCTGGCTGCCGATCCCGATTGTGGCGGGGCTGATTGCCCTTGCAGCTCCGGCACTTGGCATCAATGTGCCGTCGCCGGATATGGTCGCACCGCTTGTCGCCGGCAAACTGTTCGGCCTGTTCGGCGGTATCCTTGTGTTTGTCGTGGTGTTTGCAGCCCTTGCCTCAAGCCTCGATAGCGTTCTCGCCGCCACCAGCGACCTGATCGTCAAGGATATCTACAAAGGCCATATCCGTCCGGCGGCATCTGACGCAGAACTTCGCAAGGCGGCGGTCTGGATCATCATCGGGCTTGGTGCCACGACATGGGCCCTTAGCCTGATGCGGCTGGCGACACTCGGCTCGCTTCTACATTTCACCGGTGCCTTTGTGGCAAGCACGATCTGGCCGATTGCGGTGGGGCTACTTTACAAGCGCGGCAACGGCGTGCATGCGACCGCTGCCATGCTTCTTGGCTCTGTCGGTGGCCTTGCTGCCTATTTCACCATTGGTTTCTATGTCGCGGCGCTTGTATCCGCCGGCATCTCGATGGCCGTGATGGCACTTGCCTTCCTCCAGCGGCCTTCCTTCGACTGGGCAAACCTGACGGCTGCCCGCCAAAGCTCCACAGGAGACTTGTCATGATTTCCGCTTCGACCCTCGCATCCCTTGTGATGCCCGCCCTTGTGATGACGGCGATTGCGCCCGCGGTGCTTGTCACCCTGGTCTGGCGCGACGTGAAGGAGAACAAGCTATGGTAAGGGCTGAAGCCGCGATCTTCGAAGGCGCCGCCTCGTTCGAGCCGACCCGGCCGGACGTTTACGGCGACGCCCATCCGCGTGATCTGCTGCGTGCGATCCATGAGGAGCATGACTATCTGCGGGCCCTCGCGCACAGCCATATTGCGTCTGCCGCGCAGTTTGAGCGCCCGCTCCTGATGCAGCTTTTCCGGCTGGCCGCGAAATATGAGGCCAACCCGGAACGCTACGGCACGCCTTTGAAGCCGCTGGCTGGCAAGCTGCTGATCAGCGCCTTCTATGAGCCGTCCACACGTACCCGGCTTTCATTCGAAAGCGCGTGGCACCGGCTTGGCGGCGATATCATGTCGATCACCGACCGTTCGACAACCGGTATCGCCAAGGGCGAGAGCCTTTCGGACGTGGCCGAGATGTTCAACAATTATGGCGACTGCGTCGTACTCCGCGACAGCCGCGCCGAATCCGTGATGGAAATGATGAACTCGCTGCGCATTCCCATCATCAATGCGGGAAATGGCTGCGATGAGCACCCGACACAGGCGCTGGCCGATCTCTATGCCATCATGAAATGGCGGCCGGACCTCCTGGCCGACAAGCCGGAAAACCCGATCCGCATCGGTATTGTTGGCGTGCCGGAGCGCATGCGCACGGTGCGCAGCCTGCTCACGCTCCTCAGCCGTTTCTCGGATGCAATCGAGGAAGTCGTGGTGGTCCATGATGGCAAGCAGGAACCGCTGTTCGCCCCCGAGCAGCGCGAAAACCTGATGCGGGACGGCCTGACGATCAGCGAAACGTCTGATCTCAACGGCGTCCTGCCGACCCTTGACGTTGTCTATATCAACGCGATCGCATGGGTGAAGGACAGCTTCGAGGTGATGGGCGAGGAACTGAAGCTTGATGCCAGTTCCCCGCTCAAGTCGAGCGCGATTGTGCTGCATCCGCTGGCCCGCGGGCCTGAGCTTTGCACCTCGCTCGATAACACGCCCCACAACTGGTACTTCGCGCAGGCGCGGGGTGCCGTGTTCATCCGGATGGCGCTGCTGACCTGCATGGTGCAGCGGACCGAAATGGTCATGGACATTGTCTGAGCCTTTGCCCGGACTTCAAAACTACAAGGAATGATAAAAAGAAAGGTCTCCCATGTGCGGCATTGCCGGTATTTTTCACCGTGAGCCTGAAAAACCTGTCGATCCCCAGTTGCTCGCCAATATGGCGGCGATCCAGTACCACCGTGGCCCCGATGGTTTCGGTGTCGAAATGATGAATGGCAAGGGGGTGGGCTTTTCCCACGCCCGGCTTTCGATCATCGACCTGAACGAGAACCGCGGACGGCAGCCCTTCAAGAGCGCCGACGGCTCGCTTCTCCTCGCCCACAATGGCGAATTTTATGACTATCAGCGCATCCGGACAGACCTGACGAGCCGGGGCGCGCGCTTCCGCACAAAGTCGGATAGCGAGATCATCCTGCACCTGTTCCCGCGGTTCGGGCTTGATGAAACGCTGCGGCGCCTGCGCGGCGAGTTCGCTTTCGCGCTGTATGATGCCAAGGAAGATGCGCTGCATCTGGTGCGTGACCGCTTCGGCATCAAACCGCTTTATTATCATGCCAGCGACGAGGGCGTTGTCTTCGGGTCCGAGATCAAGGTGGTGATGGCGCACCCCGCTGTGCCGCGCCGCTTCAACAATCAGGGGCTCCTGCACCAGCTGATGCAGGTGATGGTACCGGGCACCACGGCCTATGAAGGCATCACGCAGGTGAAGCCGGGCCATGTGGTGACCTTCCGCCGTCAGGGCCTTGGCTACGAGATCCAGGATCGCCCCTATTGGGATGTCGAGTTCCCGGACGCGAGCTTCCACCAGGGCCCGAAAAGCGAAGAGGAAAGCAGCGAAACCGTCCGCGAGGGGCTGACCGAGGCAGTGCGCCTGCGGCTTGAGGCCGACGTGCCGGTCGGTTGCTACCTCTCCGGCGGGGTCGACAGCTGCTCGATCCTTGGCCTTTCGGCCGCCATGCGCCAGCAGCCGGTGAAGGCCTTTACCATCGGCTTCACGGATGCGGCCTACGATGAGACGCCGATTGCCAAGGAAATGGCAGCGGCGACCGGGGCCGATCAGGATATCCTGCGGCTTGATGCCAATGCGCTTTACGGCCATTTCGAGGAAACGATCTGGCACACCGAACGCACCATCTATAACACGCTGGCTGTCGCCAAGTTCCTGATGAGCCGCCATGTGCGCGAGGCAGGTTACAAGGTGGTTGTAACGGGCGAAGGCTCGGACGAGCTTTTTGCCGGCTATCCGTCGTTCCGGCGCGACCTGTTCCTGCACGGGCTGGATGACCTGCCGGAAACCGAACGGCGCCGCTGGGAAGCGATGCTTGGCGAAAGCAACAAGCTCTTCAAGGGCGCGATGCTGGCGGACGACGAGCTGGACGATCCCTTCCTGACCGACCGGGTCGGCTTCACGCCGTCCTGCCTGCAGCCGTGGCTCGCCTGCGAGGAAACGGCGCGTGATGTGCTGAACCGTGACCGCCTTGGCCTTCTCGCCGACTATAAGCCCGGCCATGCGATTGCCGAGCGGCTGGACAGGGCCAAGCTTGATGGCCGTCACCCGCTGGACCGCGCGCAATATGTGTGGTCGAAGACGATGCTCGAAGGCCAGATCCTGACATGGGGCGGTGACCGGGTCGATATGGCGAACTCGATGGAGGCACGGCCCGCTTTCCTTGATCACCATCTGGCTGAGGCCGCAACGCGCATTCCGCCGCTGCACCGGATCAAGGACCGGCGCGAGAAATATGTGCTGAAGGAAGCGATGAAGGGCCTGCTGCCGAAAACGCTTTACGAGCGCGAGAAGTTTGCCTTCATGGCGCCGCCCGCCACCACCAACAAGGACAAATGGTCTGCGATGATGGAACTGGCGCAGGATCACCTGAACGATCAGGCGATCCTCGACAGCGGCCTTCTGGATGGTGCCGGCGTGCGCCGCCTGCTGGCTGAGGCGCAATCGGAAAACACCAGCCGGGCGCGGCTGGTGCAGCTCGATGCCATGCTCAATCACATGCTGGGTGTGCAGATCCTGCACCGCAAGCTGATCGCGACGGACATCCCGGCGCTGGCGGCTGAACGTGCCCGATCGCTCGGCTGGATCGTCAAGGAACCGGCGGTGGCCTGATCCGCCGCCACGAGGGATCATCCCCCGAAATGCAAACCGGCCGCCCTGGGTGTCTCAGGGCGGCCGGTTCTTTTTCAAGCGGAGGCTGACCGCTTAGAAGGTTTTCTTCACATTCACGCCCCAGGTGCGCGGTGCATTCGGGTAGCCGCTATAGCTGCCGTCCTGCGCAACCGTCGGGAAGGACGAGATAAGTGCTTCGTCATTCGTCAGGTTACGGGCCCACAGCATGACCTCGAGGCCAAGTTCCTCGTTGGTGATACCGAAGCTGGCGTTGATCTGGTTGGTGCCGTAGGTGGCAACTTCCGGCGGGGTCGTCTCGGTGAGGTGCGTGTCGCTGACATAATAGTATTCGACGCGCAGGAAGCCTTCCATCGTGTCCGTGATCGGACGGGTGATGGTAGCCGAGGTCGAGAAGGTCCATTCCGGGATACCGGCCGGCGTGTCGCCGGTCAGGTCACGGAAGTTCGGACGGCGACCGGTCGCCGGGTCAACCGGGCAACGGACGGTGTCGTAGGATACGCAAGCGGCACCGGGGAAGCTGTCGTAGGTCGGATCAAGGTAGGTGACAGCACCGGTCAGCGCGATCCAGTCAACCGGGAAGTAAGAGGCATCGACCTCGACACCCTTGGTGGATTGCTTGCCGGCGTTCACCAGGCTGTAGCCGAGGCCGGTGAAGGCGTTCGACTGGAAGCCCTTGATCTGCTGGTCGAAGAGGGCAACGTTGATGAAGCCGCGCTCGAAGCGGGCTTTCGCGCCGATTTCGATCACAGTCACATCTTCGGGGCCAGCCGAGCGACCAACGCCGTTCACGTCAGCCGGGCGGCTGTCGGACGACAGGTTGTAGGCACCGGCTTTCCAGCCCTTGGCGTAGCTGATGTAGGTGTTCACATCGCCGATATCGTAGGAGACACGGGCCGCATAGGTGAGCTTGTCACCTTTAAGGATGCCGTCTTCATCCGAGTTCGGGAAGTTGACGGGCGCGTGGTTCTGCGTGTTGCCATAGAAGAACTGCAGGGCACCAAGGCCGCCATAGATGTTGCCCGGCAGGCCGAGGAACGGAAACTCGGGCACAGCCTGCAGGTTAAGCGACGAGAACGGATCGTTCAGCACCACGTCCGACACAACTTCCTTGCGGTCGTTGAGGTAGGCGAGGCCGCCGGTGAAGGTCAGGCGCTCGGTGACTTCATAGTCGAACTGGCCAAAGAGCGAGTAAGAGCGCTGGTCCATGTCGTAGAAGTCATGGATGCCGTCGCCCGCCTGGAAGTAGGTCGCGCCCGGCACGATGCTGGGGTTGACGAGGCTTTGCAGGAATTCGAGGGCGAAGATGTTCGAACGACCGTTGAGCGCGGCCGCAAGCGGCGGCGGCAGGGCGCCGAGCAGGGTCGCCGGAACCTGACCCGAAAGGCCATCAGCGAAGGCACGGATATCGGTGCCATAACTGATGTCGCGGCCGGTGTTGATCTTCTCGTCCTGATAGAAGGCACCAAGTTGCCAGGTCAGCGGGCCGTCACCCGTGGAGGTCAGGCGCAGTTCCTGGGTGAAGGTCTTGATATCGTTCTGGGTGGCGTTCTCGGAAATCGAGGCGCCGGTGAAGTCGATATCCTGGTTCGAGGCGTTTTTCTGATTCCGCCATGCGGTGATCGAGGTCAGCGCCATGCCGTCAAACTGCCAGTCAGCCTGGGCCGAAATGCCCTTGCCGCTCAGTTTGTTTGCAGGGTCAGCGTTGAAGATCACGTCGCGGTCGAAGATGGCATCCGGGTCGCCAATCGGCTTGCCGAGGCCAAACGGCGAGGGTGCGCCGATGAACTGGGTGGCAGGGCCGTTGAGGATGGTGACCACGCCGCAGCAGCGTTCGTTCATCTCGTTATAGTCGCCGATGACGCGCAGCGTGAAATCCTCGTTCGGATTCCAGAGGAGGTCACCACGAACCGACCAGCGGTCGCGGTTGTTCACGTCCGTACCGGTCGTCAGATTGTCGAAATAGCCATCACGCTTGTTGTAGTTGCCCGAAACGCGGACAGCCACGGTGTCGCTGAGCGGGCCGGTGATCGAGGCTTTGACAAGGCGCTGGTCAAGGTTGCCGACGCTGACTTCGGCCTTGCCGCCGAATTCAAACTGCGGCTTGGCGGTGACGATGCTGATGGCACCGGCCGACACGTTCTTGCCGAAAAGGGTCGACTGCGGGCCGCGCAGCACTTCGACGCGCTCGATTTCCGGCAGGTCATCAAGGGCGGACGAGGTGCGCGAGCGGTAAACACCGTCGATGAAGACGCCGACCGACGCTTCGATACCGTCGTTGCCGTTACCGTTGCCGAAGCCGCGGATGCTGAAGTTGGTCTGGCCCGTGGCGTTGAGCTGCGAAACGCTCAGCGAGGGTACAACCGTCTGCAGGTCGATCATGTCGCGCACCTGCGCCTTTTCGATCGTTGCCTGGCTGGTCACCGCAACCGAGATCGGAACATCCTGAAGGGTCTGTTCGCGCTTCTGGGCGGTTACGACGATTTCGTCGATTGCAAAGTCATCGCCGGCCTGGCCGGCAGCGTCTTGAGCGAAAGCCGGCATGCTGGCGACAAGCGCGAGCATAGAGGCCCCGAAATACTGGTTCCTGATCATGAATTCCTCCCTTGCGTCGTCCCCACGACGCGATGACCCGATTAGAGCCTTAAATTCTAATGTTGACTAGAAGAATTTTCGTTTGGTCCACACTTTGGCTTGCCAATCACCCGTAAAATCAGGGAAAGTCGGCGTCGAGAGAGGGCAATTGACGGCCAGGGAGGGCTGTCGGGGAGGGGAATGCCCATGGCCGTTTCGCGAAGCCGTAAGTCTGACGGCAAGCGCGACTCAATCGTTCATGCGGCCACTGGCGTTATCAACGCCAAGGGTTTCGCACGGGCGACCATGTCGGAGATCGCTGCATCGCTCAATCTGCGCGATGCCACGCTTTACTATTATTACCCGAATAAGGTGGCGCTGGCCTATGCCTGCCACTGCCGTTCGTTCGAGCGTTTCGAGAAGCTTCTGAAGCATGCCGAAGACGCCGAAGGCACGGGTGCCGCGCGCATGCGGTGCCTGATCAGGCGCGTGCTCGAAGACCAGTTTGAAAACGGGCCGCAGCTTTATTTCGGTGACTATTCCTATCTTGGCGATGAACAGCGGCGGAAGATCACCCAGTGGGCCGACCGGCTGAAAGGCATGCTCGAGCATATCCTGAAGGACGGAATCAAGGACGGCTCCATCGTGCCTTGCGACACGCGGATCGCGGCCCAGCTGATCATCGGGATGGTCATCTGGCTGGCGAAATGGATTCCGGCTGTGGAGGGGCTGACGGTCGAAAGCCTTGAAGGCACGATCGTCACCATGATGCTCGGTGGGCTGGAGGCAGATCCGGCAGCCGCCATGGCCGCTGCCGGATAAGTATCGTCAGGCCTGCTGCGGCTCGTCTTCCCAGTCCTTGCGCAGGGTCTTGACTGCAAAGAGGATCAGGAACGCCGCGAGGAGATAGAAGGCAAGCGCCGCGACCACGCTGTAGCGCAAAGAATCGTTGCCGAAACGCGCCGTCATCATGTCCGACATCGTGCCCATCACCAGCGAGCCGAGGCCAAGGCCGATCAGGTTGTTGATGAAGAGGAAGCTTGCGGAGGCAGTGGCCCGCATCGCCTGCGGCACCAGATGCTGGATTGCCGTCGTGATGGGGCCAAGCCACAGAAGGTTCAGCCCGTTCGGGATCACCAGCAGGAACCAGGCAATGAAGGGCGAATCCGAGAGGAGAGCGGTCGCGAACAGCGGCGCACAGATCAGCCAGGCGATGGCGGGCAGGCGGGCATAGACGCCTCGGTCCTTGCTGCCGAGCTTGTCGGCAAGCCATCCGCCCGCGAACACGCCGGCGGTGCCCCCCACGAGGAGCAGCGAGCCCATATATTGCGAGGCCTCAAGAAGGCTGAAGCCGAAGGACCGGATCATCACCGACGGTACCCAGAAGGCGAGGCCGTAGCCGACAAGCGAGCTGCAGGATGCAGCGAAAGCCATCAGCCAGAAGCTTGGTTTTTTGGCGACAATCTTGAACACGGCCGAAACCGGCACGCGCGCTGCGGCCGCTGTGGGTGCCGGCCGGGGCAGGTCCTTCACCAGATATTTGAACACGGGCGCGATCACGACCCCGGCAATACCGACAGTGATGAAGGCAACCCGCCATTCCACGGTTTCGGCGATCCAGCCACCGAAGAAGGCGCCGCCGGCAAGCCCCAAGGGGATGCCGAGCGAATAGATCGACAATGCCCGGGCGCGCTGGTGCGGCGGGAAATAATCGGCGATGAGCGCATAAGATGGCGCCACGCCGCCCGCTTCCCCGACCCCGACCCCAAGGCGGAACAGGAACAGCTGCCAGAAGCCGGTGGCGAGGCCGCAAAGGGCGGTAAAGCCGCTCCATACCGCGAGCGAAATGGCAATCACGCCGCTGCGGCTGGTTTTATCGGCAATCACGGCGAAGGGTACACCGAGCACTGAATAGAGAAGTGCGAAGGCAATGCCGCCAAGTGCGCCAAGCTCGGTGTCCGAAAGGCCAAGGTCGGCTTTGATGGGCTGGGCAAGGATGCCGAGAATCTGCCGGTCCAGGAAGTTGAACACATAAACAAGGAGCAGCATCGCCAGCACCAGATGCGGGCTCCGGGCCTTTTCCTGAACCATATAAATCTCCCTCGCGTGTCGTCGCGTTTCCACTCCCGGCTATCCGGGTTCCCGGCGCGAGCATGGCGGACCTTGGCCGTCAAATCCAGCCCCCTTGTGTCACGAAGCCGTCAGGCGGACATGCGGGATTGAATTGTCACACTATATGACATAACATTGGCGCCGGGAGAGATGGAGGAGACGAAGGATGACGCGTGGCTGGCTGGCGCGGCTGATGGTGCCGCTTCTTTTCGCTGTGGGAGTAGCGGCGGACGATGAGGTGCCTGCGCGCCCGAACTTTTTGGTCGTATTGATCGATGACGCCGCCTATATGGATCTTGGCACTTATGGCGGCGAAGCGCACACACCGACGATTGACGAGATCGCCGAACGCGGCACGATGTTCACCAATTATCACACCTCGCCGCTGTGTGCTCCGTCGCGCGCCATGCTGCTGACCGGGCTTGATAACCACCGCACGGGGCTTGCCACCATCCCTGAAGTGCTGCCGCCAGAGCATGTCGGCAAACCCGGCTATGCCATGCGGCTGGAACCCGGCGTGACGACGATTGCCACGCGGCTGAAGGGCGCGGGCTACCGCACGCTGATGACCGGCAAATGGCACCTCGGCCACGAAAAGGGTGACCTGCCGGTGGACCATGGCTTCGACCGGTCCTTCATCCTTGATGCTTCGGGGGCGGACAACTGGGAACAGAAGTCCTACATGCCCTATTACAAAACCGCAGACTGGTTTGAAGGCGACAAGCGCACCACGCTGCCGGATGATTTCTATTCGTCCGAATTCCTTGTCGACAAGATGATCGACTATCTGGATGAGGCGGGCGCCGACAAGGACAAGCCTTTCTTCGCCTATCTTGCCTTTCAGGCCATCCACATCCCGGTGCAGGCGCCGAAGGAATATACGGACCATTATGAAAACGTCTATGAGGCGGGCTGGGAAAACCTCCGTGAAGCACGTTTCAACCGCGCTCGCGAACTGGGGCTGGCGCCTGAAGGGGCGCCCCTGAAGCCGATGCCGGACCGCCTGCGCAAATGGGCGGACCTGAGCGATGAAGACCGCGCCATCTATGCCCGTTCGATGGCGGTGAATGCCGGCATGATCGAGGCGATGGACCATCATCTGGGCCGCCTGATCGATCACCTGCGCGCCACCGGTCAGTTGGAGAACACCGTCATTATCGTCACCTCGGATAACGGGCCGGAGCCCAGCAATCCGGTGGCGCAGACGGGCTTCACCACCTGGATGTATTTCAACGATTATGACCGCCGGCTGGATAATCTTGGTGAAGAGGGCAGCTATGCCTTCATCGGGCCGGAGTGGGCGACGGCGGCTGCAGCTCCCCATAGCCTCTTTAAATTCTATGCGTCCGAGGGCGGCATGCGGGTGCCCTTCGTGATGGCGGGGCCGGGTGTGGTGCCGGGTGCTCGTACCGGCGCGCTTGGCTTTGTCACCGATATCGCGCCGACCCTCCTTGATTACGCAGGCGCTGGTGAACAGGCGGGCGACATGACGGGCCGCAGCCTGCGTCCGGTCGTCAACGATGGTGGCCATGCCTATGGCCCAGACGATGCAGTCGGGATGGAAGTTTCAGGCAATGCGGCGCTCTATAAGGGCAACTGGAAGCTCGTCCGCAACATGCCGCCGTGGGGCGACGGCACATGGCAACTCTTTGACATGGCGACCGATCCCGGCGAGACGACGGACCTGAGCGAAAGCCATCCGGATGTTGTGGCCGCGATGCATGCCGACTATGCGACCTATGCTGAGGTGAACGGCGTGCAGGAACTGCCAGCGGGCTACAATATCCACAAGCAGATCGCCAAGAACGCGATGCTGAAGCAACTGAAATATTATGGCTGGGTTTTCGCGCTGGTGCTTGCCGGCGCTCTGGGGCTTCTGGGCCTGTTGGTCTGGGGGATCATCCGGCTGATCCGCCGGCACTAGTTCAAGGGAGCGAACGGGAGGGCGGCTCAGGCCGCCTTCCCCCAAACCTCGATATTGCCGCGCCGCTCCACACGGCGGGCCGGGCGCAGGGTGAGGAGGGGCGCGAGCCCCACTTTCGCGAAATAGTCCCGCACCTTCGCCTGTTCATCCGCCGTCAGGGCATCAAAAGCATCCTGCAGCTTCTGCAACAACAGCATCCGGTAGGGCGACAGGCCCGTGGTGATGGGCTTGCCGCGATAGTGTGTCTCGACCCGGCCGATGGAGCGCTTGTGGGGCTTGTCGACAACCGGCGCGCCCTCCGCTGCGTCGTTTGCCTCCAGCCAGCGGGCAAGGGCTGCGACCTGATCGGCCAGTTCGGTCAGCATTTCATCCGCCATGAAACGGCAGAAGGCATCGATGGTGGCGGGCACCTCGCCGTCCGGCAAAAAGCCGGTCACCCTATAGCTCGGGAATTCAGGGATATCGAGGTTCGGTGCACTCAGCCGTTCGGTCCAGCGGAACACCGCACTCGCCTTGGTCTTCATCTCGAAGGCGGGCACGGGATCGCGCCCGAGGTGGGCAAACAAGGGGCCGTACAGGCCATAGTCGCCAAGCGAAGGCCATGCGCCAAAGAGGCAGGGATGCTTCTCGAAATGCTTCTGCAGGATGGCAAGCATCTCATGGTAGGCGGCTTCCACCAGCGGGATGGTCTCCGGCGTGACACCAAGCCCGGGCAGGTAGCCCGCCAGCTTGTCCATCACCGGTCGCGCCATCTGCAGCGCCGCTTCGGGGCTCAGTTCCGGGGCAACACCATGGGCGAAACCGGCCGCGATGAAAGCTTCCTGCTGGCCAAGCACGCTCCAGCGGTAATGCATGGCCAGGCGGGTCATCCCCTCCGAACCAAATAGATTGAAGGCGTGCGACAGGATACGCTGCAAGGCGCCTGCGGGATGGGCACTCGCCCGGTACAGGCCGCGATCCTCGAACCAGCCGATGATATCATCCGAATCCTGGATGACCTCGCCCTCTGGTGTTTGCAACACGGGGATCAGGATACGCCCGGTTTTGGGCAGGATATCCTTCGCAAAGGCCGGATGGGCGGATGACCGTTCCTCGAAATCGATGCGCTGCTTGCGCATATAGGCGCGGGCCTTGCCGGTGTAATAAGAGGCAGGCACGCCATAGAGGATATAGGGATCGGTCATCCGGGCTTCTTTCTATAGCGCGATGGGGCCTGCGTCCGCGCCCGCATCGAAAATGGCGAAGGCCGCGAAGGTCATAGCCTTGGCAGCATCTTCGGGCGAAAGTTCCTGCTCGGCCCTGAGGCGCAGCCAGTAATTGAAGCTGGTGGCAGCGGTCAGCGCGTCCATCAGGGTCTTGTCCATCTTGCCATCGGGATTGACGGCCTGCCGCAGGCGCTCCTTCTCGATCGCCGTCACGAAGGCCTTGTCGGTGGCAAGGGTGGGCGAGAGATGGCTTTGAGCTTCGGCCGCCTGCCGGAACGGGCGCATATCTTCAAAAAGCTTTGTGCGGTTCGAAACCAGCCGGGTCAGCCGCTCGCGCCGGTCCGGCGTGTTCAGGTTCAGCGTGGCGCGGGGCAGGAATTCCTCGCGCAGCAGGACCGAGATTTCGCGGTACAGCGTTTCCATGTCCTGGAAGCAACGGAAAACGGTGCGCGGGCTCACATCCGCATGTTCGGCCACGGCCTGCGCGCTCGGTGTCGGGTTGCCTTCGCGCACGAGTGTGAGAAACGCCGTCACGATCTTGTCGCGGTTGGCGGCGCGGCGACGGTTGCGCCCGTCTTCGATCCCGGCGAGGTCAGCGGTACTCACACGGGTTTGTTGCAGGTCAGTCATACTCATTCCTTCTCGTGGCGCGACAGGTTACTTTTAACGCGCTCGCTCGCACACGTCAAACAATTGACACATGCTATGACATAATTTATCGTTCTTCCCATGACCGGTATGGGGAGGGGTCCCGTCTGACCGGATCGGGAGGGAGGAAGCGATGATTGATCTTTACACGGCACCAACGCCAAACGGCTGGAAAGCCTCGGTAATGCTTGAAGAAACCGGCTTGCCCTATGAGGTGCATGCCATCGATCTGATGAAAGGTCAGCAACGGGCTCCCGATTATCTCAAAATCAATCCCAATGGACGAATTCCGGCCATTGTGGACAGAGAAGAAGGCAATTTTGCGGTCTTCGAGTCCGGTGCCATCCTGATTTATCTGGCCGAGAAGACAGGCAAGCTGATGCCGGCGGACGCGAAGGGCCGCTCGACCGTCATCCAGTGGCTGATGTTCCAGATGGGCGGTGTGGGGCCGATGATGGGGCAGGCGAATGTCTTTTACCGCTATCTGCCTGAAAAGATAGACCTTGCCATCAAGCGGTATCAGGGCGAGGTCGCCCGGCTTTTCGGCGTTCTGGATGCCCGGCTTGCGGATCACCAGTATCTGGCCGGCGACTATTCGATTGCCGATATCGCCAACTGGTGCTGGGCGCGCACGGCAGCGTGGTCGGGGGTCGATACCGATCCTTTCCCGAACATGAAACGCTGGATCGCCGAGATTGCCGAGCGCCCGGCGGCGCAGGCCGGTATCAAGGTGCCTTACGACATGTCGGCGCTCCTTTCCTCGGCGGGTTCCAGCAAAGAGGAAAAGACGGATGCCTTCGTCAAACAGGCCCGCACCCTTGTGAATACCGGCGACGCCAAGGAATAGCCCCATGATCCGTACCCGCACCGCGTGGCTGGCCGGCGCGGCGCTTGTCGTCGCTGCTGGGCTTGGCGCGCTTTACCAGTATCGCATCTACATCCCCGGTATTATCGATCGGATCAGCGACCCGATTGCCAAAAACCAACCGGTGGTGTGGGAGAAGGGCCCGACGCCGACCGGCGAGAAAGGCCCGCCCAACATCATTGTCGTTCTGGTGGATGATCTGGGCATCAACGATATCTCGACCTTTGGCGGCGGCGTTGCGGACGGTGCCGTGCAGACACCGAGTATCGATGCCATCGCGGCCGAAGGCGCGACCTTCACGTCAGGCTATGCCGGGAACGCTACCTGCGCCCCGTCACGTGCGGCGATCATGACAGGGCGGTTTGCAACCCGCTTCGGATTTGAGTTCACGCCCGCGCCCGTGCCATTCCACCGGCTGCTCGGCTCCTTCGACTATGGCCCGCAGCAGGCCGTTTACCACGCTGACCGCGAGGCCGATACGATCCCGCTGGATGACCAAGGGCTGCCGAGCGAGGAAATCACCGTCGCCGAGTTGTTGCAGCAGAGGGGCTATCGCACCCTGTTCCTTGGCAAATGGCATCTGGGCGGGGCCGAGAAGTTCCGGCCGCACAATCAGGGTTTTGACGAATGGCTGGGCTTCATGCCCGGTGCCGCGATGTTCCTGCCGAAAGACCACCCTGATGTGGTCAATTCGGTCCATGATTTTGATCCCATTGACCGGTTCCTCTGGGCGAACCTGACCTATGCTGTCAGCCATAATGGCGGGCAGCGCTTCCACCCTGACCGATACATGACTGATTATCTGGCCGATCAGGCCGTGTCGGCAATCGAGGCCAATGCCGGACGGCCCTTCTTCATGTATCTGGCGCTGAATGCCCCGCACACGCCGCTGCAGGCGCTGAAGTCGGATTATGATGCCCTGTCCGGCATCGCCGACCACCGCCTGCGCGTCTATGGCGCCATGATCCGCGCCGTGGACCGTGCCGTCGGCAAGGTCGAGGCTGCACTCGATAAAGCAGGCATTGCCGACAACACGATGGTGATTTTCACGAGCGACAATGGCGGGGCGAGCTATATCGGCTTTCCTGATATCAACAAGCCTTACAGGGGCTGGAAGGCCAGCTTCTTTGAAGGCGGTATCCGGGTGCCGATGCTGGTTTCTTGGCCGGATCGCATCCCCGCGGGCGTTGTGATTGATGAGCCCGCCGCCCATGTCGATATCTTCGCGACGGCTGCCGCCGCGGCCGGAGCACCGCTCCCGACTGACCGGCAGATCGACGGGCAGGACATGCTGGCGCGGATCGCCAATCCCGATGCGCCGCCCGCCGACCGCGCACTTTTCTGGCGGTCGGATCATTACCGTGTGCTCCTGCACAAGGGCTGGAAACTGCAGGTGTCGGAGCTGCCGAAAAAGACCTGGCTGTTCAACCTGAATGAAGACCCGACCGAACAGGTCAATCTGGCGGAGCGGGAGCCCGCGCGGCTCGCCGCGATGAGGGCAGCCCTTGATGCCCTGAACGCCGAGCAGGCTACGCCGATCTGGCCGAGCCTCGTAGCGCCGCCCGTTTATATCGACAAGAATATCCTCGAGGAAAAAACCCCCGAGGACGAGTATGTGAACTGGGCGAACTGACATGCAAAGACCGAAAGTATGGCTCCGCCGTCAGGTCTACCGTTTGCTGACCAGCAGCAGACGCCGTGGCTTCCGGCGCTGGTCAGCCGAAAGGCGCCGCCGCCGGGACGGACGCGCCCACCGCATCGCCTATTTCCACCGGTTCGGCGATCCGACCAGCGCCCTGATGGTTGGCCTCGTCGCGGCTCTCAGGGAGCGTTACGATATCGAAGTCGAGCTGATGCCGGTGGGCGCGCCCGAGCTTGCCGTGGCGCCGGAGCCTGAAAGGCTGATCGCTTACGCCCGGCTGGATGCCGCAAGGCTTGCCCGCAAGTTCGGGCTTGGTTTCACCGATCCGGGCCATGCGCCGGATGCGGCCCTGATGGCGCGTGCGACGGCCATTCTGGTGGCGGCGCTTTCCGGGCCTGATCCGCTTACCGCTACCACCGCGGTCGATAAGGCCGTGTGGTCAGGCGATGCGGTGGCGCTCGATGAACTCGCGCACCGGCACGGCGAGGCGAGCGCGGAGGCGACGGCCAAGGCCGTGGCGGAGGGGACCGAACGACGCAACGGGCTCGGCCATTTTCAGGCGGGCAGCATCCATTATGGTGGCGAATGGTATTGGGGGGCGGACCGGCTGCATTATCTGGAAGCCCGGCTGGACGGGTTGAAAGTGCGGCGGCAGGGCCGGGAGGGTGCGGCACCGCTTGCCCCGGCGCTTCTGGAAACGCAGGCGCGGGGTGATGCGCGCGGGGTGGTGCTGGAAATCTATCCCTCGCTACGCAGCCCTTATACATGGATCGCCATGGAGCGTGCCTTCGCACTTGCCGAGCGCTGGGGCGCGACGCCCGAAATCCGCTTCGTGCTGCCGATGGTGATGCGCAACCTGCCGGTGCCGCCGCGCAAGGGCCGCTATTTCCTTGTCGATACCAAACGCGAAGCCGAAAGGCTTGGTCTGCCCTTCGGGAATATCTGCGACCCCGTCGGCCGCCCGACAGAGCGTGGCCTTGCCGTTTTGCATCACGCCATCCTGGCGGGCAAGGGGCGGGACTTCCTGATCAGCTTCCTGAAAGGGGTTTGGGCCGAGGGCATCGACGCGGGGTCGGACGCCGGCCTCAAGCGGATCGCTGCCCGTGCCGGGATCGATTGGTCTGCGGTGGAAGCCGCCCTTGCCGATGATAGCTGGCGCAAGGTGGCCGAAATGAACCGGGCGCGGCTTTTGTCTCTCGGCCTTTGGGGTGTGCCGTCCTTCCATGTCGGCGATCTTGCCGTCTGGGGGCAGGACCGGCTGTGGCTCGTGGAAGAAGAACTCGCCCGCATCGCGGCGAAAGGGGAAGGCATGGCATGAAAATGGGCAAGCTGATCATCGGCGTCGTTGCCGTTGTCGCTGTGGCGGCTGCAGTGTTCCACCACTACCGCGAACCGATTGCTGACCGGCTTTATGCGAAGCAGGTGAAGGAACGCATGGGGCGCGACCATCTGGCGGGCCTGAAGGACGGCCTGCATGCGGCCTTCTGCGGAACGGGATCGCCGCTCCCCGACCCCACCCGCGCGCCTGCCTGCACCCTCGTGATCGCCGGAACCCATCTCTTTGTGGTGGATTCGGGGGCAGGCAGCACGGCCAACATACTGATGATGGGCCTGTCCGCCGGGCGGATCGAGGCGGCCTTCCTGACACATTATCATTCCGACCATATCGGCGGCCTTGGCGACCTCGCCATGCAGCGCTGGGTCGGCACCGGCAATACGGCGCCTTTGCCCGTTTATGGCCCGGACGGTGTGGAAGGCGTGGTTGAAGGCTTTAACAAGGCCTATGCACTGGATGATATCTACCGGCCGGCGCATCACGGCGAAGATATCGTGCCGCCCTCGGGCGCGGGGATGGTGGCGCGGTCCTTCAGCCTGCAGGGCATGGCCCCCGCCATCGTGTATGACGCGGGCGACCTCACGGTTCGTGCCGTGCTTGTGGACCATGATCCGGTGAAGCCAGCCGTTGCCTACCGCTTCGATTATGGCGGCAGGTCGCTTGTGGTGAGCGGTGATCTGGATGCGAAAGCCTCGGCCGGTTTCAAGGCGTTGGCAGCGGGGGCGGATCTCCTGATCGTCGAAGCATTGCAGCCGAAGCTCGTTGCACGCATTACAGAAGGCGCGGAGGCCACAGGCAATACGCGGCTCGCAAAGATCACCCGCGATATCCTTGATTATCACACGACGCCCGAAGAAGCGGCGGACGCGGCAACGGCTGCTGGCGCGAAGGCGCTGGTGCTGACCCATGTGGTGCCGGCGCTGCCTTCCAAAATCCTGTATCCGGCCTTTGTGGGAGAGGCGGGCGCACGCTTTGATGGCCCCATCCGTGTGGCGGAAGACGGCATGGCGGTGTCGCTGCCCGCAGGCAGAACGGACGTGACCTTCACAGACTGGTTCTGAGCGCCAACAAAAACGGCGCCCGGTGATATCACGGGCGCCGTTTCTGATTTTCCGAAAGCGAGATTATTGCTTGGCGGCTTCGAGTGCCGCCGCAATCCCGGCCCACGACACCAGTTTGAAATTCTGGCGGGCTTCGGGATCGGTATTGAGGCCGTCCTGCGCCACAAACAGGCCTTCGGGGAAGGCATCACCAAGGGCGGCGGATGTGACTTCCAGCCCGTCGGTTTCCGAGGTGCCATCCACCTTGCCGTCGGCGCTGGCCGTTACATGGAACGAGCCCACATAGGCGTGCGGGGCCTTGCGGTCGAACAGCGCATAGCTATTGTTGCCCTGGCTTGAGGCCACGATATAGCCCTCGCCGTTGCCGGCGTCATAAAGTGCCACACCTTCCAGATCGTCTTTGAGGACAGCCGTGTCAGCCACCGTGGCAATCACGCTGCGGTCGTTGCCGGCATCCGGTTCAGCCTTGTAGGCATAAAGCGCAACATCTTCCTCGTTGATGTAAAGCATGCCGGTTTCATCGTCCGCCACACAGCCTTCGGCGGTGCTGCCGACTGCGAAGGTGCGCACCTCTTGCAGCTTCACCTTGCCGGCAGTGCCTGCGGTGACTTCCCACTGTTTGTAGGTGCCGTCCTTGTCGTTCGCTATGACATAGGATTTGCCCGATGTGCGGCTGGTATAGAGGCAAAGGCCGTAAGGGTCGGCAAAGCCGGTGGCCTGTACGCCGTCCGCAGCGTCCGCCATCATGCCGGTTGCCGGGTCAAGCGTCAGAAGCGTGATGCTCTGGTCCGTGCGGTTTGTGGCCGCGACGAGCGTGATGGTGGCATCACCAACCGTCACATCCGGGCGCAGGTCCACATTGTTCAGGCGGCCAAGCGGCAGGAACTGATGCACCGTGCCGTCCAGACGGTAGCTATAGAGCCCGCCTTTCTTGTTGGTGCCAAGCACAAGGCTCGCCGAAGCGTCAGCCGGATTCACCCAGATGGCCGGATCGTCAGCTGCGTCGTCACCTGCTTCCACGGGTGCAGTTTCAACGGCGGCCGGTACGCCGACGCCGGGGCCGACGGCAAAATGGTCATGCTCGACTTCCGGCATGCAGGCGCTGGCGAGCCCGGCAAGGAGGGCGGCGGTTGCCAGATCGATCATGGTCTGTTTCGAAAACATTATCTTCCCCTTGAGGATAAGGCTGCGCCACCCCCGAGCGTTGCAGGGGGTGGCGTAACCCTTCAGATCATAAACGGCTTAGAAGGTGGCGCGAACGCCGAACTTGGCCGTCCATTTATATTCTTCGAACTGCAGCAGGCGGTCAGCCCCTGGCCCCTTGCGGTAGGCCGTGTATTTCGCATTGTTGAGGTTCACGAGCTCGGCGAAGAGCTGAACATCATCCATGATTTCATACTTGGCGCTGACGTCGACCTGGAAGTGATCCTTCACATACCGGTCTTCTTCCGGATCGCCGCCGAGCTCATCGAGATACCCGTCACGGTAGGTGCCGGCAACGCGCAGGCTCAGGCGGTCCTTCTCGTAACCAAGCACCATGTTGAAGGTGTGCTTCGAAGCGGACGGCAGCGCGATGGTGCGGTCCAGCACGTCGCCTTCAGCGTCGGTGTAGGTATAGTTGATGTTGGTCAGCAGCCCGTCGAAAGGTGCCGGCAGCATGGTGAAGGCTTGCTGGTACGAGAATTCGAAGCCTTTGACCTTCGCCTTGTCGCCGTTGATGCGGATCAGCGCTTCGTCGGCATAAACGCCGTTGAAGGTGACTTCCTCAAACTCGGCATCCACGATGAAGTCCTTGATCGACTTGTAGAAGATGCCGGCGGTGACGCCTGCGTTCTTGTCGAAATAATATTCGGCGCTGGCGTCAAAGTTCCAGGCTTTGTAGGGCTTCAGGTTCGGGTTGCCGAACTCGCCTTCGCGCTCGTTCTCGTCGTTTTCTTCAACAAGGAAGCGCGGGGCCATCTGGCCGAAGTTCGGGCGAACAACCGATTTGTAGGCACCGAAGCGCAGGACAACATCTTCTGCCGCATTGGCGCGGATATTGAGGCTCGGCAGCCAGTCGGTATATTCATTCTTGAAGGAGACAGGCGTGACGAAGACGGTGTCTTCTTCAAGCGGCACGCCGTCCACTTCGGCGCCTTCCTCGATCATCTCGAGGACATTGCCGTTGAGCGTCGTCTTGGTACGTTCAACACGCACACCGCCGATCACGCGGATCGCTTCATTATCGAAGCGGCCCATCAGGTAACCGGCAAGGATGTTTTCCTTGGCCGAATAGTCGGCTTCGGCCGAGGCGGCATCGGTGTCGAACTGGTTCAGCTCGAAGGCGCCATAGCCGCTGGCATCAAGGAACGACCGCCATGCGTCGGTGCCAACGACCGGCTCGATATCGGCAAGGCTGTAGCTCTGCTTGCCAACAACGTCGGCGAGCGTCAGGTCGCCATCATAGCCATCGAACACATCGATATTGGCGTCGTAGCGTTTCTTGCGGAAGCGTGGCTTGACGCCGGCTTGCAGGTCGAACTCGCCGCTATCCAATACGAAGGTGCGCTTCATATCGATCTTGAAGCCATATTCCTTGTCTTTCGCGTCCGAGAGCGTGGTGCGCTCCAGTTCGTCGAATTCGTAGGACAAGGCGTCGGTGAAAAGATCGCCGCCATTGAGGATCGAATAGGCCGGGCGTTGCAGGTTCGAATAATCGAACATCACGCCAAGCTGGCCCGGATCTTCCCAACTGGATTTGAAGACAACGGGGTCAACCGAGCCGTTTTCCTTTTCGGACGCTTCCGAGTAGCTGCCTTCATATTTGATTTCCCACGGGCCGCTGACCGTTTTGCCACCTGCAGTGAAGGAAGCGATCTTCTGGACCTCGAAACGGTCCTTCAGGTCACGCTCGACCTCGATCTCGCCGTCGTCTGACAGGAAGGTCGCGGTGCTGCCGCTGACCGCTGAGGGTTCCTCGTTCACCTGGATGGTCAGGCGGCGGCGGAATTCCTGGTCTTCGAAGCGGCTATAGAGGCCGCGGGCAAAAAGCGTGGTGCTGTCGCTTGCCTTGAAATCGAGCGAGAGGGTGGCGCCGATGCGCTCGCGGTCGACATCATAGTCGCGGTATTCAAGCGTTTCGGCATAGGCGTCGCCGTCGTCGGTTTCTTCCCAGTCGTCCATCTCGACGTTGTCGGTGGAGAATTTGCGCTTGTAATAGCTGACACCGCCGGCGATGCCGAAGCGCTCGCCGATGCGGGTCGAGAAGTCAACGCTGCCCTTGGGGGTCGCGGTATCGCGGAGGTCGTTGTAGGAGCCCTCGGCCTTCACGGTCACGAAGGGCTTTTCACGGTCGAAGGCGCTCGTGGTGTTGATCTCAATCGAGGCACCGATGGTGTCGCCGTCCATATCCGGGGTCAGCGACTTTTTCACCTCGATCGATTCAATCAGTTCCGACGGGATCACATCAAGGGCGACCGAGCGCACATCGGATTCGGGCGCCGGTACGCGGCTGCCGTTGATCGAGGCAGCGTTGAGGTTCGGGTCAAGGCCGCGAACCGACACGAAGCGGCCTTCGCCCTGGTCGTTGAGGATGTTGAGGCCCGGCGCACGGCGCAGCGATTCCGCCACGTTCTGGTCAGGGAACTGGCCCATGGCGTCGCGGGTCAGGACGCTGTCGACGGTGTCGGAGGCGCGCTGGCGGGCGAGCGAGGAGAGGAGGTTGGCGCGCTGGCCAACAACAAGGATCTCTTCACGCACATCGCCGTTGCCGGCGGCGGCGAGGGTTACCTGCACCGAAACATCGCCGCTTTCGCTGACGGTGATCTGCTGCGTTTCTTCGCCTGCACCGGCGTAGCGAACGCGCACGGTATAGGTGCCGGCGGGTACATCCACGAAACGGAAGGTGCCATCGCTGGCGGTGTTCGTCACACGGCGCAATTCAACGATGGTGACCTGCGCGGCCTGCAGGGCACTGGTGCCCGAGGCATCGATGACTTTACCGGTAACAGTACCGGCGAGGGCGGCGGGGGTGGCAACGATGGCGGTGGTCAGGGCCGTGGCGGCAAGCCAGGCGCGACGACGCGACATGATCTTCGACATGATTGATGGGCTCCCTGATATATAGTTGGGCGGAGGATCGATTGGATCCTCCGCCTTCGAGGGAGACCGTCACTGGGCCGTGTTGCGAATGAGTTTCACATTCGTGAATTATTTGTGAACGCTATCAGGCTTCTGCCAGCCATGGTCGCGGGCAAAGGCCCGGAAGAGGTCGAGCCAGTCGGCAACCGGCAGGCCGGTAGCCTTCCGGAGGCCGAAACCATGGCCGCCTTTCTCGAAAAGGTGGGTTTCAACCGGCACGTCATGGGCCACAAGTGCGGCGCGCAGCATCAGGCTGTTATCCACCGGCACGGCCTCGTCATTTTCCGCATGCAGCAGGAAGACGGGCGGAACCTTTGCAGTTACATGAAACTGCGGTGAATGTGCTTCTTCCTGCGCCTTTGTGGCCTCATCCCCGATCAGGAAATGGCGCGAACCCATATGGGCGGCAGGGGCGCTCATCGAGACAACCGGATAGATAGGGGCTGCGAACAAGGGCTTCGCCGATTGCTCGTCAGCGGCATCGACAGGGGCATAGACCGGTGTGTCGAAGCGCGTGGCAAGATCGGCACAGAGATGCCCCCCGGCCGAGAAGCCCATGGCGGCGACACGTTCCGGATCGATCCCGTAGCTTGTCGCCCGCGCGCGGATCAGCCGCATGGCGCGCTGCGCATCGGCAAGCGGCACATCGGACCGGCCTTCCCAGCCTTCACCCGGCAAGCGGTAGAAAAGCACGAAGACCGTGACGCCTTCGGCGCTGAGTTCGCGGGCGACCTCATAGCCTTCCTTGTCGACAACCACATGCTTGTAGCCGCCACCGGGTGTGATGAGGAGCGCATCGCCGTTCGGCACCTTGGGGCGGAACACCACCATGCGCGGCACGCTGATGCCCTTCACGGCGCGGTCGCTGATCCCGGCTTCCGTGCTACGTTCGTCCACTGTTTCGGTGAGGCCAGCGGGGACGGTCAGGGCGCCCACCGGCCACAGGTCGATGGTCTCGGCAGGATCTGGCGTTGCGGTCGGCACCGCTGCCGGTGTCGTAGGCGCCGAGGTCTGCGCGTTCACCGCCGGTGCCAAGGCGAGTGCGAGGCCGAGGGCGAGCGGGCGAAGATACTGCTCAATCGTCATGGAGGGTCTCATAGGTGAAGTTGCGGAAGCGGGCCTCACCTTTGCCAGCGGCATAGAAGGCAGGCCTCAGGCTCAGGAAATCATAGGCCACATTATGATGATAGCCTGAAACTTCCATCTGCACGTCGAACTTGTCCCATGTCTTGCCGCCATTCTGGCTCGTATGGATCGTCAGGATATTCTGGCGGTTCGTGAGGCGCAGCCGCATGGCTCGAACGGGCTTGGCCGGCTTGCCGGGGTCGCGCTGGCCGGGGATGGCACCGCGCGGGCGGCTGAGGCCATAGCGGTGCATCATGAAACCGTCAGGCCCAAGCCCGAGCCCGGCATAGAGGCGCCGGTTATAGAAAAGGAGCAAGCCTGCTTCGGTGGCGTCGTCAATCTCGAGATCGATTTCGATCCGGTAGGACTGATCCCCGCAGATGCAGGTGATGGGCGCGCAGTCGGCGGGCGAGGTGCCCTTGGCCTTCAGCGTCAGGCTGCGGTCGCCATAATTCACGCGGCTCATTTCATCGGGTGCCGGGTCATAGAAGGCCCACTGAACGCCGAAGCGGTTCGCTGTGAAATTGTCACTGAGCGGCATCCCGTGCGGCTGGGGGCCAAGGTCGACAGGCTTTTTGATCGGCGAGGAAAGATCACCACCAAGCGGTTTGATCCAGCCGTCGGCAGTCCATTCCACGGGCTCGAGGAGCGTCTGGCGGCCGAGCGTCCAGTAGCCGTTTTCATAGCCGTGATAGATCATCCACCAGCCGCCATCTGGCCCTTCGATAATGGTGGCATGCCCGCGCGACCACCATTTCTCGGTCGCACTTTCGGTGCGGATCACCGGATTGTTGGGGGCGTCTTCCCAAGGGCCATCGAGTGATTTGGAGCGCGCCATGATCACCATATGCCCGGTCGGCGGGCCGGCGGTGCCGCCCACGGCCGTGACCACATAATAGTATTCGCCGCGCTTCATCAGCTTCGGGCCTTCGGGGGCGAAGGTCTCGACGACCCAGTCGCTCGGGTAGCGCCAGGGCTCGTACACATGTTCAACCCCGCCGTCGGTGGCGAGGCCATCAGGGGTGAGTTTCACCCGGTCGCCGCCCGACAGGAACAGGTAGCGTGTGCCGTCTTCGGCAACCGCATGGCCGGGGTCGATATGCTGGTGCAGTTTCAGGTCGATGGGGTCCGACCACGGGCCTTCGATACTGTCCGCGTGGATCACATAGATCGAGCGGTAATCGGGGAAGCGCGCCGGGATATAGCAATAATAGCGACCGTCATGCTTGATCAGGTCCGGCGCCCAGACCGACCCGATGGGTTTGGTGAGGGCGGCTGTCAGTGGCGTCCAGTTCACCAGGTCGCGGCTGTGCCAGATCAGGATGCCGGGATAGCTGTCGAAGCTGGAGAAGGTCAGATAATAGTCGTCCCCGTCCTTCAGGATCGACGGATCAGGATGGTCGCCGGCGAACACGGGATTGAGGAAGGTGCCGTTGCCGAGGTCGGCCTTGCGCTGCCCTTCGAAACCTTTGCCCCAGCGCATATCGGCATAGGGATCAAGGGATGATATGGAGCGCGAGCCCTGCGCGAAGGCGGCGCCGCCCATCAGGCGCGCGGGCATCAGGGCGAGGGCACTGCCGCCCATCAGGAATTTCAGCAAAGTCCGGCGTTCGATCGACATGACGGGGAAACACTCCTTTCCGGTCTTATTCTATGGCCGGTTGGCCAGAAAAAAGAAGGCCGGGGTGCACCGTGCGTTGCACCCCGGCCGTGGCCCCTCTGGAGGGAAATACCTGAGGGGGGAGGGATCTGGCCTAGAGTTTGTAACGGACGCCAAACATGAACACGCGGCCGTAATGGTTGTACTCATAGTTCCGCTGTTCATAGAGATCGGTGTAGCGGTCGCGATAGTCGTCGGTGAGGTTGATGCCCTCAAGCGAGACTTCGAGGCCATCCATGATCTCGTAGCGGATCGATGCGTCGACGTTCATCGAGCTGTTGTAGCCCTCGAAAATGTTGTTCGTTGCACTGGTGCCGTCGATATAACCGCCGCGATAGGCAACCGAGACACGAGCCGAGAATTTCTCGTCTTCATAATAGAGCGTGCCGTTGGCAGCCTTCTTCGACAGACCAAGGAGCGGTTCGGTATAGATGTTGCCGCCAATCTCGTAATCGACGTCGCTGTCCACCAGGGTCAGGTTCAGGATCGTGCCGAAGTTCGACCAGACACCCGGCAGGAAGGTGAAGGGGGTCTGAACCGAGAATTCAACACCTTTCACGTTGGCACCGGGGCCATCGCCGGTGGAACGGATTTCCCACGGGCGGCCTTCGGGATTGGCAGCAGCCGGTGAGCCCGGATCGATCAGCGACAGCGGCAGGCCGGTCGAGGCATAGGTGCCAGTTGTCGTGGTGCTGATCGGGAAGCTCTTGATGTCCTTCTTGAACAGGGCGACCGAAGCGATTGCGTCGTCCATGAAGTACCATTCGAACGCAAGGTCAAAGTTCGTGGCGCGGTAGGGCGTCAGGAACGGGTTGCCCGAGGTGACGCGGTAGTTGAAGCCGTCAACCGAACCGCCAGGGGTAAGGCTGCCGAGAGTCGGGCGGGTGATCACCTTGGCAACAGCCGCGCGGATTGCAAATTCCGGCGTCGGGAAGATGGCGAGGTTTGCCGACGGCAGCCAGTCGTCATAGGTGCGCTCCACGGTCACTTCCGTGCCGTTATTAAAGCCGGTCGACGATTGCTTGGTGTGCGCGTAGCGCATGCCGGCATTTGCCGAAATGGCCATGTTACCCATTTCGCCGGTCAGGTTGGCTTGCAGGAAGCCGCCCTTCACAGTTTCGATCACACCGCGATCTTCTGCCTGGCGCAGGGCTGCTTCGCGGCCGTAAAGATCGATCAGGTCAGCGGCCGCTGCCATGTTCGGCACAACCCAGCTGTTGGTGTTGCCCGAAGGCTGGCCAGCGTCTCCAAGTTCGAACATGTCTGCGAGATCAGCCGTTACCGGTGCGCCATAGGTGCCAGGCTCACAAGTGAAGGCCGAGCAATAGGTGCTGTCGCGGCGATAGCCGACGGTATCGAAGCTGAAGCGGCGGTACATGGCGCCACTGACAAGCTGGATGTTGTCGTTCACATCCCATTCGGCATCAAGCGCGAGGTTACGGAACTTGTTCGTCAGGAAGGACGGACGGTCACGGAACTCGGCGAACTGGAAGGCGGTCGGGTCGTCGATGCCGGGGCCAAACGACAGGACCGGGGTCTTCATGTTCGAATAGTCGTAGCTATAGCCCGTGGTGTCGCGGTCATCGAAGATAATCGTGGTTTCAAGCGGGATATCGGCGTCCGACTGCGAGAAGCCGCCGAGAAGTTCGATGCGGAACGTGTCGGTGATGTCCTGTTCGAGTTTGGCGGAAAGCTGATGGAACTCGGTCGAGCTGTCGCGGCGGTAATCCTCGATCCGTACCCAGGCGTTATCGACCGTGGCAGAAATCATGTTGGTGCCCTGGATCACATAATCGCGGATGTCCATGGTGCCTTCGTTGCCGCGGAACAGAACTTCGCCCCATTTCTCGGTGCGGGTCTCTTCAAATTTCGAATAGAGACCGTCGATAGAGACCTTGGTCGCTTCCGAAGGCGCAAACTGGATCGACGCGGTGGCGCCGAGACGCTGGCGGTCATGGCCGACTTCGCCATAACGCGGAATGCGCGGGTGGAAGGCATTGGCGACTTCGTCGCAAGCGGCGTTCGCATCAGCACAGCTAACACCACCGACTGAACGGAAACGGGCTTGCTGCCAGCGTACGCTGTTGTTGCCCATTTCGAGCGTTTCATAGTCGGAGAAGGCAACCGAGGCGGAAATACCAAAGGTCTTCTCGTCATTCACCCAGGCGCCAAGGGCGGCGACACGGGGCGAAAGATCTTCGCTCAGGTCGTTATACTGGGCCTTGGCGGACGCCACGAAGGTGGTGCCTTCATCGTAGCTAAGCGGGTTGCCGGTATTGAGGTCGATCACCGCGCCGAGCGAGCCTTCATCAAGCGAAGCTTCAGCGGTTTTGCGAACAACGATCGAGTTGAACAGTTCCGACGCGAAGACGTTGAAGTCGAACGACCGGTCGCGGTTGGCCGACGCACCGTCGGTGGAGGTCGTGATCGTCTCCATCCCGTTCAGGCGAACGCGGGTGAACTGCGCTCCAAGGCCGCGAACTGTGATCGAACGGCCTTCGCCCGCGTCACGCTGGATCGAGATGCCGGGGATGCGCTGCAGCGATTCGGCTAGGTTCTGATCC